>JAGWTI010000040.1 GCA_028876065.1 Nitrospirota bacterium
GGGCGATGAACGTATACCCCACGGTCCACGAGGCGGCTGTCCCTTGCGGAAGCAGTTGGGAGGGCGCCAGTGCGCCGCCGCCGCTTTTCTCGATCCCGATCGGAATCGAAAATCCGATCCCCACATTGTAGGTTCCTGCCAGATCGAGCACTTGCACCTGCGTGCCGAAGACCGCCTGGACCTGGGTTAGCAGCGCATTCAGGTTAATCGTGAGCGGGGTCCCCGTGCCGGTTGGCGTCCCGGCCACCATGAAATTCGCCGGCACACTCGTGTTGGTGGGACTGACGAAGGTTCCGGAGGTATTCAGCCCCGAAATCGTGAAGATGGCATTGGCGGGTATCGAAAGGGTGAGGCCGCCCGCGCCGTTGGTGGCCACCTGCACAGGGCTGATCGTGCCAATTAGGGTGCGGAGGTCCGATGACCCTTGGGCGGGTACAAGTCCAAAGGCAAAGGTGGTGGGATAGGTGGTGGCGCTGCCGGGCCCCGTCCCCGTCCCGTTGCTGTAATCCGCGAGTGTGAACCCGAGGGACAGGTTACTGCGGGAGGTTGAGCCCGTCATGGTGGCTTGGCCCCGATCGTTCGTAATCGCGACGGTCCCGGAAGCGGAGCCAACCGTGAGGGCGTTGCCATGGAGGGCAAACCCGCGCAACGCCGTATAAACGTTGGCCGCGACAACTTGGCTTTGCATCTGGGCCACGGTTTGGCCCGTTCCAAGGTAGCTCAGCACGGTGCTGAGTGCGAGCGGTGCGGCACCTAGCACCGTTGTCAGTCCGTTGACCGTAATATTGCCGCCCGCGACGACCGCATTCAAGGCGCCCTGCAATTGCGCGGTGGTAAAGGGGGCGGATAACCCGTTGGTCGGCGTGCTGCCCAATGTCATCCCGTTCAAGATGTTATTGGCCAGTTGCGCAACGGCCGAGGAGGTGCCGGCACTGCCGGTGAGAGACGCCACGGCAATTTGAAACGCCAGCACTTGAGTCGCATTCGGGTCGGTTGTGTTGGTCAGGACAACCTGGGTGATATCCGTTGCCGAGGTGGCGAGCCCCAGAATTTGTTGAGCCACCAGTTGGTTGAAGTAATTGACATGGATCGAGGAGATCTGCAGTGAAGGCTTGCCCGCTTGATAATCCAGGAGCGCTTGGGCAGCGATATTGGTTGCCAGATTAACTTGGCCGGCGAACGGAGTGGAAGTCGTGGCGGTCGTGGGAAGGTTCAGCGCCGATAATAGCGGAGTAGCCACGGGCTGAGACGTTATCTGATCCGTAAAGTCGTCTCGAAAGTTTCCGCTGACGGCAATGGTCGTTGGGCCAGTCCAGGTCGTGACGACGGAATAGTTTCCCGCACCGTCGACGGAGCCAGTTGCAAAACCAAACGGAGAGTTAATTTGGGATGCATTGACAGTGGCGCCCCCCGCAAACGGCCCCTTGATGGCTTGTCCCTGGACAGTTGCAGGAGGAGTGGATGATGATGTCTTCGAGCAACTGCTCGCGCTCACAGCAATGAGTGACGCGATACCGACCATGTGAGTGAAAGCAAGCAGTCTGCGTATACGCTGCCCTTGGTCTGTCATATAGGAAATCCTTCTTGTTGGGCGCAGGTCGGCGTCATGCCGTGGCCATACGAGACCGACCCTGCCCTCTCGTAATCGGCTGATCTGTGCTTGGGTTAGTCGGCCAAACCGGCAAGTCTATTTAATATCATAATTGCTCGAGTGCTTGCGAATCTATAGAAGGTTGCAAGTGTGGGTCATTCGTGTCGCCAACACTTTTGAGCGGCACATGTTGACGGATAAGCGCCCCAGTCGATGGGAGTTTCTCCAGGAGCACGCCCTGGCAGGAGCAATTCCCACGCTGATGTTCTGTGTCAGATCGGCTTTCCCCTGGTGGGTTGTGCGCTTGCCAGCAGTACCAGGGAAGGTCAGGTACGGGACGTTCGGAGAGGGCTCAGCGCCTGAATCCAAGATTCCAGAAGGCGCTTCGGATGCTCTACTCCAGACGGAAATACAACAAGGCGCTGTTTCCTGTCCCACTAGTCCGCCGAATCACTGCCCGAGCTGTGTTCGTCACGTCCGTGATGGTCGCCGTCACCCGAACCGAATAATAGTCGCTACGCACCGTGTAGACGTTCAGCGTCCGCCACTCCTTCGCGATCGGCTCGACGCTTTTGACCCGATCCAGGTCCTGGGGCGTTTTGAAGGGTCGGGCCTGGAGCACTTCCTGGGCGAGGGCCGGGGTGATACGGGGGTCTAGAGCTTGCAGCACGAGCGCATCGGCCGTATTGACATTGATTAAGCCGTCGGGCGCATAGATACTGACATAGGGTGTCAGTTTCTGCACCGTCTGGTCCGTGAACCCTTTGATCAGGTGTAGCTCGTCGAGTGTTTGCATGGGTCCGTTCGCGGCCCGATAGGGCGGTGTCTGGGTCAGGTAGTAGGCGGATTCCGCTCCGTTCGGCTCGGCTAAGTCGTTGCCGTCTACCCAATCGACGAGGGCTTCGACCAGCCGTGGATCAAGCTGCAAGAGCTGGAACAGCCGCTTGAGCCGGGCGATTTTACTCTGCCGGGCGGGCGAATCCGGCAGCGCCAGCTCGTTCAGGTTGAACTTGCCCCGCTCGTCCTCGATCTGCGCCGCGATGACCCCGTCGCCCAGCCGATAGCCGCTGATCGGCGTCGCCCAGACATCGGTCAGGGCGTCGTAGGCCCGGTTGAATTGAGCGTCCAGCTGGGCATCATAGCGCAGGATGGCGCGGGAGACCTGCACACCGGACCGGACGAGAGTGACGGCCTTGACGTGGTCACGGAAGGCTGCGGCCTCGCGCAGCTCCCGCCGGGCCTCAGCGTCGAACTGGAGGATGAGCGGGACCAGCAAGGCCAGGATCAGCAGCACCAGCAGCAGGGCGATGCCACGCTCGTCATTCTTTCTCATAGGTGGAGACAAGCAGGGTGGCCTCCAACAGATGCGCAGCCTCGAACCGCGGCTTGATCTGGAGGCGCGTGACGTGTAGCAGATAGGGCGAGTCTTCCAGCGTGACCAGCAGGGCCAACAATTGCGAATACAGCACCCCGTCCAGCCGCAGTTCGACCGCCGTTTCCTTATAGCCTTGGGCCGAGGGCAGCGGATGGGACTGCATGGAGACGATCCGGTCCCGCACGTGGGCTGAGGCGGCCGCCTCTTCCAGATAGGGCAGGAGGGAGAGCGTTCCCTTGCCTGCCTCGATGCGCTGCTCGATCTGGGCCAGGCGCGCGCGCGCAGCTCCGTACTGAGCGCCGACGAGGGCCAGTTCGCCCATCGCGCGCCGTTGACGGGCGATCTGGCGATCCAGGACGTCTAACCGTTCCAGCATCGGGTCCACCAGCAGGACGAACAGGAGCCCGGTGACCGCCACGAGGCTGCCTCCGACCACGAACAGTTGCTCGCGGCCAGCCAGATTCGCCCATCGTTCGCGTAGCATCGTCTTCATGTTGTCTGCAGTGTGACTGCCACGCGGAACCGTACCTGATTCGCGCTCGTACCCACGCGTGTGTCGCTGACCGTGACCTCCTGGACGTCGGGAAAAGTCAGCAACCCTTGTTTGATTTTCTCGACCGACTCGAACGAGTCAGTCTCCGCATCCAGCTGGATCGCCGTCCGCTCGACGGTGAGCGTACCGATCGCCAGAGGGATCCCCTTGGGCAGGCGCTGCGCCAAGTCTCGCATCAGCGGGAGCAGGCCGGCCTGGTCTCCGCCCAAGTGCGCGAGTGTCTTGCGGAGACTAGCCAACGCGCTCTTGGCCTGATCCACTTCATCCGTCCTCGCGTCCATCCCCGGGAACTGGGCCTGGAATTGGGCCTGTAGCGCCGCGTGCAACCTCTGCGCCCGTTGTTCCTTCAGCCACAGGTTGAGGGAGAGGTCTGTCAGGCCCAGGATGAGCAATCCCGCCAAGCCAGCCACAGCCAGCCAGAGATCGTGTCGCTGCGAGTCCTGGGCCCCTTGGACCGTGGTTGTTACCCGGTTGAGGTTAATGGCGATGCTGGTCTGCTGTCCGATCCCCAGCCGTGCGCCCAGTTTCAGCCTTTGCGGCTTCACGGCCAACCCGAGGGCGATCGCAAAGGCCGGGGGGCAGAGCTTGTCAGGCACCGTGCTCTGGTCGATGAGCGCCAGGTCCAATTCCTCCGCCAACCAAGCCGGCAAATCCTGTAGCTCCGATCCGCCGCCGGAGAGCCAACACTGTTTGAGCCGGGCCTTGGTGGTGGTTTCGTAGCCGTGGAGTGTGATCTGGAGATCGCGCACGAGGGAGGTCAACCAGGGCGCAAGCTCGTGGGCGCTCATGTCCTTTTTCCGCTCCTCGGCCTCTGCGTAGGAGCAACTATGCCGTTTGGCCAAGGCTTGGGTCAGCTGTTGGCCGCCCCAGGCGATGGTCCGGATGACGGCAGGATGCCCTTGGTGCGTCAGGCAGACCGTGGTCTTCGAGGCGCCGATGTCGATCATGGCCACATCCGGCGGAACGGGAAGTCCCTGACGGCTCAAGTGCTGCAGCAGGGAGTACAGTGCGAGGGCGTCCACGTCAATGAGACTCGGTTCGATCCCCGCTTCCGCCAGGAGGTGGACATGCTGCGTCAGTGTGGTGCGTGGCACGGCGGCGACCAGCACGTCCGCGCTGTTCTTCGGTCCGTCCGTGCCGCCAGGCTCCAGCAGTTGATAGTCCACGGCGACTTCTTCCAGCGGCAGAGGGATGAGGTTCTCCACTTCGAAGGGAACGACTTGGAGCAGCTTTTGAGGGTCGCGAAACGGCAGGGTCAGGGTTCGGATGAACAAGTCGCGGCAGGGCAGGGCGGTGACGATTTCCACCCCGGCGAGCTTGTTGACCTGGAAGAATCGCCGGAGACTGTCTGTCAGGTGTGTGTCGCTCGGATGATCTTCCAGCGGGGCGGGCAGATCCTGCTTGAAATAGGTCAGGGACTCCTGACCGGTAAACGACCGGCGCAGGCGGACCGCCTTGATCGTCGTCTGGCCGATGTCGAGGCCGACTCTATCGGAGACCATGGGGCTCACGCTGCGTCAAAAATAAAGGGGGCGTCGTCATGCCATCCACCCGTGGGCGCCGGATGACCGGATCGTCGCCGGGTTCCCTCTTACACCATGGTTGATCATGCAGGACTCATCACGATCGGCTACAGAGTTGCTTGGAGGTGTGCCAGAGGGCCGGTCAACGTGACTTTGATCGGGGCGCCCGGAGGGCCGGGGAGCAAGGCCGCGACGGGAATCCGGCGCTTGTATGCGTCGGCCACGGTCAAGGACAGAGAAAGGATCAGCCTGCTGTCCGACAGCGGTTCCCGGACGGTCAGCACCCCCTCGCCGCTCACGGTGCCGTCCGGTCCATCTCCCTGGAGCCCTTCGATGCGGCAGGTGCCGTCCTGGCATTGGAGGCGCGCCTTGAAGCTGGTGAAGGAGACGGAGGGAAGGGTCAGGGGCCCGACGGGTATGTGTTCCAAATCCAGCCCGTTCACCTCGGCTTGCCAGTCCCCTTGGCCGCGCAGGAATTCGGACGGGCTGATCAGCCGTGTCCACCGTTGGTCGAATGTGCCCCGCAACGTGCCGTGCTTGATCAGCGGCAGCGACAGAGCGGGCAGGTTCAGTCGCTCGACCGATCCGGTGAGCCGGCCAGGCCCCTGTGGCTCCCAACGGTCCAGCGCCAGTTGGCCGGTGATCAAGCCTGCCGCGCCCTGCGGGCCCGGCAACCGGATCTGGCCGTTGAGGATCGCCGACCCTTGCACGAGCGACCAGATCTCCGTGTGCACCGACACGCGGTCCGCTCCGAAACGGGGCAGGCCCGGCGCCGTGGCGGAGACATCGTTCCAGGCGATCCCCAAGGGCCAGACCGGCTCCCAGCGGTCCGCATGGACTTCCAGCCCCGTACCGCGTGCCACTTCGTCGAGCAACTGCACCTGCAACTGCGCGTAGGGAAACGTGAGCGCAAAAAACACGCCGAGCGCGGCGATGGTATAGAGGGCCCATCCCAACGCCGAACGGGACATGATCTGGTGCACCTGAAGGTTCACGAGGTTTGGCCTGGGAGCGTGACCCACTCGGTGAAAGTGCGTGGTTCGTTGCGCGCATGGCCGAGGATCAGCTCAATCATGATGGCGGTTGGGAGTTCGCTACGGGTGCGGCCGTCCCACTCATCCACCCAGGCCGATAGCGCTCGGTCGTAGTACCGGAGGTTGAACCCGATGACTCCCTGGGCCAGTTCCACCTGCTCGATCAGTGGATGCGGGAGTTCGTATAAGTTGGGGCGGGCGAAGCGGAGGAGCCGCGTGCCTTCCTGGGCGTAGAGCACGCGGGTCAGGTCAGTCTCCAGCGCGTTGGCGCGGTTGCGCATGTGGCTCGTAGAGACGAACGTGAGGAAATCGGACGGCTGGCCGTTCTGGTCGCCGTTGCGGCCGATCCAGGGTGAGGTCGCCTGCCGTCGAGCCATGATCAACTCGTCCGCGATCCGGCTCAGGCAGAGACGAGCCTGATGCACTCGGCCTTGCTCCTCGTCCACCACCTCCAGGATCATGAAGGTGCTGGAGAAGGACAGCGAGACCAGGGTCACGAGCGTGGCCAGAGTTGCCACCGCTACGAGCAGCTCGATCAGGGTGAAGCCACCCTCGCCCCTCGTGCGAATCCCTGCGCCTCGATCGGGGCCCCAATCAGGATGCCGGTTTGGACTCCAAGAGGGCATAGTGCGTGACCTCCAGTGTTTCCTCAGTGTCGCCGCGCGGCCAGGAGATGCGGATACGGACTTCACGAATGGTGTCGAAGGGAGTTGGAGCCACCGTCCGCTTCCAGCGGAAGCCAGAGGCACGGTCTTTGGGGGCGGTGGCGAACTGGAATCCGGGCAGTCGCCCCGTGAATTCCCCGCTCTGTTCCCCGATCGGCGGAAGACCTCCCTGCAACTCCGTCTCCAGCAATTTTTCCTGGGCCAGCAACGTGGCCTGGGTCCAGGTGTCCGCCTGGGCGCGCAGTGACAGGTCCCAGTTGCGCAAACCCAGGAGGATCGGGAGGGCCAGTGCCAGGATGGCCAGCGCGATCATGACCTCCATCAATGTGAACCCTCGCTGAGGTTTCATTTGAGGCCTCTTGCCGGTGCAACGTCTGCCTGGGGTGAGACCGGGGAGGCCGAAAAACCCAGAAGAAACCATGGCCGGAGCCGCTCGGGAATTGGCTCTGGTCCCGGAGGATCGATGTAGCGATCCAGGATTTGCACGTGCCCGGTCAATGGATTCAGCAAGAGCGTCATGACGTTCTGGTCGGAGTCCCCCAAATGGATTGCCGCTGATTCGGCGCGGCCGGCCGGAAAAAATTGGATGGTGGCGCGGCCGGTCGACACCTTCCCCTGCTGCCAGGTGCTGACATCCTGCAGTGTGATGCGGGAGGACAGGGTGACCGGCTTGGCCAGGAGCGGATCAGTCGGCGGCTGGTCTCCCTCGGTCGTGACCTGGGTGATCCAATAGCGGCCGTCGGTCAAGTCGAAATTGAGCCGGTGCACCGTTTGGGTGACCGACGCGGCGGTGAACGCATCCCGCACCGCGCCGATCAATTGGCGGCTAGTGGAAGGGAGCGTGGCGGTGAGGCCGGTCTTGGGCAGCACCAATCCCAGGATCGCTCCGGCCAGGACCAGGACGACCATCAGTTCGACCAGCGTGAACCCGGCGTTCACGGGAGGGCGTGCGTGGTAGCGCGGGGCTCTGCCGCCGCGCACCATCATCAACGGCCATCGGTTCATCATGAGTTACGATTCACGCAGGATACCCGTCAATCCTTATCCAGGCTCCAGTTCACGATATCCGCGCTCTTGCCATCGCCGCCCGGCTCCCCGTCGCCGCCCAGCGAGATGATCTCGAAATCCCCCATGGGGCTTGGGCTCGCATATTTGTAAGGGGTACCCCAGGGGTCAAGCGGGACTTTGCCGAGGTAGCCCCCCGCTTTCCAGTTTTTGGGAATTACGCCGACCGTGGGTTTTTCAACCAGGGCTTTGAGCCCCTGTTCGGTCGTCGGGTAGACGCCGTTGTCCAGTTTGTACAGCTGTAAGGCACCTTCGATGTTGCGGATCTGGACCTTGGCGGCGGTGCGTTTGGCGTCGTCAGTCCGGCCGGCGATCCGAGGAACGACCAAGGCGGCCAGGATGGCCAAAATGGCTACCACGACCATGATCTCGATGAACGTGAAGCCGCGCTCACCGCACAGTGTCCGTTCCCTGCCGCGGCCGGTGCGGGAGCGAAGGCTGAGGCATTCGTACATGATGGCTGTGAGCTCCTTCCTGATCGGTCCGTTTGGGCGCCGACTCACCGCACGATCTGACTCATTTGGAAGATGGGAAGCAGGATCGCGAGCACGATGAAAAAGACGACCGCGCCCATGAACAGAATCATGATCGGTTCCATCAAAGAGGTCAAGCGGGTCACGACCCGGTCCACTTCTCCGTCGTATATCTGGGCGATCCGTCGCAGCATTTCTTCCATCTCGCCGCTCTTCTCACCGACACCGATCATGTGTGTGACCAAGGGCGGGAAGGCTCCGCTCCGCTTCAACGGCTCGGCGATGCTTTCTCCTTCGCGGATGCTCCCCCGCGCCTCCTCCAGCGCCTGTTCCAGTACGACGTTGTTCATGACACGCTTGACGATCCCCAGTGCCTCCAACAGATGGACGCCGCTGGCCAACATGGTTGCTAACGTGCTCGTGAGGCGCGAAATCGCGACCATCCGCGTGACCGACCCGACCAGCGGCAGTCGCAGCAGCAGCCGGTCGGCCTGCGTGCGTCCGGCCTGCGTGTCCAGAAGGCGGCGGGCTCCGACGATCGCCAGGATGGCCCCCGCGAGCAAGACGACCCAGAACCGGCTCAGAAACCCGCTCACGGCGATCAACAGGCGGGTGGGCCAGGGCAATGCCTGATGGAGGTCGGCAAACACGGCCGTGATCTTCGGGACCACGAAGGTCATTAGGAAGAACAAGACCGTGATGCCGACTGCCAACATGAGAGCGGGATAGAGAGCGGCGCTCGTGACCTTGCTCTTGAGCTTGACCTGGTTTTCAAGGAAGTCGGCCAGACGGAAGAGGATCTGATCCAAGGCCCCGCTTGTCTCGCCGGCGTGGATCATGTGCACGTAGATGGGACTGATGTCGCGCGGGTACTTCCCCAGCGCCGCGCTGAGCGCCTTGCCTTCCCGGATCTGCTCGCGGATGTCCGCCAGGATCGTTTGAACCGCCTTTTTCTCTGCCTGTTCGATCAGGACGCTCAAGGCATCGACCAGGGGGAGCCCTGCCACCAGCAGCGTGGCTAGCTGGCGCGTGAGAGTCGCGAGATCTTGGGTCGAGAGGGTCCGGCCTGCGTCGCCGCCCGGCTGCTCGATGACCCGGCCGATTGTGTCGATCGCCTGGCTCTGTTCGGCGATCTCGGTCGGGAAGACCCCAACTTTTCTGAGCTTCGAGCGCGCGCCCTTGGGGCTTTCGGCGTCGATGATCCCTGCGGCGGCGTTGCCGTCTCCTTTGAAGCCTTTGTACTGGTAGACCGGCATGGGAGTGGGGTGTGGGCCTAGGGCGCAACGGCCTGCTGGGTGATGCGGAGGACTTCTTCCGTGGTCGTAAGGCCCTGGAGGACTTTGGCAGCCCCTTCGTCCCGCAGGGTGGCCATGCCCTTGGCGGTGGCCTGCTGCTTGATCTGGGAGGAATCCGCCTTGGCGGAGATCAGTCGCCGGATGTCGTCGTCCACGAGCAGGAGCTCGTAGATGCCACTCCGGCCTTTGTAGCCGGTCTGCGCGCAGGCCGGGCAGCCGGTGCCTCGGTACAGCAAAGGCCGCACGCCTATGGCGGACATGCCCAGCTTGGCTAGTTCCTCGTCGGAGGGCTGATAGGGCTGTCGGCAGGCTGTGCAAATGTTGCGGACGAGGCGCTGCGCAACGATGGCCACGACCGAGGAGGCGACCAGAAAGGGTTCGATGCCCATATCGATCAGCCGGGTCGTCGAGCCGGCCGCGTCGTTTGTGTGTAGTGTGGAAAAGACCAAATGGCCGGTCAGCGAGGCGTGAATCGCGATCTCCGCGGTTTCCAGGTCTCGGATTTCTCCGATCATAATCACGTCCGGGTCCTGTCGCAGGATCGAACGCAGGCCGCTGGCGAAGGTGAGGTTGATCTTGGGGTTCACCTGCATTTGGCTGATGCCTTGTAGCTGGTATTCGACCGGGTCCTCGACGGTGATGATATTCTTGTCCGGGGCGTTGATCTGGCTGAGCGCCGCATAGAGGGTCGTGGTCTTGCCGCTGCCGGTGGGGCCGGTGACCAGGATGATACCGTGGCTGAGATGGATGAGCTGCATCATGACGGCCAGCCTCTCGTCCGAGAGGCCGATCTCGGGCAGGTTGAGGAGGCGGTTCTCCTTTTCGAGCAGACGCAGCACGACTCGTTCACCGTGCGAGGTGGGGAGCACCGAGACTCGGAAATCCACGTCCTTGCCCGATGTCCGAATGCTGAACCGGCCATCCTGGGGCAGTCGTTTCTCCGCGATGTTCAGACCGGCGATGATCTTCAGGCGGGCAATGATGTTGGCTTGTAAGCGTTTGGGTGGGGAGAGGATTGGATACAGGACGCCGTCGATCCGGTAGCGGATGACCAGGCCCCGTTCGAATGATTCGAAGTGGATGTCACTGGCTCGTTGCTTGACGGCTTGGAACAGGACCGAGTTGACCAGCCGGATGATCGGCGCCTCATCGGTGGCATCCAGCAGGTCCTGCGGCTCGTCGACCTCGTCGGCCAGCCGGTCCAGGTTGTCGTCCGTCGACAGGTCCTCGATGGCTTGTTCGGCCGTAGCGGCCTGGTCGTACACCTGGTTCAGACAGCTGAGAAGCGCCTTGGTGCTGGTCAGGGCAGCCTTGACGTCGCTGCCGAGGAGCAGCCGCAAGTCGTCCAACGGGCACAGGTCCAGTGGGTCGGTCATGGCGACCAAGATCCGGTCGTCCTCCTGGCGAATCGGCAGGAGCCGGTACCGCCGGGCAAAACTAATGGGCACTTTGCGGATCAGCGCTGGCTCGACCATCCGGCTCTCCAACTGCGGCACCCAGGGTAGGTCCAACTGGTAGGCGAGGGCTTCCAGGAACTCTTCCTCGCGGATCACGCGCAGCTTGAGCAGGAGGTCGCCCAGACGGCCGCCCTTTTCCCGTTGGACCGCCAGCGCGTCTGCGAGTGTTGCGGGCGCCAGGCCGAACTTGTCACACAAGATGGAGCCTAGCAATACTCGCCCGTATGCCACGGCGTCTGTACTCCCATTCATGGGCTGATCGATGGACGGAACGGACGATTCGTCCCCCAACGTGACGGTCTTTCCCTTGCCCTCGCCGGTCACTTCCCTTCGGGCTGGCTCTGGGGTGGCGCCGGCGGCTCGGCGGATTGCAGCGCGTCGGTAGCCTTCTTGACCGC
Source organism: Nitrospirota bacterium (assembly GCA_028876065.1). Lineage (GTDB taxonomy): Bacteria > Nitrospirota > Nitrospiria > Nitrospirales > Nitrospiraceae > SYGV01. The sequence continues at coordinate 11,430 of JAGWTI010000040.1, forward strand.
GGTGGGGGCGCTGATGGTGCTGAAGGTTTGCGCCTGCTCCACTTCCTGTCCCTTCCGCTCATTCAGCTTGACTATGTCTACCTCATCCTTGAGGACATGCGGGGTTAAAAACACGAGCAAGTTCTGTTTGGTGATCTGGGTGCTCTGGCTCTTGAACAGCCAGCCCAGTCCAGGAATATCGCCGAAAAAGGGGATTTTATTCTCCGTGACCTGGATGTCGTCCTCCACCAACCCGCCGATCACGATTGTCTGTTCGTCGTGGGCGATTGTCACGGTTTCCATGGAGCGCTTGGTGAACGTGGGGCCCACCGGCACCGAGGTCGTGGTCGAGGTCCCGATCACCTGGGGGCCCGGCACGATGGAAGTGATTTCTTCCTTCACCTCCAGGCGGACCAGGCCGTTGTCCAGCACTTGCGGCGTGAGTTCCAAGGTCACGCCCACATCCTTGCGCTCGATCGTCACCAGGGTGCCGCCGGTGATCCCCTGCGCCTGCCCGGTGGGGATGGGGACATTTTGACCGACCACGATCTTGGCTTTCTGGTTGTCGGAGGCCAGGAGCTGCGGGGTGGAAATGAGGTTGGTATCCGTCATGTTCATGAGTAACTGCAGGAAGGCCCGGACGTTCACGGTGTTGGCTACGTTGACGCCGCCGGTGGAGGCGCCGGTGAGTGCCAGGGCAATTGACTGGATCTGTTCCGGGGCAATGTTGAAACCGGCCAGACCGGCCAAGGCGCCCTTTTTCAGCGCGCCGATGACTTCGACCGGATCGCTCCCCAGTTGCCGCAATCGGTTGACATCCACTTCCATGATGATGGCTTCCACGAAGACCTGCTTGCGGCGGGTGTCCAGGGCCTTGATCACCGATAAGAGCCGTTCATAGTCGCCCTTGGTGGCGGTCATGATCAGGGAGTTCGTCGACTTGTCGGCGAAGACCTGCACGGGCGCTTCGAATTCCGTGGCCGGGCGCAGCAGGGGCCGGCCACCCGGCGTTGGCGGTGGATTCAAAGAGCGCGCGACCAGATTGGTCAGGACCGTGGCGGTGTCCGTGGCGCCGGCATGTTTGAGCCTGTAGACAAACGCCGATCGTTCCAGCGGCAGCTCGGCGGTTGGGACGATCTGAATCACGTCGCCCTTGGGCACGGCGGTCAGCCGCCGGACTTCCAGGGCCGAAAGAAACATGCTGTAGGCCTGATCCACGGTGACCTTGGTCGGGGAGAAGACCGTGATCTTGCCCATGACTTTTTCATCCAGCACGAAGTGCTTGCCGGTCAACTCGCTGATGAACCGGACAAAGATCGGCAGGTCCACATCAGTGAAGTCCAGCGTGATCTTGACCGGACGGGGCGCTTGCGTCTGGCCCCAGACGGGAGCGAGGCCAAGGGACACGGCAAATGGCAAAAGGCATAATATGAGGAGCCGCCGGTATATCAACGGATCTCGAAAAACATAGTAGCCTTCTTGCCGTCCCGGAGCAGGTCCAGGCTCACGGCGCGTTCGTCTTTTAATTGCTGGAACAGGTTCAACATCATCCCCGGGTCGCGAATCTCCACCCCGTTGACGCGTTGCAGGATGTCGCCGGTTTTGAGGCCGATCCGGTCATAGAAGCCCTTCGGGGTGAGACCGTCGATCTTCCATCCATCGACTTTGCCGTTGGCGTAGAGCGGTTCCGCGTGCGCCTCCGAGAGGAGCTTGGGTAGGTCGGCCATGCTCCGAGCCACGTCGCGTTGGTCCAGTACGCGTTTGAGCGTGTGCGCGGAGGCCTGACTGGCGGCTGTGGGGGGCTTGGTCGAGCCGGCCGGGACCGGTTGCTCCATGCTCAACTCTAGCCGTTCACGGAGGTTACCCTGCTGAAGCAAAATAGCATCGGCCCGAATCTCGACGATGGCCCCGATACCGGGGATATTTTCGAACAGGTGATACAAGGTCTGGCGTTTGGTTGGGATATCTTCCAGCACTGCTAAGGGGACTCCTCCTTCAGTCAGTACGGTACCCATGAGCTTCACTTTCTTCGCTGCTTCCAGCATGGCCCCGCCGGTCAGAGGCAGGCTACCGCCTGGCGCGGCGATGCCCTGCGCTGCCAGTTCGGGTTGCGACAGGGCAAACAGTGTGTCCGCTAGGATATCTTCGGCCAGCTTAGCACGGTTTGCCGACAGAATTGACGCCGGCGGGACCATCCTCCGAGGGGCGGAGAGGGCCGTGGGCAGGTCGGTCAGGGCCTCTGCCACCAGCGTATTGATCAAATGGGCCAGCAAAAATGCCATGATGGTCAGGTATCCGAGAAGGAGAACATGTTGGCGCATCGGCACACCTATTGGCAAGATTGTCGAAGTTAGACGATCGCACTTTTTACACAATAGCAGCGAGTGCGCTGTTGAGAAGGCTGCTGCACGTCCATTACGCCAATAGCGCATTTTAGCATATCATCCATGTTTACATTGAACTGATCAAGTACTTTTCCTCGTCACGTAGGCCTGGCGCGTTTGGGCTTCCAAGTTCCTGGTAGCCACGATCACGCCCTAGCAGGCCGTTGAAAAACTGACATGCACGGTCCGAATTTGCCTCTCTTGGCTGTATCGCCGACGATTTCCGTTGCTCTGACGGGAGTCCGGGGATCGCCTTCTCAACGTCTGAGCCTCCTGGCGCATGCGTCTTTACGCCCTCTGGACTCAGGTCGCCGCCGCGGGCGCGCGCAGTCGGCTGATACGGAGCAGGTTGTACGCTGCACCAACAAGCCAGGCCGCCTGCTGGGTCCTGGCGACGCCGCGGAAGCGGGTTTTGCGCAAGCCGCCGCTCGTCTTCAGCCAGCCGAAGATTTCCTCGATCTTCTTCCGGATGCGCTGGCTCAGCCGATAGCTCGCATGGCGCGCGGGGCGGCCATCCAGCCCGGGCGTGTGCCGCCCCATGACCTGGGCGAGGTGCGGGCGAATGCGGCGGCGCCGCAACTTGCGCACGAAGTCGCGGCCGTGGTAGCCCTTGTCGGCCCCGAGGGGGCCCGGGCGAATCCCGCGCCGCGCCTGGCGGCGCAGCATGGCCAAGGCCGTCTCCCGCTCAGCCGTGCCAGTGGCCGGGGCAATCTGCAAGTCCACACACACGCCGTACCGATTCTCCATCAGGACATGCCCCGAGAAGCAGAGTTTGGCTTCCTTGCCGGGCCCCTTGCGCAACAGGCGGGCCTCCGGATCGGTCGTGCTCCGGGGGGGCGCGTTGGTGCGACGTTCCCCATGGAAGTCGACGGTGGGGTTGCCCGGATCGTCGTCCGACGACGACGGCGGGGCGGCCGGGGCTGTCTGGGGCTGCAGACTCTTGAGCGACGCGCAGGCCTCGATCAGCGTCCCGTCCACCGTGAAGTGCTCATCTGACAGGAGGCCGGCTCGGCGGGCTTGGCTCACCACGGCATCGAAAAACTGCCGGGCCACCGCATGGGCCAACAGCCGATCCCGATTCGCACTGAAGGTGCTGTGATCCCAGCTCCGCTCGTCGAGCCTCATGTCCAGGAACCACCGGAACAGGATGTCATAGTCCAGCCGTTCGCAGAACAACCGGTCCGACCGGACCGAATAGAGCGCGATCAGCAGCTGGGCCTTCAGCAGCCGCTCTGGCGGGATCGAGGGCCGGCCGACTCGGCGGTACATCGCCTCGAAGGTCCGCTCCAACGGCCCACGCGCCGCGTCCGCCAGCTGCTTGATCGGGCGGATCGGATGGGTGACGGGAACCCGCGCCTCCGGCGAAAGATAGCTCCACATGGCTTCCTGTCCGCTGACCTGACCACGCATCGGGACCCTCCTTGCTGGATGAACGAACGATGCGGATGGGATAACCACGTAGTCATATCTTGTCAACCAGACAATGAGAGTTTTTCAACAGCCTGCTAGCACCGGTCTTTCACCAACGCTGCCAGGAACGCCAAGAGAACAGCTCCGAGCACCATGACCGTGAGACCCATATCGCTGACCGGCAGCGCATAGGCGGTGGGTTGGAGCAGTTTGATGATACCGATGACGTACGCTAATCCGACAACAGTCAGCGTCATTGTGCGATTACTCTGGATAGCCATCTTGGTGGCAGCCAGATACAGCCGGCGCACGACAAGCCCATTAACGGAGTCCGTGATGACCATCCCTGCGCTGAACGCCATCCCTATAAATAACGCCCCGAGAAGGCCATAGCCCATCGTTCCGGCCAATGCCCAGGCCGACATCTGGCTAGCGGTCTCAAACCCCAGCCCAAACAATGCACCAATAGGTATGGCGCTCATCGGGTGCGTGATGTTAAGCATCCGCCTAGGCAGCAGATGGCCCATGAAGCCGCTATGCAGAGCCGCACTTCCAAGAGGCAGCGCTATCAGCCTCGCAAGATTGATGGTCCCGATGACGAACAGGAGGAACGCCGACAGCACTCCACTGACTTGCAGAACAGAATCGCCGAATGATTGAAGATATTCTGCGGCCAGCGCGATCAATGCCGCAATCGACAGGACCGAGAGCGCATGGCCAAACGCAAACCACGTTCCAACCCACCGACTCATTCTCGGATGTCGGTCCACCGACGCCCTGGTCATTCCATCAATGGCGGTGAGATGGTCGGGGTCGGCTCCATGGCTCAGCCCCAATGCAAACGCGAGACCTAGCAATGGCCAGAGGCTGCCGTCAGATAAGTTCATGTGCATCTTGGTTGCGAGAGTCCGGCTGATCCAGCCTGATGCGCCGCCATGAGGATTCGCGTGAGGGTCTCGGCCGGGATTGGATTGGGGAGAAAGGATCGCATATCCCGACGTCGCGTGATCGTCTCATAGAGGCCGCGACGCCAGGCTTCGGGCAAGGCGTGACCCGTCATGGGGAGACCAGCATCGAAACAGCGAGGGACACCAGCGATGCTAGGCTGTCTTCCTTCGCGCGAACGACAGATTGCGCCCCACAGTGGCGCGCCGCTTCTTCGGTCTGCGGCCCCATCGCCGCCATCGGCAGGCCCAACAGGGCCTTACCGAAATTGCCCGAGAGCACGGTACGGGCCGCCGAGGAACTTGGCAGCACCACGAGGTCGATCGGCGGCAAGGGGGCACTCGGCATCCGGTGAACATAGCGATAGGCAGCTATCGCTTCGACAACTGCACCAATCTTCGTAAGTTCGTCGCGTAAGTTCGGACGGCCATTCTCCGCTGTCACCAGAAGGAATGGCCCCCTTTGGAAAAGAACCGCGTGTTCGCCGAGCGCCTCCTGACAGGCGCCTCGCACAGAGACAACAGGTGCGATGCCATGCCGGGAAAGCGCTTGCGCCGCCGCCGCCCCGACCGCGATGACCGGCACGTCAAGGGTGTGGACATGTGAAGCCACCGCGTCTACGCCAGCGGCGCATCCAAAGACGATGCCACGGAATTCGTGGAGGCGCGCTAGGGCCGCATCGATGTGCGACCCTCCATTGAGGGGCACCGCCTCGATCTCGGGAATTTCCAGCACCTCCGCTCCGTGCGCGCGAAGTACTGCCGCAATTGCAGAGCGGCCCGGACGTGCGCGAGCGACGAGCAGTCGCCGGCCAGCCAGGCGATGGCGCTCAAACCAGGCGATTCGCTCACGCAGTCCGACAACGTCGCCGATGATGACAAGAGCTGGCGCGGTGAGATCAACATCTCGTGTCTGTTCCGGAAGGGTCGCCAGCGTACCGACGATGACCTTCTGGTCGGGGGTGGTGGCAGACACGATGTAGGCCGCGGGAGTCTCCGCGGAGCGGCCTGCCTGAATCAGACGCTGGAGATTTGCGGAGAGCTTTCTGGCAGCCATGAACATCACCAGGGTGCCTTTTCCAGTGGCGGCCCCGGGCCACTCTGTGAGACTGCGATGGCTCCCGTCAACGTCATGGCCACTCACGAAGGTCACATCTGAGGCATGCAGGCGGTGGGTGAGCGGAATGCCGGCGTACGCGGCGGCGCCGAGGGCGGCGGAGACGCCGGGAACGATTGAAAAGGGAATGCCGGCTTCCGACAGCTCCTCCGCTTCCTCCCCGCCGCGCCCAAAGATGAGCGGGTCGCCTGCCTTTAGCCGCACGACGGTGTGGCCTGCCTTAGCGCGCGCCAGCACGTCCGGATGCAACCGATACGAGGTCGCGCCGGTGCCGTGGCGTCGGCCTACGGGCAACAATTCAGCTTGTGGCCCGGCGAGCGAGAGGATGGTCGGCGAGACCAGTGCATCGTAGGCCACCACGTCGGCGGCACGCAGCAGTTCCAATGCGCGGACGGTGAGAAGTCCCGGATCGCCAGGCCCTGCCCCGACCAAGTAGACCACTCCCTTTCGAGCACCTGACTCAGTCGACACGAGAGTCTCCTTGCTTTCCTGTCGCTGCCACCCCCTTCCGGAAGCGATGGGTGAATTCCGGATCATACAATCGCGAATTAGCAAACTCCGTGGCTGTGAGTACGCGCCCCACCAACACCATCGACGTAGAGTTGAGCTTGGCGGCCCTCACCTTGCCCTCGATATCCGACAGCGTCCCGGTCACAATCACCTGATCCGGCCAGGAGGCCTTATGGACGACCGCAACGGGACAATCCGCCCCATACGAAGGAGCCAGGGAACGTACGACATCCTTGAGGAGCGTAATACTCAGAAACAGCGCCAAGGTCGCTTGATGACGCGCAAGGTCTTCCAGCTTCTCGCCCTCCGGCATCGAGGTCCGCCCTTCCGCCCTGGTCAGGATCACCGTCTGAGACAGTTCGGGAAGAGTAAGTTCTCGGCCCAGCGCCGCCGCTGCTGCGGTGAAGGATGAGACGCCGGGAATAATGTCGTAGGGAATGCCCAACTCGGACAGCCGGCGCATCTGCTCGGCGGTGGACCCGAAAATCATCGGATCCCCGGTATGAACCCGCGCCACATCCTGGTCCGCATCGCGAGCTTCGACGATCACTTCGACGATCTGCTCGAGCGTCATTCCCGACGAGTCCATCACCTTGGCATCTGGCCTGGCATGGGCAATGACTTCCTTGGGAACAAGCGACCCTGTATAGAGCACGATGGGGCAGGACGCGATCAACTCCGCCCCGCGAAGCGTGAGGAGTTTCGGATCGCCAGGGCCTGCTCCAATGATATAGACGCGCATCGTGGCTCCTTAGGTGCACTTCAGAACGGTCTCACGCACAATGTGCCAAATCTCTGCCGGGACCTCTCCCAGCCACCGTGCGTCGATATTTCCATTCATCACTGCGCGGTTCTCCTGCTTGGGATCCGTCACCAGACGCCAGAGGCGATCACTGACCGAGCCATTACGCTGGATGACGAACCGATCGACGAGCAACCAAGCGAGCGCTTCTCCCTCAACGTCCAGCGTCAAGTACGGTTGCGGCACCTGAACCGAACGGCAGGGCACAAGACGGACAAAGGGACGCTCCAAGGCATTGATCACACCCGGGGGCTCAAACCCCACTGTGGCAAAATCGCAGGGTTCCTTAGGATTGCCCACCAGGAAGAACTGTCCTTCGGTCTCGGCCAAAATGGCTCCAGCTAAACGTCCGACACGCGCCATCAGTCGGCCTCCTGGGTCGGCGGAACGACGAGCGAAAACCCCGGTCGTTGACCGGGGAGGACGGTGCCATCGAAGCTGTACTTGTTGGTATAGCCTCGCGGGGTAACCATGTAACCCTCAAACATGAAGGTGTTGCTCGACCCGACGAGGACGGTGGTCAACATCCCGATCTCGTAGTCGAGAAAGTTCTCCAAATCCGTCAGGATCACCTGCTCCAGGTCACGATAGGCGCTCTTGACGAGGGCCACCGGCGTACCCGCGTCGCGATACCGTCGAATAATCGCCTGCGCCTCGACGATCTGCCTCGTGCGCCGGCCGCTGGCCGGGTTGTACAAACCGATGACGAAATCCGCGCTGGCCGCCGCTTCGATCCGGCGCTCGATCACCGACCAAGGGGTCAGCAGATCCGAAAGCGAGATCGAGCAGAAGTCGTGGACCAGCGGCGCGCCGACCAGAGACGCGCAGGAGTTGAGCGCGGTCATCCCAGGGATAAGCCGGAGTTCCGGCGAATCGCCTCGCTTCCAGCCCATTTCTTTCAAAACCTGGAAGACCAAGCCAGCCATGCCGTAGACGCCCGCATCGCCAGAGGAGATCAACGAAACCGTGGCACCGGCTTTAGCCCGTTCAATGGCGGCGCGGGCGCGGCCGATCTCTTCCGTCATCCCGGTCTTGATGATTTCTTTTCCTTCGAGTAGATGACGGACCAACTTAATATAAGTGGTGTAGCCGACGACGAGATGGGACTCGGCGATGGCCTTCAAGGCCGCAGGGGTGGCATGATCTCCCGCTCCCGGCCCGATGCCCACGACATAAAGAATCCCTTTTGAATCGATCATAGGCTGCCCACCTCCACCTGCCGTTTAGCAAAGGCTCGCCGCGCCACCGCCAAGGTCATTGATCGTCCAGCGCCAGGCTCGGTATAGACTTGCTTGGGAACGAGAAGCTTCCCCACCCCAGCGGCAAGCAACGCGGCAGGCTCCGAGACCCCACGCGAGCCGACGTACTGCTTCACCTTCTCGGATGGATTCTGGATGCCTGGCACCACGTCCAGTTCCTCCGGCGAATAGATGCGCAGCGGCCAGCCATATCGCTCGCTCAAGGCCAGCAACGCGGGCTCATCCTTCTTCATGTTGATGGTCGCCAACTCTTTCACCGACTTTGGGGAGAGGCCATGCCGAGCCAACAGGGCCATGACGCCCCGTTCCACCAATTCAGGAGCCGTCCCCTTGTCGCACCCGATACCAAGCACAAGGCTCTTCGGACGATAGATGACGGCGTTCCTCCAGTGGGCCGGATGCGACTCGCCAATTTCGCGATCCGTCACGATCAACAGAATTTCAAAATCGTTCGGATTCACGCCCTCCAGCGAGGTGGCGTAGCGAACACCTTCCGGCAAAGGCTTCTCGGCCGGCCACCAGTCCGGCTCTCCCGTCTCCTGAACAAAAAGCACCTCGGTGGCATTCACCACTGCGGCACAGCCCCGCGTCACGTTTCGGTCGGGATCGTCGAGCGCCCACCCCAGGTCGCGGCCCAGGATATCCACCGTCAGGGTGCCGATCGCATCGGATGCTGTCGTCACGACCGACTGAGCGCCGAGCGCTGTCGCGACCCGTTCGGTGAACATATTGCCGCGGCCGACATGGCCGGACAGTACGCAGATCGAAAACCTGGCCGCATCGTCGATACAGACCACCGCCGGATCGACCTTCTTGTTCTTCAAGAGCGGCGCAATCATCCGAACTACTGCCCCGACGCTAATAATGAAGATATGGCAATCGTAGGCGGGAAAGACCTCGGACAGCGCAGGGCCCATCGGAAGCGGCAGGCGAAGAGCGCCGGCTGGTGCCGATGCGATCAGTTTCTCCGAGACAAAGAGGTCGGCTCCCGAAAGCTGCGGCATCAAGCGAGAGGCGATCGCGATCCCGTGCTTCGTGATGGCATATATCGCGAATGGCTTGTGTTCGGATATCATGCCCCAGTCTCTCGGGTGGCGACTCTCGGCGTCGCGGGGACCAAGCCGGCCAGCAGCCCACTGCGCTCTTTGCGCGAGACGATGATCATCGCAAAACAATCGCCACGCTCAGCCTGGATCGTGCGGATATCTCGAACAATCCGCTCATCAGCCATGGTGGCCTTCGACACGTAAACCGCCCGGTCGACGAGTCCTTGGCGCTCAAGCGCTTCGATCACCTTGGGAATCTCGGCGCCCATCTTCATCAAGACGATGGTGTCAAACATCTCCAGCACCTGGCTGAGATCCTCCACTCCGTAGCTCGCGGGAAGAATGGCGATCCGCTCTTGTCCATCGGCCAGCGGGATACCGGTCACCGACGGCACTGCCATAATCGACGACACACCTGGGACGACCTCGATGCGGATACCAGGCCATCGCAGCGGGGCCTCCCGGCGCAAATAGATGAATGTGCTAAAGAGCGACGGATCGCCTTCCGTCGCGAAGGCGACCGATAGCCCACGCTCCAGACGCTTCCCGATAGCCACAAAGGCGGCGGCCCAGGCGGGTCGAAGACGTTCCGGGTCTTTGTTCATCGGGAACGTCAGAAAAAGGCGTTCCTGTCCGGGAATCTCACCCAAGGTCGGTTTGAGAATTTTCCAGGCCATCGACTCCCCATAATCGGAACTGCGCGGCAGTGCGAGGACCTGCGCCTGCTTCAACACAGTGAGCGCGCGCAGTGTGAGCAAATCTGGCGCGCCCGGACCGACCCCAATGCCATACAGTATTCCGTAGTTCATGAGGCCACCCCTGTCTGGGTGGGCTTCGAGACCGCAAAGATTTGAATGGGGTTCAGGGCCTCGTAACGAAGGTAGTGCGCCAAGGGCTCAGCTCGCGACACTTGGAGCAATGTGACCTCCGGAACCAAGCCTCGCTTGCGCAAAGCCTGATAGGTCTCCGCCACGTTCTCAAGCGTGATGGCATTGACGACCAGATGGCCGCCCGGTTGTAGCCGGTCGATGACAACCTCGATGATCTCCTCCATGCTCCCCTTGCTTCCGCCGATGAAGACCGCATCAGGAGGCTCAAGGTCTGTGAGTACCTCGGGCGCTCGGCCGGCAATAACACGCACGTTGTCCACCGCGTGAGCACGCAGATTCTCACGGCATATCTCGACCCCTTCCGGGTCTGCCTCGACTGCATACACCCGCCCTTCTGGTGCGAGCAGGGCAGCCTCGATCGACACGGAGCCAGAGCCAGCCCCGATGTCCCAGATCACACTGTCCGGTCGGATGCCCATCGCCGCCAGGGACAACAGCCGTACCTCGCGCTTGGTGATCAGCCCCTTCTTGGGCATCCGCTTCGCGAACGCCTCCTCATGGAGGAAGGGAATAGTGCTGGGGGCTCGCCATGAGGGATCCGAGCGGACGAGCAATAGGACGTTGAGCGGCTCTATGTCCTGGCAGGCGGCCAAATCCGCCACATCGAATCGACGGACCCGCTCATCGGGACCACCCAGGTTTTCACACACCCAGGCGATCCAAGCCGTCTCTCCGTGCTCAACCATTCGCCTTGCCAGGATCGACGGCGAATTTTTCTCATCAGTGAGGATCGCCAGCTTGGCGTGACGCTTGATCCGGGTGAGGAATCCCTCCGGTGATCGGCCATGGACAGAAAGAAACGCTGCGTCGTCCCACTTGAGGCCGGCGCGCGCGAAGGCCCACTGTACCGAACTCGGCTGCGGCAGGATCTCAACATGGTCGGCGCCGAGCCGCTTCATGATCAGACCTCCGATGCCGAAAAATAACGGATCACCCGAAGCCAGCACACAGACGTTCTGGTCCTCGGCAAGTTCAGCCACCCGGTCGAGCACCGTCGAGAGACCATCCTTGAGGACGATCCGCTCGCCGTGAAACTGTGGGAAAAACTCGAGGTGCCGCTCACCGCCCACGAGCACCCCCGCCTTCATCACTGCATTCACGGCACGACTCGTGAGACTCGCGCAGCCTTCGTCTCCGATACCCACCAGGGTGATCACGCGTCGAGGACTCACGCCGCTTCCCTTGTCGACAGTAGTAACAGGGCGTGGATAATCGCGACGGCGATGGGGCTTCCCCCCTTACGACCACGGGCCACGATAAACGGCGTCGGCAGTTCAAGTGTCACGTCCTTCGACTCAGCCGCTGACACGAATCCAACCGGAACGCCAATGATGAGCGCTGGCCGCGCCGCCTCCTCGCGAATCAGGCGTGCCACCTCCAGTAACGCGGTCGGTGCGTTTCCAATCGCCACCACCGCCCCGTTGAGGAGGTTAAGGCGGTGCGCCTTCCGCATGGCCTCGATCGCGCGCGTCGAGTTGTTGGCTTTGGCGGTCGCGATGACATCCTCATCCGAAATAAACGAATGCACCGTGCAGCCATAGGCAGACAGCCGTTCCTCGTTGAGGCCGGCCACAATCATCTTCACGTCCACCAACAGTGGGCAGCTGCCTTGAAGTGCCGCTACACCAGCACGAATCGCATCAGCATGAAAGCGCATGAGCGTCTTAAACTCGAAGTCCGCCGTGGCGTGGATGACACGGCGCACAACCTCCCACTCTGCAGGTGCGAAGTCGTGTGAGCCCGCCTCGCGGTCGATGATGGCGAAACTCCCGTCCTCGATGCTTCGTCCAAGCGCGGTCATCTGTCGCATGTCGTTCATGCTGAAACCTCCGGGTAGCGACCGAGCAGCGCACCGCCAAAGTCCACGAGGCACGCCTGCATCGTCAACGTGCCACCCGCGTGGTGCCGACAGTGCTCGACGACCTTCCTGCAGACGAGCGACGTGATGCCGACGAGACCGGCCTCGCGACAGAGTTCAAGCACATGGCGGGCAGTATTAGCCTGACGTATGGCGGCAAGGAGCTCGTCTGGGGCAGCCAGCTCGGCCGCCAGCGACGCCAGGAACTCCATGTCTACTTCCGACCCGGCCGCATGCGTCTGCATCCGGCCGTTGGCCATCTTCGAGAGTTTCCCCATCATCCCCACGACGGTAGCGCGTGCGATCTTGCGCCGCGCGCACTGCCTGACGCCGACGCCGACGAAGTCGCCCACCTGGATAAACGCCTGTTCTGGCAAATACGGAAAGAGCGCCATCGCATACTGTTCCGACTTGCCGCCGGTCGTCAGTACCAGCTCATGCAGACCGCTGGCCGCGGCGACGTCGATCTCCTGCATGACGCTCGCTTTGAAGGCCGCCGTGGAATAGGGCTTCACGATGCCCGTCGTGCCGAGAATGGAGATGCCGCCTAAGAGCCCGAGTCGGGCGTTGGTGGTCTTTTTGGCCATCTCCTCGCCGCCGGGCACACTAATGGTCACGACGGCGCCCCTGTAGGGAGTGTCCACGAGTTCTGCGTCTACCATCTCCGTGATGTTTCGCCGCGGGACCGGGTTGATCGCAGGCCCACCGATTTCCAGACCCAACCCGGCCTTGGTGACGGTGGCAACGCCAAGGCCTCCTCTGATGTCGATGCCAGGCTCGGTGCGCAGCTCCACTTCGGCAACGACCTCAGCGCCATGTGTGCAGTCAGGATCGTCGCCGGCATCCTTGATAATACTGCAGATTGCGCGGGTGCCCACGCGCTCACAACGCGTGAGTGCGAATGTGACTCGCATCCGATTCGGCAACGTCGTCTCAATTTCTGACAGCCTGGTGCTCTTCACGAGACAGCGCGTCGCGGCCTTGGCTGCCGCCGCTGCGCACGCACCCGTGGTGAACCCCGTGCGAAGTCCCTTTTGATTGTTTGGCGGCACATTCCTGTCCATAGGTCATGTGCCCGCGCACTCCGCCATGCGGCCGAAACGCGCGCGAACGTTCGCTGCACGCTCACGGTTGTAGCTCCCGGTGCGTGACGGATTCGTGCCTCGGAAAGATACGCGACAGAGCACCTCACCGTCAGCCCCCAACAGCTCGAGTGCTGCATTGCCGTCGTCTGGCTGTGTATAGCGAAGTCTGCATCCGCCCTGAATCTTGAGATGGACGTGCGTGTCTCCTTCCTCGCCAAGCGTGGCCCACTCCCCCCCCTGCCGCAATGTGCGTAGGCCATGGACCTCGGCAATCGCACCCGCCGAACGGACAATGACGCTCGTCTCCGCCACGGCAAGCGCGGCATCGAGTGCCGCGATGATCTGGTCCCGGTCGGTCATGCGGATTTCTTTGGCATATTAAAGAAGGACTCCACGTTGTCCCTGCTCGCAGGCACTCCGGCAGCCACCAGATCATCGAGCACAGCCTGGTTCACGACGCCATCGCCCGCGATGAATGCCTGCGCGAGGCCAGCGCGCGACATCACTTGGCGAAGAATGCCTCGGGCATGAGGAATCCGTTCCGGGTGCCCGATCGCAGGAATCGCCTCGATTCTCATTTCTCCACACTCCGCAGGGATGCGTTCGCGCACGAACTCTTCCGGGAGAAAGTAATCCGACGAGCTGCGCAACCAAATGAGCAGGGTCTTCGGGAGTAACGGTGCGAACCGGGTGGCATGCACGAAGCCAAGCGCGGCGGTGATCCCTGTGTCCGTCGCAAGGATCAACGTGCTACCCGATGCACCCTCCCGCGGAACAAACTTACCCCAGGGGCCGCTGAACGAAATATCCATGCCCGCTTCAAGCCCATGAACGAAGGCTGAGCCTGGTCCATTGGGAATGCGCTTCACCGCGAGCTGGAAGCGAAGTTGCTCCGCATCGCTGGTGAGCAACGAGTAGGCCCGCTTGACGGCCTTACCGCTCGGCAAGACGATTCGGCTGTCGAGGATGAGGTACTGTCCGCCGATGAACCTCAACGGTTCGGTCGCGAGCAGGTCGAGGAGCAAGGTGTCGGACCCCATCCTCTCAGTTCCAATCACTCGGGCAGTCCTCGCAACCGCCATCGCCGCTACTCCGCTGGATACATCTCATGGACAAAATCATGCATCTCATCGAGGTCACGGTAGAGATGCGTGAGCCCCTCGATCTGATGCGTCAGGTCGAGATCGACCTTCTTCGTGAGCACCACGAGCGTCCGCAGGTACGGGAGTTTCGGGTCGTCGGAGCGCGTCGCGGACACGCGCTCCTCAAGCGCGGCCACCGCTCCTTCATAAAACTGCTTGAGCGTAGCCAAGTCCTTGGCCCCGCACATGGACCGGACGGGTCCTGGTTGATCGGCCCCGGTACCCAGCTCAGCCAGCTCGTGCTGCCGTTCGGCTTCGTTCTTCACGCCCAGTATTTCCATCAAGCCCAGCCGAAGCCCTGCGATTTCGTGACAGGCCATCGTGAATCCTCCATTACTGCATGATGTTGTCGACCAAACGACTGACGAGCCGATCCCCGAGCAGGTGCTCCTCGACCAATTCTTTGGCATCCGTCTCTTTCACACCCCGGTACCAGATGCCGTCAGGATACACGGCGACCGTTGGACCTTCTCCACAGCGGCCCATGCAGGATGTCCGGGTGACTCGGATATCCTGCTCGCGGCCGGTTTCTTTGAGAAGCCGCCGCAATGTGGCAATCAACGTGATGCTTCCGGCGTCAGCGCAGTCGACATTCCCACAAACCAGGACATGTTTGGCGAGCGGGCGATGGGCATGCACGTGTGGCATGGCCAACGCATGGGTGAACCCGTGCCGCAGACTCCAGAGCAGCGCCTTGAGACCGCCCACGTTCTCGGTCACGGCAGAAACCGGCACACGATACTGACAGGTGTCACAAGGGAGCGGGCGTTTCCCCTCCATCACTTCGTAGAAGCGCTCGTCCATCAGCTTGAAGAGGCGGTCATCGCTTCCCAAATGCGGTGCCAGCTCAGTCTTGATCCAGGGATAGCGAGTCTGGAACGACGCCACCTGCTCGCGAATCTTGGTGATCAAGCGTCCGCCAAAGAGAAAGTATGGCACAACGACGATCCGATCAGGGCGCGCACGTGCGACCAATTCCACTGTCTCCTCAAAAAGTGGCCTTGTGACGCCGATGAAACAGGACACCGCCCAATCGATCTCGCGCCCCTCTGCGAGGAGGCGCACGACTTTGCAGAAATCACCGTTTGCGTCCGGATCGCTTGAACCACGGCCCACGACCACGACGGCGGTCTTCGCAAACTTGCGGACGCCCTCCAGCGCCGTTCGTGCACGCTCGAATGCCAGATCCACGAGATTTGGATGGACGCCCAAGGCGTTGGTTACGGTAAAACGGACGGTGGGGAAATCCTGTCGTGCCTGCGAGAGCGCGAGAGGGATATCGTTCTTCACATGCCCCGCGGCAAAGAGGAATAACGGCAGCACGACAACGGAATCGGCCCGTTGAGCCAGATCGCGCAGGGCGGTCGACAAAGACGGACGGGCGAGCTCTACATATCCGTGCGCGACCTCAATCTCAGGGCGTGTTGCACGATACGCAGCGACTAAGGACTCAAACTCGACATTGGCGTTTGGATCGCGGCTGCCGTGCCCGACAATGAGTAGTCCCGTGATCATGCGACACGGACCGGTCTAGGATATGCTGCCAAGTCTGTGGATTTGCGATCAGTCTGGTACTGATCCAGGATAGCGGAGGGCATAAAAAAACCTCCAGCCCCACGACGGGAACAAGAGGTCACCTACCAATAGAGGCGGGGGAGATCTCCGTTACCGCGCGGAGAAACCGTGCCATGTCACCTCGGATAGGTCTCCTGGCTCGTAGGTTCAGAAGGTCAGGCCTTCAACGCGACCCCTAGCCTTCCCCAACGAGTTCGTCGAGTGGCTTGAACGGAGGTGCTTCCCACTTACAGTGGCGGGACCGCGCCGGATTTTCACCGGACTTCCCTGTTACGCCCGTGCGGGCATCCGAGAGGTTATTCAGTTATCGACCATGATACTTACCGCAGGCTAGCTGACCGTGTCAATCTGAATATAGACGGGCAAATCTGAATTGGCTATTACTTGAGCCGAGTGTAAGGAATGGGGAGGTTCGAGTCGTGTATTCTTGTTGAGACCTGTCTCGTTACGTGGCCAACGTCAGACCCCGCGCATTGACCTGCACTGCCAAATTTGGTCCAGAGTGAATGATAATCAGGACCGCAATTGGTATGATGAGTGCCACTTTCCCCCCACCTTCACGCCGAGGTGATTTATGTTTCTTCTTCTCGCGCTGACGATCCTGATAATCTGGGCTCAATTCGCGGCGGCCGAGCCGGGTTTCAATGAGAAGTGCCAGCGGTATTACAATATCTTCAACCCCGCAGGCGCGGGGAGGAACCGACCGTGATGCACTAAGGGCAAATCGGAGTAGCGCCCTTCCTTCGGGAAAGGCGAAGATTAAAGCCGAAAGGGTTCACCCCAACTCACTGTGCTAATTTTGTGCTATTTGCGCTCGTAAAGGATCGAAACGGGCTGGAAGAAACAGGAAGGGACGGAAGACCTTCAACTCCGCAACTGGCTGGATTTTATAGGAGACCAGACCGCCAATTGCGGAGTTTGAGAGTTTTTAGTTTTGGGGTGAGTGCGTGGCCGATTTCAGAACCTTTCTTATGGAAGAACCATCACAGGCGTTCCACCAGTTTATCGCAACCTAGGAGCTCGCCTTTATGTTCGTGTTCTCAGGTTCAGCGCTGGCGGAGGTATTGCTTGATATCAGCCGTCGTCCAGCATTTGATACCTGGCAGTTGATGAAGCGCCTGGTCGTTGGACCAGATACCATGGTTCTCTTCGGCTAGGGCCAGCGCTACAAATGGCACATCGTTGGGGTCAATTGCGCCGATCAATGCCTCGGCGGCCTTTAGGTGAGGCATAATGCGATCCCTTGGTACGACGGTGATGGACTGGAGGAGCAAGTTGAGAAGCAGGTCGAGGTCAAGGGGTTGAAGGCGTGCGTGACGAAGGATTTTGGCCTGGTGACGATGTACTTCTTCAAGCGCATGTTCGGGGAGAAGAAACTCAAACTCAGGCAATAGTAGAACGGCTCGGGTGAAGGAATCCTTCATCAAGGCTGCAACGAGGACGTTGGTATCAA
Source organism: Nitrospirota bacterium (assembly GCA_028876065.1). Classification (GTDB taxonomy): domain Bacteria; phylum Nitrospirota; class Nitrospiria; order Nitrospirales; family Nitrospiraceae; genus SYGV01. The sequence continues at coordinate 28,884 of JAGWTI010000040.1, forward strand.
GTACCAGCCTCATCGGGCTGATTTCACATAACGCCGACGAAGCCCAACCTTGATTGCCCGCCCGATGGATTCAGCGGCGGTTTCGGACAACTTACTACGTGCTGCAATCTGATC
>JAGWTI010000137.1 GCA_028876065.1 Nitrospirota bacterium
ACGAGGATTTTTCGCCTCGACAGTGGGCGTCAACGAAGCCACGATTCGGCAGTATGTCCGGTACCAGGGCGAGCAGGAGACGGGTCAAGCGCAGCTTGAACTTTAAGGAGACCCCGCCTGTAAGGGCGGGGTTCTTCATGTCTCGGATGGAACGAATGCGTGGCGAGGGAAGCGCCATCGCGGGCATTGCCTGTCGGTGGATGGAAAGGTGCCGCGCGCCGGTCCGATGGTCTGCCAGAGGCGCACGGCCAACAGTAAGGTGTGATTAGCTGTCGTTGAACAACGCATCATGGCGCAACCGAGACGTGCGCCGTTCGTCAGCCGAGACCATCCCTCCTCACTTGTGCGCTTCCATATGCGCCCGCAACAACGCATTGATCCTGGTCTGGTAACCAGGTCCTTGCGCTTTGAACTATTCCAATACCTTCCGGTCCACACGCATGGTGACCGTGGCTTTTAGCTCAGGCAGCACGAGGGTTGCGGACTTGAAGAAGTCTTTTTTCAGTTCAGGAATGTCGGAGTAGCCAATATCCTTGTCGGACAGGGCATCAATTTTTGCCCAGTTCGTCCGCGAGCGTTTCTTGGGGGTAGATTTTTTCACGCTAGCCTAGATTGTTTCCACATCCGCGATGATCGTATGCAGCCCGCTCGCGCCGGCCGGCTGGGGGCGGACGATCTCTTCGATCTGCAACTGGCCCTTGGTGTCGGTGGCGCGGACGGCCACCTGGAATTTGCCCGCCTTGGGCGGCCGCCAGGCATAGTTCCAGATGACCCAGGAGTAGGGGGACATGGGCTTTTCCAGTTCGGCGACGTTCCAGGTCTTGCCCGCGTCAAAACTGATCTCCACCTTGGCGATGCTGTTGGGCCCGCCGAAGGCGATGCCGCGGAACTTTTGCTCCGGGCCGGTGAGCGATTGATAATGGCCGGGACTGTCCACGCGTGAGAAGATCTTGATCGTGCCGTCGTCCGTCCAGCCCTTTTGCTGCCAGTAGCCCTTGTAGTCGCCGGGATAGACCTCGATCTCCGTAATCCACTTCACGTTCTTGATGCCGTAGAGGCCGGGGACGATGAGCCGGAGCGGGAACCCATGGGCCTTGGGGAGTTTTTCGCCGTTCATGAGATAGGCGAGCATCACGTCGTCCTGCATGGCGCGGGTAAAGGGAATGCTGTCGTGGTACCCGTCGACGCCGCGGAAGACCACGTCGCGCGCCACCTCCTCGTCGGCGCCCACATCCAGGAGCAGCTTCTTGAGCGAGATGCCGCGCCACTGGGCGTTGCCGAGGCTGTCGCCGCCGGGGAGCGTGTCGATGCACATGAGCGTCGAGACCTGGTCGAAGGAGTCGCGGTTCAGAATGTCGCGCCAGCCCAGCTTCATCGGTTTCTTGACCGTGCCGGTGACGTGCACCTGCCACTGCTCGATGTTGACCTCGCGCGAGACGCTGACGGCCGAGTCCGCATAGTTCACGATATAGAACTTGTCGTTGGGGGTGAAGTAGAGGGTCTCGCGCGGCGGCATGGCGAACATGCGTCCGAACATGCTGCCGACTGAGTCGCAGCCGGCGAGACTTGCCAGGGCGCCGAGGCCCGCGGCTTTCAGTATGGTGCGGCGTGAAAGGCTCATCGTGCAATCAGCATCCCACAGGCTCCATTCCTTGTCAAACCGGTCCTTCCCAGCCATAGACAAGGGGTTGCCGCTGTTTGCCACCGGTCAAAAACGTTGACAGGAGCCATGGCGCAGGGCAGAGTAGCGCCTGGTTCACACGTCAACTCATAGGGGAGGAGCTATGGCGAAGCCGCGATGGCTGAATGGAACAATCGGAACGAGGGGCCTCTTCTTGCTCTGGGCCTCGATGGTGCTGCTGCAGGGGGTGGCCGTGCCGGCGGCTGCGCTCGGCGCCGATCCGGCTCCGCCTGTTGCCGGGTCGGCCGCCGCGCAGACCGACCGTATTCCGCCGGAGATTGCGGTCAACACGAAAGAGCTGAAAAAGTCCTGCGAAGCGGATTACAAGAAGCTCTGTCCCGACGTGCGGATGGGCGGCGGACGCATCGTGCGCTGTCTGAAAGAGCACGATGCCGACTTGTCCGCGCCCTGCCGCCAGGTGGTGGCGCCCGCCGCCTCGAAGTAGCCGGGCTTGGCCCGTCCGCTCAGTTTTGGGGCATGACGCAGTTGCCCCCGCCCCGCTGCTGGCACAGCCGGTACCGTATCTGTTCGGCCCAGAACTGCATGGACTTGTGGACGTCGTCCCAGGAGTCGAACGAGTCCGCGTCCAGGCGCTTGTTGCCGACCCGGCGATCCGCGGACGCGGCCAGCACCTCGCCGCTCTGCGCGTCGGACATTTTGATTTCGGCGCTGATCTCGCCCACAAACAGCGGCTTGCCCGTGCCCAGGTTTTTCACCAGAGAGCTCAAGGCCAGGACGTTCATCGGCGCGGGTATGGTGGAGGCGGCGCGCAGGACGACGTCGGCCTTGTCCGCCCTGGTCAGCGCCGCTTGAATGCGTAAGGTGTTCGGCCCCGGGCTCGTGACCATTTCATAGTCTTTCTCCAGGCTCCGGTAGACCAGGGTGTGCAGCATCTCCGCCACCTGCTGCATCTCTTTCTGTTTGGCCGGATCGGCCGAGGCCTCGCCCCAGATCTGAACCGGGTCCAGGAGAATCTTTTTGTAGGTGCCGCGCGGGATCAGGAGGATTTTCGGATTCTTGTAGAGCAACAGCCCTTCGTTCTCCCCGCCCTTGTGCATGCGCGGGTAAATGTCGCCCAGGAAGCCGGAGGTTTCCATGGATCGCGCCTGTTTCGTCGGTGAACATCCGACCAGCAGGGTGATGGCGAGGGCAAGAACCTGGATCCAGGCGGTCATGGAAGCCTCCTTCTTGTATGAGTGGGTCGGTCGAGCCTAGGGTAGCGCGGTTGGGGCCTGCAAAACAAGCGGGGCGGCTTGACGCTCCTTCCAGCGAACGGTATAAGAAGGCCTCTTCCGAAACAAAGGGTTCTTCCTTGCTGGATGCCGGACCGGTAGCGGTGTCGCCTCGCGCGCTCAGGGCGTACCTCCTTCTTTGTCTGTGCCTCACCCTCTTCCCCGGATGCGAAAAACCTGAGGCCGGTCCTGTCGCGATCCTCGAAGTCCTGGTGACTCCCGTGGTGCAGCGGGACGTGCCCGTCTATGCCGAGGGGGTCGGCACGACCTCCGGCTTTGTGGACGCGCAGATTCGCGCCAAGGTGCAGGGCTATCTGCTCTCGCGGAACTATACGGAAGGCTCCTTCGTGAAGGCCGGCTCGGTGTTGTTCAAGATCGACCCGCGCTCCTACCAGGCCTCCTACGATCAGATGCAGGGCGAACTGGGACGGGCCGAAGCGGCTTACAAGAAGACCCAGTTGGACGTGGCGCGGGATAAGCCGCTGGCGGCGCAGGGCGCGGTGAGCCAGAAAGAACTGGACGATTCGATCCAGTCGAACGAAGCGAACAAGGCTTCGGTCTTCTCCGCCAAGGCCAACCTGGAAAAGGCCAGGCTGAACCTGGAGTGGACGAACGTGACGTCGCCCGTGGACGGGGTGGCGGGGATCGCGAGCGCGCAAGTCGGCGATCTGATCATGGAGAACACGGTCATGACGACCGTGTCGCAGGTGGACCCTATCCGGGTGCAATTCCCGATCAGCGAGAAGGCCTATCTGCGTTTCGCCGAGCGGATTCAGCAGGGGGCGGCCCATCCGGAGGCCGATCGGTCCGGCGCGGCGCCGCTCGAGCTGATCCTGGCCGACGGCAGCGTCTATCCGCACAAGGGGCAGGTGGCGCTCGCCGACCGGCAGGTCGACGTCAAGACCGGCACCATCACCATCGTCAGCTACTTCCCCAACCCCGGCAACATCCTGCGGCCCGGCCAATATGCCAAGGTCCGCGCGGTGATCGAGACGCTGCCCGGCGCGCTCCTGGTCCCGCAACGTTCGGTGCAGGAACTGCAGGGCACCTATCAGGTCGGCGTGGTCGGCGCCGACAAGACGGTCGCCGTCCGCAACGTGAAGCTCGGCCCGCAAATCGGGACGCACTGGGTGATTGCGTCCGGCCTCCAGGCCGGCGAGCTGGTGATCGTCGAAGGGCTGCAGAAGGTCAAGAGCGGCATGTCCGTGACGGCGAAGCCCATGCCCGCCGAGCCGGCCCAGACCGGGCCGGGCGCGGCCGCTCCTCCGCCTCGTCCCGGAATCTAGCCTGATGGTCAAATTCTTCGTCCACCGCCCGATCGTGGCTATGGTGATGGCCATCATCACGGTCCTCGTGGGGGCGGTGTTCATGCTGCGCCTGCCCATCGCCCAGTTCCCCGACCTCGTGCCGCCGGAAGTCCAGGTGCAGACGACCTACCTTGGCGCGGACGCCCTCTCCATCGAGCAGGCGGTGGCGACGCCGTTGGAACAGCAGATCAACGGCGTGGACCACATGCTCTACATGTACTCGATCAGCGCGAGCAGCGGGCAACTGTCCCTGCGGGTGGCCTTCGACCTGGACACCGATCCGAACATCGACCAGGTGCTCACGCAGATGCGGCAGTCGATCGCCAAGCCGCAGCTTCCGGAAGCCGTGCAGACCTTCGGGATCACGAATCCCAAGGCGCTCAGCAGCCCGCTGATGCTGGTGTCGCTCTATTCGCCCAAGGGCACCTACGACGCGACCTTCCTCGCCAACTACGCCTTCATCAACGTCAACGATCCCCTCACGCGCGTGCCCGGCGTGGGCCAGGTGCAGCTTTTCGGCGCGGGTCAGTATGCGATGCGGCTGTGGGTGAAGCCGGACCAGCTCGCCAAGCTGGGCATCACGGTCGTGGATCTCGTCAACGCGATCAACGCGCAGAACACCGTCAATCCGGCCGGGCAGGTGGGGGCCGAGCCGGTGCCCCGCGGGCAGGAGTTCACCTATACCGTCCGGGCGCAAGGCCGCCTGGTCACCGAGGAGGAGTTCGGGAGCATCGTGATCCGCGCCAACGACGACGGCTCCTTCGTGCGCCTGCGCGACGTGGCCCGGGCCGAGCTCGGCGCCCAGGTGTACAACGTCATGGGCCGCTTGAACGGGGCGCCGGCCGCGGTCCTGGCCATCTACCAACTGCCCGGGTCCAACGCGATCGACACGGTGCGGCGGCTGCGCGCGCTGCTGGAGGAGAAAAAGCGGCAATTCCCCGAGGATCTGGACTATGTGGTGTCGCTCGACACGACCGAGGCGGTCACCGAGGGCATCCGCGAGATCGTGGTCACGCTCCTGGAGGCGCTGCTGCTGGTGATCGCGGTGGTGTTCCTGTTCCTGCAGAGCTGGCGGGCGACGTTCATTCCGCTGCTGGCCGTGCCGGTGTCGTTGATCGGCACTTTCGCCGTCTTTCCGCTCCTGGGCTTCTCGATCAACACGCTCTCGCTCTTCGGCCTGGTCCTGGCCATCGGCCTGGTCGTGGACGACGCGATCGTGGTGGTGGAGGCCGTGGAACACCACATCGAGCAGGGCATGGACCCGCGGGCGGCGACGCTGAAGGCGATGGAGGAGGTGTCCGGGCCGGTGATCGCCATCGCGCTGATTCTGGCGGCGGTC
>JAGWTI010000041.1 GCA_028876065.1 Nitrospirota bacterium
GACAATGTGTCGGTGACGGCGGAGTTGATCTCGCCGATCGCGATGGATCAGGGATTGCGGTTTGCGGTGCGCGAGGGCGGCAAGACCGTCGGCTCCGGCGTCGTCACCGAAATCCTGGCGTAGGGCGGTAAGGAGATAAGCGTGGTAAAGGTGGATCAGCGCATTCGAGTTCGCTTGAAGGGATTCGACTACCGGGTCTTGGATCAGTCGGTGGCCGAAATTGTGGAGACGGTCAGGCGCAGCGGGGCCAAGGTGGCTGGACCGATTCCATTGCCCACGCGCATTGAAAAATTCACCGTCCAGCGTTCCACGCATGTGGATAAGAAGTCGCGTGAGCAGTTTGAAATCAGAACGCACAAGCGCCTGATGGATATCATGGAGCCCACGCCGGAGACGATGGACGCGCTCATGAAATTGAATCTCGCGGCCGGCGTCGACGTGGAAATCAAGTTGTGATGATGGTGGCCGTTGGCCGCGGGGCGCGAAGGAAGTCGGTGGAAGTATGACGAACGGATTGCTTGGGAAAAAATTGGGCATGACGCAGCTTTATGACGCGGAAGGGCGGTTGGTTCCGGTCACGGTGATCGAGGCGGGCCCATGTCGTGTTGCAGCTGTCCGGACTCGTGATCGGCAAGGGTATGACGCGGTTCAGTTGACGTTCGGTGAAGTCGCCGAGCGGAAGCTGACGAAGGCGGAGCTCGGACATCTCAAGAAGCAGCAGATCCCGGCCTCGCGTCACCTGCGCGAATTCAAAAAGCTCGGCGACGCTCAGGTCGGCCAGGTGCTCAAGGCGGACTTGTTTCAGAAGGGCGAATGGGTCGATGTGGAAGGGGTCTCGAAGGGGAAAGGTTTTCAAGGGGTGATGAAACGCCACAATTATCGTGGCGGTCCGGAAACGCACGGGTCGATGTTCCACCGTGCACCCGGCTCGATCGGCAGCAGCTCCTATCCTTCCCGGGTGTGGAAGGGCAAGACCTTGCCGGGACATATGGGAAGCGAGCGGGTCACGATTCAGCGCTTGAAGGTGATTGAAACGCGCCCGGAAGAGAATTTGCTCTTTGTCAGCGGCGCCGTGCCCGGCGCAACCGGTGGGCTCTTGGCGGTCAGAAAATCCAAGAAGGGCTAGACAATGCCGACCGTAGATGTGGTGAACAGCCAGAAGAAAAAAGTCGGATCCGTGGAGCTCCATGCGGGTCTGTTTGCAGCCGACATCGATGGACCCTTGGTGCATGAGGCCGTGGTCATGCAGCAAGCGTCGGCTCGACAGGGCACGGCCTCGACGCTCCGGCGCGGGGAAGTCAGCGGCTCCGGAAAAAAGCCGTGGAAGCAGAAGCATACGGGGCGTGCACGGGCTGGTTCGATTCGATCGCCGGTATGGCGGCATGGCGGAAGCGTCTTCGGTCCGAAACCGCGCCGGTATGACTATGGGATGCCCAAGAAGAAGTACCATGGCGCACTTCGGAGCGCCCTGTCGGCCAAGTTGGCCGACGGCGGGATCTTGGTGGTCTCCGATCTGACGATCGAGAAGCCAAAGACCAAGCTGCTGGCCAAGACGCTTGCCCAGTTGGGGCTCTCTTCCAGCACCCTGATTGTGGCCGGCGAGGGGCGTATGGATTTGGAGCGGGCCGCGCAGAATTTGGACGGAGTCAAGCTGGTTCGTCCGGATCAACTGAATGTCTACGATGTGCTCAAGTACCATACCATTGTGATTCCGGAGCGTGAGGTGGCGCGCATTCAGGAGGCGTGGTCATGAAGCGAGGCGCCCATGATGTTCTCGTCCAGCCCTTGCTGACGGAAAAGATTACGGCCATGCGCGAAAGCGCCAACAAGGTGGGATTCCTGGTTCGGCGCGATGCGAATCGCATCGAAGTCAAGCGGGCGGTGGAAGCGGCATTGAATGTGAAGGTCGCGAAGGTCAACATCCTGAACATCATGGGGAAGACCAAGCGTTTGGGGCGGTTCTCCGGAAAGCGGCCGGACTGGAAGAAGGCGATCGTGACCTTGAAGGAAGGCGAGAAGCTGGAGCTGTACGAACGTGCCTAGTCGGCCCTTGAGGCCGGCGGCCAATAGCTGAGAGCTGGGGAACGTATGGGACTGAAGCAATATCGACCGACTTCACCGGGGCGCCGAGGCATGACGGCGGTTACCGGAGAAGATCTGACCAAGAAAGCGCCTGAGAAGAGCCTGACCAAGTTCCATATACGCTCCGGCGGGCGGAACAACGATGGGCGAATGACCATTCGTTTTCGTGGGGGTGGGCATAAGCGGCTCTATCGGGCGATCGATTTTAAGCGCGACAAGGTGGGTGTGCCGGCCAGGGTGGCGGCGATCGAATACGATCCCAATAGATCGGCTCGCATTGCCCTGCTGCATTATGCCGACGGGGAAAAGCGGTATATTCTCGCCCCGCATGGGCTCGCGGTCAAAGACCTTGTGCAGTCCGGACCCGAGGCTGAAGTGAAGCCGGGGAATGCGTTGCCATTGGCAAGTATGCCGCTGGGGACGACCATTCACAATATCGAGTTGAAGCCGGGGAAGGGCGGGCAGTTGATTCGCAGCGCCGGCGGGTTCGCGCAAGTGATGGGACGGGACGGGCTCTATGCCCAGGTACGGCTCAAGTCCGGAGAAATGCGACGCATTCTCGCCACCTGTATGGCGACGGTTGGTCAAGTGGGCAATTTGGACCATGAAAACGAGACGGTCGGCAAGGCAGGGCGGTCGCGTTGGCGGGCGAAGCGTCCGCATGTGCGAGGCGTGGTGATGAATCCGGTGGACCATCCCCACGGAGGTGGCGAGGGAAAGTCGGGGCAAGGCAATCCCCATCCCGTGTCGCCATGGGGACTTCCCACCAAAGGGTATAAAACCCGTAAGAACAAGCGCACGGACAAGTTCATTATCACCCGGCGGAAGCGGGGCGTGCGGTAGTCGAGATTCGAGGAGACGTCGATGCCCAGATCAGTCAGCAAAGGGCCTTTTGTGGACGCCCACCTGCTCGAAAAGGTGGAAAGACAGAATGAGACCAAGGACCGGAAGATCATCAAGACGTGGTCTCGTCGCTCGACCGTCGTGCCCGACATGATCGGCCACACGTTCGCGGTGCACAACGGCAAGAAGTTCATCCCGGTCTTTGTTACGGAAAATATGGTGGGACACAAGTTGGGCGAGTTTGCGCCAACACGGTTTTTCAAGGGCCATGGGGCGGCAAAAACCGAAAAAGCAGTGGCGTTGAAGTAGGACGGGAGCGCAGTCATGGCTGAGGCTAAAGCGATTTTGAGGTTTGTGCGCGTGGCCCCAAGGAAGGCCCGGGTGGTGGTGGATATGATCCGCGGGCAGCGGGTGCCTCAGGCGCTGAGCCTGTTGAAATATACGCCCCGGGCTGCGGCGAAGGTCGTGGAGAAGGTGCTTCGCTCGGCGGTTGCCAATGCGGAGCAAAAGGAGTTGGGCGACAGCGAGTCCCTGTGGGTCTCGCGCGCGTACGTGGATTGCGGGCCGACCTATAAGCGGTTTCGGGCTCGGTCCATGGGGCGGGCCAACTCCATTCATAAGCGGACAAGCCACATTACGCTGGTCGTGTCTGCGCCAGAGGCGGCGGCAAAGTAATCGCTTGCTCGCTGGATTTGAGGACGTGAGAAGAGGTCAATAGGACGACATGGGACAAAAGACGCACCCGGTTGGCTATCGCTTAGGGTATACCAGGACGTGGAGTTCGCGGTGGTACGCCGACAAGGAGTTTGCCAAACTCCTGCACCAGGATATTCAAATTCGTAAAGTGGTCAAGGCGAAGCTCTACCACGCCGGGGTGGCGAAAGTGGAAATCGAGCGGTCCGGGGATCAAACCAGGGTCATTATCCATACGGCCAGACCGGGCATCATCATCGGGCGCAAGGGTGCGGAAGTCGATAAGCTGAAGGCCATGTTGGAAAAGCAGTACGGGACCCAAGTGTATATTACCGTCAAGGAAATTAAGAAGCCCGAACTGGATGCCCAGTTGGTCAGCGAAAATATTGCCGTCCAATTGGAAAAGCGGGTGGCGTTTCGTCGGGCCATGAAACGCAGTGTGGCGGCGGCCTTACGGCTTGGTGCGCAAGGCATTCGGGTGACGTGCGCCGGTCGTTTGGGTGGGGCGGAGATTGCCAGGACCGAGTGGTATCGGGAGGGGCGTGTGCCGCTTCATACGCTGCGGGCCTACATCGATTTTGGATTTGCGGAAGCGCATACGACCATGGGCCAGATCGGGGTGAAGACCTGGATCTATCGGGGCGAGACCCCGCCCGTGCAGCCGGAAAAAGCCGAGGTTGGGTTCGAACGTCGACAGGAACGATAAGTCGCAGCCTAAGGGAGCAGATTCGTGCTTGCACCGAAGAAAGTCAAATTCCGGAAGATGCAAAAGGGGCGGATGCGCGGGAAGGCCTATCGCGGAGGGCAGGTCACGCTTGGCGAGTTCGGGCTCAAGGCTTTGGAGCCAGGGCGGATCACCAGCCGCCAGATCGAAGCCGCCCGTATTGCCATCACGCGGCACGTCAAGCGCGGCGGACAGGTCTGGACGAGAATATTTCCGGACAAACCCATCACGAAGAAGCCGGCTGAAACTCGGATGGGTAAGGGAAAAGGGAACCCGGAGTATTGGGTGGCCGTGGTGAAACCGGGACGGATTCTCTACGAAATGGACGGCGTCACGCGGGAAGTGGCAGAAGAAGCATTGAAGCTGGCCGCCTACAAACTGCCGGTCGCCACCAAGTTTGTCGCTCGCGGCGCATTCTAGACGTGGCTTGAGAGAATGGGGTTGCTGTGATGGATGTGAAAGAGCTCAGAGGGATGGAACCGGCCGAGCTGGTTGAGAAGGAGAAGCAGCTCAAGCAGGAAGTCTTTAACCTGCGCTTCCAACTCGCCACGGGTCGCGTCGAAAATCCCATGAAGATTCGCCAGACCCGACGCGATTTGGCGCGGGTCAAAACCATCCTGCAGCAGAAGACCGCAGCCGGCGGGTCCGGCAGCGCGCGTGAGGGATCATGACCATGCAGGGAAAGTCCGAGAAGCGGAGAGAGTGGGTCGGAAGCGTCGTCAGCAACAAGATGAACAAGACCGTCGTGGTGGCGGTGGATCGGTTTGTCTCTCACCCGGTCTACCGCAAAGTCATGCGTCGCGTCACACGGCTGAAAGCCCACGATGAGCAGAATAGTTGCAAAGTGGGGGATCGGGTCCGTCTCATCGAAACCAGACCAATTAGCAAAGATAAACATTGGCGTGTGATCGAAATCGTGGAGCGGGGGCAGCCGGAGTAGTCTTGGGCCGGATCGCCTGTAAGGAACAGTCATGATTCAGAATTATAGTTACATGGATGTGGCCGACAACTCCGGCGCCAAACAGGTCATGTGCTTTCATGTCCTGGGTGGCACGAAGCGACGCTACGGGTCCCTGGGGGATATTGTGGTGGTAGCGGTGAAGGAGGCGATCCCTCAAGCCACGGTCAAAAAGGGGGACGTCAGCAAGGCCGTGATCGTCCGTACGACCAAGGGCGTCCGCCGGGAAGACGGCTCCTATATCAAGTTCGACCGCAACGCCTGCGTGTTGATTAACGCGCAAGGTGAGCCGATCGGCACCCGTATCTTTGGTCCGGTTGCCCGGGAATTGCGGTGGAAGAAATTTATGAAGATCATCTCGTTGGCTCCGGAAGTGCTCTAGGGCGGGGAGTAGGGAATCATGCCGAATCAGGGACCGATCAAAACCAAAATTAAAAAGGGCGATACCGTGATGGTCATTGCCGGTCGTGAACGCGGCAAGACGGGGAAGGTCCTCACGATCGATCGTGAGCGTGCGCGCGTGACGGTGGAGAAGCTCAATATTGTCAAGCGCCACACGAAGCCGAATCAAAAGACCAGGCAAGGGGGCATTCTGGAGCGAGAGGCTCCGATCGCCATCTCGAATGTCATGTTTTATAGCACGACACTTCAAAAGCCGATCCGCCTCGGAATGAAGACTTTGCCAGATGGGGGCAGGGTGCGGATTTCCCGCAAGGATCAGGCGGTTATCGAATAAGGCGCAGGAAACAAGATCATGGCAAAGAGTGAGAAGGAGTCGGGCGACAAGGGTGCCGGGAAGAAACCGGCGGCCAAGCCTCAGAAAAAAGAGGCGGTGGCGAAGGATGTGGCTGGCGAGAAGAAGCCCCAGGCCGTCAAACCGTCCGGAACCGCGCAGCGTCCCAGGCTGAAAAACACGTACCTCGGCCAAGTGGTTCCAGCTCTGATGAAAGAGTTTGGGTACAAGAATCCGATGCAAGTGCCCAAGGTCGAGCGGATTGTGTTGAACGTGGGCATGGGCGAAGCCATCCAGAATGTGAAATTGCTGGAGAGCGCAACTACTGAACTGGGAGTCATCTCGGGACAGAAACCGGTCGTCACCAAAGCGAAGAAGGCGATCGCCGGCTTCAAGCTGAGACAGGGAATGCCAATCGGGGCCAAGGTCACCCTCCGCAGTGATCGCATGTATGAATTCTTGGACCGGCTGGTCAGCGTGGCCCTGCCGCGGATCCGAGATTTCCGCGGTGTGTCGCCCAAGGCATTTGACGGGCGCGGCAATTACACGCTGGGCCTGAAGGAACAGTTGATCTTCCCGGAGATCAAGTACGACAGTGTGGCCTCCATCCATGGGATGGATATCACCATCGTCACGACGGCTCGGACGAACGACGAAGGGAAGGCGCTGCTGCGCCACCTCGGGATGCCGTTTCGGGTCTGATTCGGTATGGCGTGTGCTCTGACGAAGGAGAGGATGCGTGTCACGTAAAGCGTTGCGGAACAAAGCGGCAGCCAAACCAAAGTTCAAGGTCAGACAGTATAATCGATGTCCCCTGTGCGGCCGTGGGGGCGGGTTTCTGCGGCGCTTTAACATGTGCAGAATCTGTTTTCGGTTTTTAAGTCTGCGGGGGGAGATCCCTGGAGTGACCAAGGCAAGCTGGTAGCCCTGGCGCTGGACGGTGAGGCCGTCGGTCTTCGTGCCGGCGGCGAAACGAAGGATGGCGAGACGTGGAGTTGACACAATGATGACGGATCCGATCGCGGACCTGTTGGTCCGAATTCAAAACGGCGCACGGCGTGGGCATGAGACAGTCACGGTGCCCGCCTCGAAGTTGAAGGGTGAGCTCCTGCGCGTGATGCAGTCGGAAGGGTTCATTGCGGGGTACGAGTCTGCAACCGCGGATGGGCATCCGACGTTTCGGGTTCACCTGCGCTATGTGGGCGAGGGGAAGCCGATGATCACGGGGATGGCTCGGGTCAGCAAGCCGGGCAAACGCGTCTATGCCGGAAAGCGTAACGTCAAGCCGGTCATGGGCGGAATGGGATTGTCCATTCTCTCCACGTCGAAGGGGTTGTTGACCGATCAGGAGGCCCGTCAGTCCAGCTTGGGCGGCGAAGTGCTGTGCAACATCTGGTAAGGCAGGCAGGCGGATCGGCTAGAACATAAGCAAGCGAGCTGTCGAGGAGCATCATGTCGCGGTTAGGTCGAAAGCCAGTTCCCATTCCTTCCGGAGTAGAGGTGAAAGTGGCGGACCGTCTTGTGTCCGTCAAGGGGCCGTTGGGTCGTCTGGAATGGACGCTCGAGCCAGGAGTGAATGTCGCAGTGGCAGACGGCCACGTGCAGGCCAGCCGGACCGGCGATGATCCGAAGTTGCGGGCATTGCATGGCCTGACGCGGGCGGAAATCAACAACATGATCGTTGGGGTGACCAAAGGGTACGAGCGGACGCTGGAGATTACCGGCGTGGGCTACAAAGCCCAATTGCAGGGGCAGGCACTCAGCGTCAGCGTCGGGTATGTCAACCCGGTGGTCTACAACGTTCCGAAGGGGATTGAAGCCAAGATCGACAAGCAGACGATCGTCACGATCAAAGGCATCGATAAACGAAAAGTCGGCCAAGCGGCGGCCGATCTGCGCGCCATTAAGCCTCCGGACGTCTATAAGCAAAAGGGTATTCGATACGCGGGCGAAGTGCTCCGCAAGAAAGAAGGGAAGACCGGAAAGTAAGCGAGCACCCATGAAAACTACCGACACAAGAGAAAAATTACAACGGCGGCATCATCGCGTACGGCAGCGGATTTTCGGTACAACCGCCCGTCCTCGGCTGAATGTGTACCGGAGCAAGGGACATATTTACGCCCAGATCATCGACGACACGAAGGGCCACACGGTAGCCGCCGCCTCAACCCTGGATGCCGGTTTGCGGAAAGCCTTGAAATCCACCAGCACGATCGAGGCGGCCAAAGCGGTTGGCAAGTTGCTGGCGGACCGGGCAAAGGCCGCAAAGGTTGCGATGGTCGTGTTTGATCGGGGGGGGCGACTGTATCACGGCCGTATTAAGGCCTTGGCCGATGCGTCCCGCGAGGGTGGCCTGCAATTCTGAACTGTTCCGAGACGAGAGGAGCATGACCGCGTGCGTGTCAACCCAGAAGAACTGAGCCTCAAGGACAAGGTGGTGTTCATCAACCGTGTGGCCAAAGTGGTCAAAGGCGGCAAGCGGTTCAATTTTTGCGCGCTGGTGGCCGTCGGCGACGGTCAGGGTTGGGTGGGCATCGGCAAGGGAAAAGCGGCAGAGGTGCCGGTGGCCATCGCCAAAGCGGTGGAGCAAGCCAAAAAGCACTTGGTTCACGTTCCGCTGAAAGATGGAACGATTCCGCATGAAGTGCACGGTCTGTTCGGCGGCGAGCATGTGATGCTCAAGCCGGCTGGAGCCGGGACCGGCGTGATCGCTGGCGGTGCGGTTCGAGCCGTCGTGGAATTGGCAGGCGCCCACAACATCATCGCCAAAACGTTGGGGCGGGGCAATCCGTTTAATACGGTCCGTGCCGCCCTGGACGGCCTCTGCCAGCTCCGTGACCCAGAAGAAGTGGTCCGCGTGCGGCGGAGTGGCTTGCAGAAGATAGGGTAGCCGACATGAACACGAAGAATGCGCAGCAGCCGTCTCAGGCAAGTCGACAGTTGGCCATCACGCTCAAGCGGAGCCCGATCGGAACTCCCTACACGCACCGATTGGTGTTGCGAGGCCTAGGGTTGCGTCGACGCAGTCAAACCGTGCAGCGAACCGATAACCCGCAGGTGCGGGGAATGATTCACAAGGTGTCTTATCTGTTGGAAGTGAAATCACTATGAAGTTGCATGAGCTGGCTCCCGCGCCTGGAGCTAAGAAAAAGCGAAAGCGTATTGGACGCGGTCCTGGTTCCGGTCACGGGAAAACGGCGACGAAGGGGCACAAGGGGCTGTTGGCTCGATCCGGTGGCGGGAAGCGCCCTGGGTTTGAGGGCGGGCAAATGCCCTTGGTCCGCCGGATACCCAAACACGGATTTCAGAACCCCTTCCGGACCGAGTATGCGATCGTCAATCTCAAGTCCTTAGCGACCCTGAGTTCGATCGATCCTATTACGCCTCAAGCGTTGGTGGATGCGGGACTGATCAAGCGTACGCGTCGGCCGGTGAAGATCCTGGGCCAAGGGGAGTTGGGGCGGGCTGTGGTGATTCAGGCCCATAAGTTCAGTCAGTCGGCCGTGACGAAGATCGAGGCTGCCGGCGGGAGGGCTGAGGTCATCGGCGGTGTTTGAACGGCTTCTCACCAGCTTTCAGAACATCTTCAAAATTCCGGAGCTGCGCACCCGCATCCTGTTTACGTTGACGATGCTGGCGGTGTACCGGGTGGGGGCCCATGTCCCGACCCCCGGCATCAACAACGAAGAGCTATCCAAGTTTTTGCTTGAAAAGGGAGGGTCGCTTCTCGGGTTTTTGGATATTTTCTCTGGCGGGGCCTTGTCGCGCCTGACCATCTTCGCGCTGGGGATCATGCCCTACATCAGCGCGTCGATTATTTTACAGCTGCTGACGGTGGTCATTCCCCACCTGTCCAAGCTGGCGAAGGAGGGGGAGCGCGGAAGAAAGACGATCATCCAGTATACGCGCTACGGGACGATCGGGATCGCGTTGATTCAGGGATTTGGTATCGCGGTCGGCCTGGAAGGGATGAACCAGGGGGCCTTTGTGCTGAACCCTGGGTGGTCGTTCCGTCTCATGACAGTCATCACCTTGACGGCCGGCACCGCCTTTTTGATGTGGCTGGGCGAGCAGATCACCGAGCGCGGGATTGGCAACGGGATCTCGCTCATTATTTTCGCCGGGATCGTGGCTCGGCTGCCGGCCGCCGTCGCGCAGACCTTCGATCTGTACCAGGTCGGCCAGCTGAGTTTTTTGCTGTTGGTGGCCCTGGTGTTCGTCATGCTGGGCGTCATCGGCGCCATCGTGTTCCTTGAAAGCGGCCGGCGCAAGGTGCCGGTCCAGTATGCGAAACGGGTGATTGGACGGCGCGTGTATGGAGGGCAAAGCACCCATATCCCTCTTAAAATTAATACGGCCGGGGTGATTCCGCCGATCTTTGCTTCGTCGATCATTGCCTTTCCCGCGACGATCGCCGGGTTCATCCAAGTGCCGTGGGTACAATCGGTCGGGGCTCAGTTGTCGCCCGGTTCGCTCTTGTACACGGTCCTCTATGTGAGCCTGATCGTGTTCTTTTGTTTTTTTTATACGGCGGTCGTGCTGAACCCGGTGGATATGGCCGACAACATGAAGAAGTACGGAGGCTTCATCCCTGGCATCAGGCCCGGTCAGCGGACGTCGGACTATATTTACAATGTACTGACCAGGATTACGACGGCTGGTTCGATCTATTTGGCTGCGGTCTGCGTCGTCCCTGAGTTCTTGATCTACAAATTGAACGTGCCGTTCTATTTCGGTGGTACGTCGCTGTTGATTGTGATCGGGGTTGGTCTGGACACGGCGCAACAGATCGAGTCGCATATGCTGATGCGCAACTACGAAGGATTCCTTGCCAAGGGCAAGCTGCGCGGTCGGAGCGGGTGAGGTCTGTTGATGCGGCTTGTTTTTCTTGGTGCGCCGGGGGTGGGCAAGGGGACTCAGGCCGAACGCATTGCGGCTCGGTATCACGTCCCGAAGATCTCGACCGGGGATATCCTTCGAGAGGCGGTCCGGAATCAAACGCCGCTCGGCCTTGAAGCCAAGGCGTGCATGGAGCAGGGCAAGCTCGTTCCGGACTCGATCGTGGTCGGCATCGTGAAAGCGAAACTGGCGGAGCCTGGGTGCGCCGACGGGTTTTTGCTTGATGGGTTTCCTCGTACGGTCGGACAAGCCGAAGAGCTGGCCGAGATTCTCGGTGCGAGTGGCAAGCCGCTTGATCGGGTGCTCAATGTCGTGGTGCCTCGAGCCGATGTGGTGCGGCGGCTGAGCGGCCGGCGCAGTTGTCCGAAGTGCCAGGCGGTCTATCACGTCGATTTCGCGCCGCCGAAGAGCGACGGGGTGTGCGATCAGTGCAAGAGCCAGTTGGTGCAGCGCAGTGATGACCGCAAGGAAGCGGTCGAGACCAGGTTGACCGTCTATGAAGAGCAGACTGCGCCCCTGATTGCCTACTATCGTCAGCGCGGGCTCCTCTCCGATTTGGACGGGACCGGCCCGATCGATGAGGTGCAAGGGCGCCTGCTGAATGTCTTGGCTGCGCGGGGCTTGGCGTGATCATCCTCAAAACGCCCGAGGAGATCGCCGTCATGGCCAGAGCGTCCAAGATCGTGGCGGAGACGCTACGGATTTTGAAACAAGAGGTTCGCCCGGGTATTACCACGGAGGACTTGGACCGAATCGCGGAAGATTACATTCGCTCCCAGGGCGGCATTCCGGCCTTCAAAGGTTATCGGAGCTACCCGAAGACGCTCTGCGCATCGGTTAACGATCAGGTCGTCCATGGAATTCCTTCCGCGCGGAAGATGTTGAAGGAAGGGGATATCATCGGGTTGGATCTCGGCGCTGTTGTCGAAGGGTTCTATGGGGATGCCGCGATGACCGTGCCGGTCGGGGCAATTTCTCCGAAGGTGGCCGAGCTGTTGCGTGTGACGGAAGAGGCGCTCTACAAGGGGATTGAGCAGGCACGGGTGGGAAACCGACTGTCGGATATTTCCCATGCCGTGCAACGGCATGCTGAGGCGGCCGGATTTTCGGTTGTGACCGACTTCGTCGGGCATGGCATCGGGCGCCAGTTGCATGAAGAGCCGCAAGTTCCCAATTATGGGAAACCGGGGCAGGGGCCGCGCCTGCAAGTCGGGATGGTGTTGGCCATCGAACCGATGATCAATATGGGCCACAGCGCCGTGCGCATTCTGGACGACCAATGGACGGCGGTCACGAAGGACGGCAGTCTCTCTGCCCATTTTGAACATACCATTGCGATCCAGGCTGAGGGCCCGGCGCGGATTTTAACGAAGCTCTAAGGACTCATGCCGAAAGAGGATGTCATCGAAGTGCAGGGGACCGTGGCGGAAACGCTTCCGAACGCCATGTTCCGGGTAAAGTTGGACAACGATCACGTGATTCTCGCCCATATCTCGGGCAAGATGCGGATGCATTTTATCCGGATCCTGCCGGGTGACAAGGTGACGGTGGAGATGTCTCCATACGACCTGACGCGGGGGCGCATCACCTATCGATTCAAGTGATTCGCGGGGAATATTTATGAAAGTCAAATCGTCCGTCAAGCCCATTTGTTCGAAGTGCAAAGTCATTCGCCGGCGGGGAGTCGTGCGGGTGCTCTGCGAGAATCCGCGACACAAACAACGTCAGGGCTAAGGTCAGTCGGACGCGCGTCCAGGGGGGATTATGGCTCGGATCGCCGGAGTGGATTTGCCGAGAGAGAAGCGGGTGGACATCGGGTTGACCTATGTCTTCGGGATCGGGCGCACAACCGCCGCACAGATCGTCAAGAAGTCTGGTGTGAACGGCGCGACCCGCGTCAAAGATTTGAGCGAGGACGAGATCGTCAAGCTGCGCGAAATCATCGAGCGGGACCACAAGGTTGAAGGCGACCTTCGGAAAGAGGTCTCGATGAATATCAAGCGCTTGGTCGATACGGGGACCTATCGAGGGCTCCGGCATCGGAAAAGCCTTCCGGTCCGCGGGCAACGAACCAAGACCAATGCGCGGACGCGCAAGGGACGGCGGGCATCGATGGGCAAGGCCCGCAAACCGTCCGGAGCTTCCAGTGGCGCGTAGCCTGATGGGAACGAAGGGGATACCAGCATGAGCGTCAAGAAGGGCAAGAAAAAAGAACGGAAGGTGGTCCAAAGCGGGATCGCCCATATCCAGGCCTCGTTCAATAACACGATTGTGACGATCACCGATATGAGTGGCAATTCGGTGGTGTGGGCCAGCTCGGGGAGCCAGCAGTTTAAGGGGTCGCGCAAGAGCACGCCGTTTGCCGCGCAGAAGGCCGGCGAAGCGGCGGCCAAGAAAGCGATGGAACACGGTATGCGGCAAGTGGATGTGTATGTGAATGGTCCGGGCTCTGGGCGGGAGTCTGCGATCAGATCTCTGCAAGCGGCGGGCCTCCGGATCAATCTGATCCGGGACGTCACGCCGATTCCGCACAATGGTTGCCGGCCGCCCAAACGGCGGCGCGTGTAGGCGCAGAAGGGAAGGAGAACCGCAGTGGCGAAGTACAGAGGCCCTGTCTGTCGGCTGTGTCGGCGAGAAGGCGAAAAGCTGTTTCTCAAAGGCACGAGATGTATGACCGAAAAGTGCGCGATCGAGCGCCGGAGCTATCCGCCCGGGCAGCATGGGCAGGGGCGACAGCGCATTTCTGAATACAGCGCGCAGTTGCGCGAAAAGCAGAAGTTGCGGCGGATCTACGGGCTGCAGGAGCGACAATTCCGCGGGGTATTCGGCCGTGCCGAGCGACGAACCGGCATTACCGGCGACCATCTGCTGAAGCTCCTCGAGTGCCGCCTCGATAACGTGGCGTATCGGCTCGGGTTCGCGTCCTCTCGTAAAGAGGCGAGGCAGCTGGTCAACCATGGGCACTTGCTGGTCAACGGGAGAAAGACCGACGTGTCATCCTATACGGTCAAGGCCGGTGATATTGTGGAAGTTCGGCCGAAAAGCCGAGAGATCGCGTCCGTTCTGGCTGCGCTGGATGCGGTAGAAGGGCGTGGAATTCCTGCATGGTTGGAGCTTGATCGCGCCGCGTTCAAGGGAACCGTGCGCGGGATTCCAACGAAAGAGGAGATTCAGCTGCCGGTCAACGAACAGTTGGTCGTCGAGTTGTACTCCAGATAGCGAACGGGCGTTGTTCGAGGCCTGCGCACAGCGGCCTCCGGTCTCGCAGACCAGGTAGACGAGGTAAGGGGGGACTATGATCAAGGCAATGAAGGACTTCCAAGTCCCGATTCGGGTCGAAGCCGACAAGGACACACTGTCCTCGGTCTATGGGAAGTTCACCGCTGAACCATTTGAGCGTGGGTTCGGGACGACTATCGGAAATTCCCTCCGGCGCGTGTTGCTATCTTCACTCACGGGTGCGGCGGTCACGACGGTTCGGATTGAAGGCGTGCTGCACGAGTTTTCTACCATTCCCGGTGTGACCGAGGACGTGACCGCCATCATTCTGAATGTCAAGAGCCTCCGGTTCAAGCTGCACACGGATAAACCGAAGACCGTGCGGCTGCGCAAGAAAGGGCCGGGCGAGGCCAAAGGGTCCGATATCCAACATGATGCGGACCTGACGGTCTTGAACAAGGACTTTCACATTGCGACCCTCGACAAGGAAGCGACCCTCGACATGGAGTTGGTCATCAGTCCTGGGCGCGGCTACGTGTCGGCTGAACGGAATAAAGAGGAAGGCCTGCCGATCGGAGTGATCGCCGTGGATTCGATCTATTCGCCCGTGAAGCGCGTCAACTTCCACGTCGAAAATGCGCGAGTGGGGCGGGTCACGGATTATGACAAGTTGCTGCTGGAGGTCTGGACGGACGGCAGTATTGCGCCGCAAGATGCCTTGTCGACGGCGGCAGGTATTTTGCGGGACCACCTGACCATCTTCATCCATCCGGAAGAGCAGGGCGAAGTGGCTCCACAGGCGCGGAAGGATGATGAGCAGAGGGAGATCAACAAGAATCTTTTCCGTAGCGTGAATGAATTGGAATTGTCCGTCCGCGCGGCGAACTGCCTCAAGAACGCGAACATTAAGACAATTGCCGACCTTGTGCAGAAGACCGAAATGGAAATGCTGAAGACCAAGAACTTTGGCAAGAAGTCGCTGAACGAGATTAAGGAAATCCTGGCTGAGATGGGGTTAAGCCTGGGCATGAAACTGGACTCGGTTTCGGCTGGTGAAGCCAGCGCGAAGCACGACAGTTGAAAGAGAGGGAGCCGTGCGTCACAGGGAACGAGGCAGACAGCTAGGCCGCAATACCAAGCATCGGTGGGCGTTGTTCCGGAGTTTGGTGACATCGTTGCTCGAACACGAGCGGATCGAGACCACCGAGGCGAAGGCCAAGGAGATCCGGGGCTTTGCCGACCAGATGATCACGCTCGGGAAGCAGGGCGATCTGCCGGCGAGGCGGCGCGCCTTGGGGTTTCTGCGAAGCAAAGCCGTGGTGTCCAAATTGTTCGACGAGGTGGCGGGGCGATTTGCTGGGCGCCAAGGTGGGTATACACGTCTGATCAAGACCCGTCGGCGGGTCGGAGATACTGCGCCCATGGTCGCCATCGAACTGGTGACCAAGCGCGACACGGCGCAATCTCAATCCACAAAGCCTTCCGCCGAAAAGGGAAGTCTTCCGGCGGCGAAGGGAGCATCCGATTCTGGGACCAAAGACTCTTCCTCTGAAACCGCCTCTTGATTCGTTCTTCCCGTTGCGCATAATTCGACGCCTTGTCCGGGAGTCCCGCGAGGGGCCCGGCAGGGCGTTTGTTTACTTGCTTCCCGCCCTCTGCTAAAATCATGCCCAAGCGATGATTGCATTTCAAACCGACGGTTTGGATACGAGTATGTGGGAACGTTGGATTCGACGTAGCCTTTTGGCTATGACGGGTGTCCTGGCCTCCTTCTTGCTGTATCTGTTGGCAACCAAAGTGGAAACGGCTTCCTCCCCCAGTGCCTCAACCCAAGCCGTGCTTGGGACATCCGACGCCGGCATCGACCAGTTTAAATTCACACAAGCGCGAGCGGGAGCGGTGCAGTGGGAGGTGCGTGCGCAGCGGGCTCGGGTCTTTGAAGCTGATAAGCGGGCCGCTCTGGAGGCTGTCGAAGTCACCCTCTATGGCGCTAAAGGGTGGGAAATGAAACTGACCGGCGAGGAGGGGACGGTGAACCTCGCGACAAAAGACTTTGTGCTCGCCAATCGGGTAGAGCCGATTGTTGTGCAGTTGGAGGGGGGCTATACCGTCGTGAGCAATCACCTGACGTGGACGGATGCGCGGCGGACCATTACAACAGCCGATCCGGTGACCATCTCCGG
Source organism: Nitrospirota bacterium (assembly GCA_028876065.1). Lineage (GTDB taxonomy): Bacteria > Nitrospirota > Nitrospiria > Nitrospirales > Nitrospiraceae > SYGV01. The sequence goes on from JAGWTI010000041.1 coordinate 16,335, forward strand.
CCATGGTCTGAAAGTCAGCGGACGCGGCTTTAAGGGAATTCTCGATGCGGAAGAATTTCAGGTGTTGGAACATGTTCGCGTGGATCTGGTTCAGTAACGTCTCGGTGACGTTGTGGCTCGCGACGTCTCTTGCCGTTGCAGCGGGGAGTGATTCTGTCAAACCCGCGCCACCCGAGGCCCCAACGACGATTACGGCACAGAAAATGACGGTTCGCAATCAAGAAAATAAGGCCTATTTCGACGGGACCGTTGTGCTGACGAAGGGAACGTTAGTGGTGCATTCGGATGCCATGGTGGTGTCCTTCAAGTCGAAGGAAGCCCGTGAAGTGCGACCGGCCGCCTCGAGTCCGAGCCAGGAGGTCGATGCGGGTAAGAAGCCAAAGGGAGGCGAGGGGGCTCTGCCGACAGCCGGGTCTCGATCGGTCAGCATGGTGGAAGCGACCGGCCGTGTGAGAATTGAAAAAGAGGGGGGGACCGCGACGTGCCAAAAGGCCGTGTACTACGAGGAAGAGGAGAAGATTGTGTTGACCGGCGAACCAGTTGCCTGGCAGAAGGGGACCAAGGTGACAGGCAAGGTCATCACCATGTACCTCGCTGAAGATCGTAGCGTCGTGGAAGGCGAATCGCGCGTGTTGATCGAGCCGGAACCGGCAGGGGGGCGGTAATGCAGGTGGATACGGCCTCGGCGCGTGAATCGATCGCTGGTCTGTCCCAAGGCGGCGCTAGGTTGGCCGCCCAAGGGTTGACCAAGGCTTTCAAAGGCCGGCAGGTGGTCAAAGGGGTCAGCCTCGAAATCAAAGCCGGGGAAGTCGTAGGCCTCTTGGGTCCGAATGGAGCCGGCAAGACGACCATCTTCGATATGGTGGTGGGGTTGTGTCCTCCGGATGCAGGCGAGATTCAGCTCAATGGCGAAACCATCACCAACTTGCCGATGTTCAAGCGCGCGCGGCGCGGCATCGGCTATTTGCCGCAGGAATCGTCTGTGTTTCGCCGGCTCACAGTCGAAGAGAACATTTTGGCCATTTTGGAGATGCTCGATTTGTCTTCCCAGGAACGGGCGTTTCGGGCAGAGGCCCTGCTGCGGGAGCTCGATTTGACGACGTTGCGGCACAGCAAGGCCTACGCCTTGTCCGGGGGAGAGCGTCGTCGCTTAGAGATTACGAGGGCTCTGGTCATCGCCCCTCAATTTCTCCTCTTGGACGAGCCGTTCGCCGGCATTGACCCAATCGCCGTGGGCGATATTCAGCAGATTATTACACGTCTCAAGGACAAACAGATCGGGGTTCTCATCACGGATCACAATGTCCAGGAGACGTTATCGATTACCGATCGCGCATACATAATTAATGAAGGCACCATTTTGGAGGCGGGAACGCCCGATACCATCGTGAATAGTCCCACTGCTCGAGCCATCTACTTGGGCGAACGGTTCAAGTTATAGCTGGGCTTGTATGATGAGGTGGTTCTGAACGTATGAAGCCGCGTCTCGGTCTTGATATTCGACTCAGTCAAAAGCTGATCATGACGCCCCAGCTGCAACAGGCGATCAAGCTGCTGCAACTGTCTCGCCTTGAACTCCAGCAGACTCTCACGCAACATTTAATGGAAAATCCGATGCTGGAGGAACTCCAGGCCGACGCGGAGGAGGGGGCAACGACGGCAGAGGAGGAGCTTAGTCACGATACGAAGGAACCGAAGGAAACCCAACAGGCAGATGAATCTGAGCCGGCGCAGGCTTCAGAGGAGGGGAGTCGCGACGAGCTCGGGTGGGAGGACTATTTTGACGCCGACAGGCGGGCAGGTGATACGGAAATGCCTTCTTCCCAGGACGATCTGCCTTCTTACGACCAGACCGCGGTCAAGCCGATGTCCCTCGAAGACCATCTCCTCTGGCAGCTTGGTCTGTCTGGCCTCTCCGAAGCCGACAAGGCAATTGGACGTCTCATCATCGGCAATTTGGATGAAGATGGGTATTTGCGAATCCCCGTGACCGACCTTGCTGCCGATGCGAAAGTGACGCCTGAAGCCGTCGAGTCGGTGCTGGACCATATTCAAACGTTTGACCCCCCTGGAGTCGCGGCGCGCGATCTGCGGGAATGTCTGCTTATCCAGCTGCGGTTCCTGGGGCGTGCGTTTCGAGGCAGCCACCGTGCCTCCGGGGGCTTGCTGGAGGCGATCGTCACCAACCATTTACAGGACCTTGAGAAAAAGCACTACGGTCGCATTGCCAAATCCCTGGATGTCACGATGGACGAAGTGCTGCAGGCCGTGCAGGTCATTGAAGGGCTGGAGCCAAAGCCTGGCCGGCCGTACTTCGTGTCCGACAATTATGTCGTCGTGCCGGATGTTTTTGTTGTTAAAGATGAAGGCGAATGGACGGTGGTGTTGAATGATGAGGGGCTGCCGCGCCTCCGCATCAGCCCGTATTACAAGCAGTTGATGACCAATAAACGTGATCCATCCGATACAACCAAGGCGTATCTCGACGATAAATTGCGCGGGGCCCAATGGATTATTCGCAGCATCGAGCAGCGGAACAAGACGATTGTGAAAGTCGTCAGCAGCATTGTGAAGTTCCAGGAACATTTTTTTGATCATGGGGTGCAGGGGTTGAAGCCGTTGGTCTTGAAGCAGGTTGCCGAAGATATTGGGATGCACGAATCCACGATCAGCCGAGTCACGGCCAACAAGTATCTTTATTGCCCGCAGGGGATGTATGAGCTGAAATACTTTTTCAACACCGGTCTGCAACGATCGGATGAGCAGGAGGATATGCTGTCCTCGGTGACCGTTCGGGAAATGATTCGCAAGATGGTTGCCGAAGAGGATCCACGTAGGCCACTGAAGGATCAGGAAATCGTCGCACGGCTTCGCGGTCACAATATCGTGATTGCCAGGCGCACTGTGGCCAAGTACCGAACCGAGGTCAGTATTCCTTCGGCCAGTCAACGGAAGCGCTTTTTCTAACCAAGCCGCGGTGGTGCGGTCGAAAGGATGTCCATGCAGATTTTGATCACTGGCCGGCATGTGGAGGTCACGCCGGCATTGCGTCGGTATATTGAAGTTCGGATGAAGCGGGTGGAGCGGTTCGAAGCCAAGCTTGGTGACGTCCAAGTCATTCTGGGGGTCGAAAAATATCGGCATACGGCAGAGGTCATCCTGACGCTCAACGGAGTTGCCGTGCAGGCCAAGGCATCGACCAAAGAAATGTACGCTTCTATCGATGAGGTGCTGGATAAGATTGGCCGCCAGATCAGCAGGCAGAAAGACAAGCGGCGAAGCCGGAAGGCGGCCCCTGCGGCACTGCTTCCCCTTGCCCCTCGGGCGACAAGGCCGTCGCCACGTTCGCTGGGCGTTCGGTTGGTGCGGACTGCGCTCCGTCAACTCACACTCGAAGAAGCGATAGAGCGTCTTGATGCCCAGGCGGGGGCATGGCTTGTGTTCCAGGACGCAGCGAGTGAGCGGCTCCAGGTTCTCCATCGGTCCGCTGGCGGTGCGATCGAGCTGATCGACCCATCCCCGTCAATCCCATAGGCGCCTCATGCAAGGCCTCCATCTTGTGATCGTGAGCGGCCTCTCCGGTTCGGGGAAGACCTATATGCTCAAGTGCTTTGAGGACCTGGGCTATTTTTGTGTCGACAATCTCCCGCCGGCGTTGCTGCCGACCTTTGTGGAACTCTGCCTCCAGCAGGGGGGGGAAGTGAAGAAGGTGGCACTCGGTATCGATATTCGGGAGCGGGGGTTCTTTGGAGACTTCATCGCGAACTTGGATCGCTTGAAGGCGTTGGGGCATTCCGTCGAACTCCTGTTTCTTGACGCGAGAGACGAGATTTTGGTGCGTCGCTTCTCAGAATCTCGCCGACCCCATCCCTTACTGCCCCATGCTCCAGTCTTAGAAGGTGTGCAATTGGAGCGTGAGCGACTCTTAGAACTTCGCGGGCGGGCGGAGCGGATTATTGACACGTCGGACCTTACCGTGCACGAACTGAAAGATCTTGTGACGAAGTTGTCAGTGGGGCGGGACGAAGGGCGTCCCATGACGGTGTCTTTGCTGAGCTTTGGGTACAAATTCGGGGTTCCGTTTGAGGCAGATTTGTTGTTCGATGTGCGATTTCTTCGAAATCCAAATTTTGTCGCGGAATTGAAGGCACTGACCGGAGAAGATGCCAAAGTGCAGGCGCATGTATTCGACGATCCTGACGCGGGAGCCCTCCTTGATCGCCTGGAGTCGCTCTTGCAGTTTCTATTGCCGTGCTATGAACGAGAACGGCGCAGCTATCTCACCATAGGAATCGGATGTACAGGCGGTCGGCATCGTTCCGTGGCCATCGCGTTACAGCTGCGCGACCGTTTGGCCAAGACTGGCTGCAATGCGACACTTCGCCACAGGGATCTTGGTAAGTCCTAAGCCCTCCTTTTCATAGATCTCATGCCTAGGGAATCGGTGCTACTCGCCCTCTTGTAAGTTTAGGCATCCTTGCTTGACAGAAAAAATATATTGACTATACTCACCCATTACGGGTTTTCAGGGGCTAATCCAAATTGGTCAAAAGTGACGGGGGGCTGATGGTGCAAGCAAGTCCTGAAAAACGCTTTAAAACCATTGAGGTATGTAAACTCTTTGATGTGTCGCGCGCAACCTTGTTCCGATGGGAACGTGAGGGGTTGATCTCTGGTCCCCCGCGTGACTGGCGGAACTGGCGTGTCTATACGGCTCAAAATATCAAAGAAATCAAACAGATCATTCAATCTCGCAGTCATTTGCCCTGAGGGACGTAAATAAATGGATTTGTCTGCGCCAATCAAGCAGTTGATGACCCTGGATGTCGGAGCCTGGTTCGGGCCGAGCAAGCAACTGCTGGGCTTGGATATCGGGTCAAGCGCCATCAAGCTGGTCCAGATGCGAGAACAAAAGGGAAAGTATGTGCTGCAGAAATTCGGGATCAAGTCGTTGGAGCCAGAGGTCATTGTCGACGGGACGGTGATGGATGCGGCGCGGGTGGTCACGGCCATCAAGGAACTCCTGCAGGAATCCAATGTCAGGCTCAAGAACGTCGCGATGTCGATTTCTGGGCATTCCGTGATCGTCAAGAAAATTACTCTGCCGCCCATGTCGGACGAAGAACTTGAGGGGCAGGTCAAACTGGCGGCAGAGCAATACATTCCTTTTGATATCAATGAGGTGAATCTGGATTTCCACGTGCTCAACCCCTTGGAGCAGTCAGAAGATGGTCAGGCGCAAATGGCAATCCTGCTCGTTGCCGCCAAGAAAGAGAAGGTTAATGAATTGACCGAGCTCGTGAAGGGGGCTGGGTTGAACCCTGTCGTGTTGGACGTGGACGCCTTTGCGATAGAAAACATGTATGGGATCAACTACGAGACGGGCCCCGATGAGGTCACGACCCTGGTGAACATCGGTGCAAGCGTGATGAACGTGAACATCATCAAAGGGGGAGTGTCTTTGTTCACGCGCGACATCTCACTTGGTGGAAACCGTTACACCGAATCCATTCAACGGGATTTGGGAGTTTCATACGAGGAGGCCGAAGCAGCTAAGACAGGGGTGCGGCGTGAGGGGCTCGACCCAGAATCGGTTACGGCCGTGATGGATGGTGTGAGTGCGGAGGTGGTGTCGGAGGTTGCCAGATCGGTCGACTATTTCAAATCGACCAATCCAGACGGAGAAATCAGCAAAATTGTCATGTGCGGGGGAAGCGCCAGGGTTCCGGGTCTATTGCAGCAGTTGGGAGATCGCATGGGGGTGTCGGTGGAGTTGGCCAACCCGTTTAATCAAGTCGATATCACAGCGGGCAAGTTTGATCCGGAGTATTTGGCGTCGGTGTCCCCGCAGGCTGGGGTAGGGGTCGGATTGGCCATCAGGGCGGTTGGCGATCGATGATTAAAATCAACCTCCTCCCGGTTCCTCGTGCGAAGAAAGCGGGTGCCTCGCAGCTGGATCTTCGGCTCGAACTGCTGGCTGCCTGCGGATGCCTTATCTTTACGGTGGTGGGGTGTTTCTATTATTCGAGTGTCCTGGATGAGACGATCGAAGCAAAACAACAGGAAAAGCAGGAAAAAGAAAAGCAGTTGGTGGTGCTCAAGGAGAAGATTAAGAAGGTCGAAGACTTTGAGCAGAAAAAGAAATTACTCGAGGACAAGAATCGGATTATCGACCAGCTGGAGAAGGCGCGCGGTGGGCCTGTACGGGCCATGGATTTTGTGAGTCAAAGTCTGGATCCGTTGAAGCTGTGGCTTGTATCCATGTCCATCAAGGGGAACGATGTGGAGCTTGAGGGGCGGGCATTAACCAACGACGACGTCGTGGAATTTGTCCGGAATCTTCGGCGCACGGAGTATTTCGGCGCGATTCGGTTGGGCGAGACGCGTTCTGCGACAGAAGGGAAAACGGGCTTGTTTCAATTTAAGCTGAGCCTCTCGATAAAAGGTTGACATGGATCTTCCGAAAGTCAACCTGGACGTCTTGCGCACAGTCCCTCCTGCTCAAAAGGTGCTGCTGCTGGGGCTTGCGCTCGGGTTTATTGTGCTGGCTTTTTATAATAATTATGGCATGCTGTTCGAGAGTTGGTCGGATAAGGACAGCAAGATTGCCGCGTTACAGACGGATATTGGAAAGTTGGACGCGGACATTCAGGCCACTAATATTAAGGTCAAACATCTGGATGAGTTGATCGCGGCCAATGCGCAACTCGAAGTGGAGTTGGTTAAGAAGAAGGAGAAGCTGCCGCAAGAAGAGGAAGCCTCCAGCCTGCTCAAGCAAGTGACCGACCTCGGGGTCAAGCTCGGCTTGGACATCAAACTGTGGAAGCCCGGGACATCAATGCTCCATACCTCCAAACTGTATGTCCGGCAACCGGTGAGCGTGGAGGTGGTGGGCGGTTATCATACGGTGGGGCTCTTTTTTGACCGGATCAACAAGATGCCGCGAATCATGAGCGTGAACGATCTGAAATTCGGCTCGCCCAAGGTGGATCAAGATCGTATGTTGCTCCAAACGGTCTTCGAACTGGTGGCATATGTGGCTCCGCCGGAACCGAAGTCCGAACAACCGCCGGCCTCAGCTGGAAAATAGCGGGTGCGGGAAAGGGGCGGCGTGGAGACAGCCAGGTGGTAATCAGATGGTGGCTAAGGCTGTGTATTGTGGCGGGGCTGGCGATGGGGGCTTTCCCAGGTCCGGCGCTGGTTCGTGCTCAAGCGAATTCCGTTCAGCCTGACAAGGGGGCGCCGGTTGCTCCATCTGTGCCTGCTGGCGCCCAGGGCGGCGCAGGATATTCTTATGATCCTTCCGGTCGGCGGGACCCGTTTATGCCGATCGGCCTGGAAAAGCAGGCGAGCGAGGTGAATCTTGACCTCCCTCCCCTCCAACGCATCGGGTTGACGGAAGTGAGTTTGATCGCGATCATCTGGGGCGGGTACGGATATAGCGCAATGGTGCAGACGCCAGACGGAAAGGGGTATACCGTACGACAAGGTACCAAAATCGGACCCAATAATGGGGTGATCAGCGCAATCACGGAAAACTCTTTGGTCGTGCAGGAGAGGTTTACGGATGTGTACGGTAACAAGCAGGTGCGCGAGTACGTAAAGCGCCTGCACGCGAAAGAAGGCTCTGAATGAACACCCAGCAAAGGTGGAGAGGGCTGGCGGTCGCTTTCGCCACGGCTGCCCTTCTGTCTTGCTCGCATCAGACTGCGGCCCCGAACGCGGCCGATTCAAGCCAGACTGCTCGGACGAGCGGGCCGATCCGTGTGACTGATTTGGGTGACCGAGTCCGAGTCGAGGTCGAAGGAGATCAGCCGGTCGCCTATGACCTATCGACGAGCGTCGCGCCTGCCAGTGTGACCGTGGATTTGCCGGGGTTTACCAAGGGGGTGGATCCAATTCGTTTGGATGTCAATAAGCCGCCAGTGATGCAGGTTGTGACACGGGCTGTGACGGACCCCAGGCCCGGGGTCCAGGTGCTGGTGATGCTCGCTTCGGCAATGGAACCGGAAGTGAAAGTCGACGGCACCCGATTGTTCCTTGATTTCCCCAAGGGCGCTGGCACAATCGATGCCGGAGCGGCGGGCAAGGAGTCGGCGACCGATCAAGGCGCCGCGAACGGATCGGACCCGGTCGGCAGCGCCGTCAGCAACCCGGCCAAGACCATGACGAGGGTGGAGGTGCAGCGAGGGGAGGGTGAAGCCACGGTAGTCGTCCATGGGGATGGCAACTTCGACTACGATGTGCGGTCTTTGAATCGTGATCGTATCGTGGTGGATCTCGCCCACGTGGCTTCCGCGCTTCGCTTGCAGGTGCTCCCGGTGGATCATCCGATTCTCAAACAGATTCGCATTGGGCATCATTCTCAGAAAGTGAGACTGGTGTTGGATCTTGCCAAACGCTCCACGTATGAGGTGGTGCCGGGAGACCATACGCTCTCCATCCGGTTGATCTCGTCGGCAAAGCCGGCCACGGCCGATCGCGCGACGACGAACACGACGGATGGAACGGTCAAGCGATCGGGGCTTCGTGAGAGCGAGCAGGCGAAGGCGAATTCGGTTGAAGGAGAGGACCGGGGTGGTCGATCTCCCGTCGCGGCGGCGGTGCCGTTTCCTGAGCGGCTGGCGCGTATCGAGGCGCTTCCGCGATTTGCGCAAATGGCTCCGGAAGCCAAGGGGGCTCTTGAGCCCGAAGATATTGGGCAAGGTCGGTACGTCGGGCGAAGGATTTCGCTGGATTTTCAAGCGGCAGACATCACGAATGTGTTGCGGCTGATCGCTGATGTCAGCGGCTTTAACATTGTGGTTGGCGAAGGAGTCAAAGCGAAAGTCACGTTGAAATTAGTCAACGTGCCCTGGGATCAAGCGCTGGATATGCTGCTGAAGATGAACAACCTGGGCATGATCCGCGAGGGCAATATCGTGTGGATCGATACGCTGGCCAATATCGCCAAGCAGCAGGAAGAAGAAGCGAAGACCAAAGAGTCCAAAGTGAAGGCGGAAGATTTGGTCACCCGCATTATCTATGTGCAGAACGTCCCGGCGTCCGAGATCCAAACGACGCTCAAGCAATATTTGAGCCCCAGGGGCCAGCTGAACCTGAATGCCGGCAGCAATGCGTTGGTCATTCAGGACACGGAATCGCGCATCGCCATGTTCGCGCAACTTGTGCGAGAGTTGGATTTGGAGGTGCCGCAAATTCAGATCGAATCAAGGATCGTCCAGGCGGACACGAATTACGCCCGTTCGCTTGGGGTCCAATGGGGATTCCAGAGCTTGAACAGCCTGTCGCAGAACCGCGTGTCCGACTTCCGCGGACAGTCCGCCAGCACGGATACGTTCGGTAACCAGACGGGGAACTTCCTGGTCAATCTTCCTGCCGCGGTCGGCGGCGTGGCTGCGCTTCCGGCTGCCGGCTTTACATTCGGAAAAGCAACGGGTGACGGCGCGCTGCTCGATCTGCGTCTCTCCGCCGGTGAGCAGCTCGGGTTGACAAAGGTCATCGCGGCTCCTAAGATCACCACCCTCGACAAACGGGAGGCGAAGATCGAACAAGGGCAGTCTATTCCTTACCAAACGACTTCGCTACAGGGTACCCAGACGACCTTTGTGGATGCCTTGCTGTCCGTTACGGTGACGCCGCAGATCACCTCTCGAGACCCGAAAGAAATCGGCAAGCAGATCCTGCTGAAGGTCAAAGCGACGCGGAACGCTCCCGGGAGCAACACGACCGCCGGCCCGATCATTACGAAGAAAGAAGCGTTGACGCAGGTGCTGGTGCGGGACGGGGAAACGATGGTCATCGGAGGAATCATCGAAGATACCCAAAGCAATACGGTCACCGGACTGCCTTTTTTGTCGCGTCTGCCCGTGATTGGCTGGTTATTCAAGAACAAGTCCGAGCAAGTTCAGAAGACCGAACTGTTGATTTTTCTCACTCCCACCATCGTAAAGAGTTAACCGGCCTAAGACACCCATCATGCTGCGGTATTTGAACGGCGGAGAATCACACGGCAAGTATCTGCTGGCGGTCCTGGAAGGGGTCCCGGCTGGGCTGCCGTTGACGGCGGAGGACGTTAATCGGGATTTGGCTCGCCGCCAGAAGGGATATGGCCGTGGCGGACGCATGCGCGTCGAAGAAGATCGAGTCGAGTTTGGCTGCGGGGTCCGCAAAGGGAAAACGCTGGGCAATCCGATTGGGCTGCTGATTGCCAACAAGGATTGGGAGAATTGGAAGGACGTGATGGCCGCCGAACCGGGGCCGGCCCCCACCGAAAAGGTGGTGACCAGGCCAAGGCCTGGACATGCGGATTTGGTCGGGGCGATCAAGTACGGGCATCGCGACATCCGTAATGTGCTTGAAAAAGCCAGCGCGAGAGAAACGGCGATTCGTGTGGCGATCGGAGGGGTCGCCAAGTCGCTGTTGGCTCAGTTCGGCATGCACGTGGTGAGCTACACGGTGCAAATCGGCGACGTGGTGGCCCAACGGACCGACGATCCTCTCAAAGCCTACCAGTTGGCCGAAACCTCCGATGTTCGCTCCCCGGATCCGGACGCGGGCACGCAAATGATCGAGCGGATCCGGACGGCCAAGCATAAGGGCGATACGCTGGGTGGCGTGTTCGAGGTGGTCGTCACGAACCCTCCGATCGGCCTCGGCAGCTATACCCAGTGGGACCGGCGGCTCTCGGCACGATTGGCCATGGCGGCGATGAGCATCCAGGCCATGAAGGGCGTCGAGATCGGTATGGGGTTCGAAGCGGCCCGGCGGTTCGGGTCCGAGGTCCACGACGATATTTACTACGACAAGCAGGCGCAGCAATTCGTGCGCCACACGAATAACGCCGGAGGACTCGAGGGGGGCATCACCAACGGCCTGCCGATCGTTCTCCGAGTGGCCATGAAGCCGATCTCGACGCTCTACAGTCCGAAAAAAAGCGTGGATATTGAAACCAAAGAACCCTTCGATGCGACGGTGGAACGGTCCGATATCTGTACGGTTCCGGCGGCCGGTGTGGTGGGGGAAGCGGTGGTCGCGTTTGAGATGGCGAACGCCCTGGTTGAGAAATTCGGCGGCGACAATCTCGATGAGATGAAACGCAATTTCGAGGCCTATCAGGCCTACGTCAAAACCTTTTAGTTTTCCCCTCGCTGTGCTACCATCCCCGCACTTTACTTCGCGGCTTCGTTCCTTCTGACCCCGACTGGTACCAGTGGCGGCTCTGCCGCTTCCGTGGTGTGATCGGAGAGGTATGCGGCCTTCTCCTGCCGAACAATGTGTCAAAGTGTCGCTCGCCGAGCGCAGCTACGACATTGTCATCAAGACCGGCCTGTTGCAAGAAGTCGGAGGCCGGATTCGAGGACTGGGCTATTCCGGAAACGTCGCCGTGGTCACGAATCCGGTCGTGGGCAGGCTTTACGGGAAGACCCTCCTACGCTCGCTCAGGGCCGCTGGCTACAATGCGACGGTGATTGAGGTGCCGGACGGCGAACGGGCGAAGACGCTCCGTTGGGCGGCGGCCATCTTGGATGAACTGGCCAAGAACCGCTTCGAGCGGAGTTCTCTCGTCGTTGCCTTGGGCGGCGGCGTGGTCGGAGACTTGGCCGGGTTTGCCGCCGCGTTGTATGTGCGAGGGATTCCCTTCGTGCAGGTGCCGACGACCTTGGTGGCCCAGGTGGATTCCAGTGTCGGCGGCAAGACCGGCGTCAACCATGCCCTGGGAAAGAACCTCATCGGGGCGTTTCATCAGCCACGGTTGGTGCTCATTGATCCGGCGACGCTTGCCACTTTGCCGAAGCGCGAGTGGGTTGCGGGGCTGGCCGAAGTCATCAAGTACGGCATGATTGAGGATGCGGAGTTGTTTGGCTATCTTGAGCGGCACATGCCAAGCTTGCTGGCGATGGAGCCGAGTCAAGTTGCCCATGTCGTGGCCCGTTCCTGCCAGATCAAGGCGTCGGTGGTGATGGAGGATGAGCGAGAGTCCGACCGCCGGCGCATTCTCAATTACGGCCACACGGTGGGCCATGCGTTGGAATCCCTCGGCGGGTATCGAAAACTGATTCATGGCGAGGCTGTGGCAATCGGCATGGTACAGGAAGCCGGCCTCGCCAGACATCTCGGTCTCTGTCTGCCGGACGTGGTTTCCCGCCAGCGGTCATTGGTTCGCGCCGCCGGTTTGCCAGACGCGCTGCCGGTGACACGCTTCGCCGAATTGTGGAATGCCATGCAGCACGATAAGAAAATGGCCAAGGGGCGGTTACACTGTGTGTTGCCGGTGCAGGTTGGCCGGGTGGTCATCGCCCCCATCGACCGTCCTGCGGTCAA
>JAGWTI010000042.1 GCA_028876065.1 Nitrospirota bacterium
GCGCGGAGCCTGCTGAACAAGGGCGGGCGGATCCTGGCCACGCGCGCCGATCCGGCGATCGCCAAGGCGCTGGCCCGGCTCGACCGGCGCGCGGTCTATTCCGAGCCGGCGAGGACCGTGGTGATCCAGCCGCGAAGGCCGGCCGGCAAAGGGGATGTCCTGATCGTCACCGCCGGCACCGCCGACATTCCGGTGGCCGAGGAGGCGCGGATCACCGCGGAAGTCATGGGCAGCCGCGTCGAGGTGCTCTACGATGTCGGCGTGGCGGGGATCCATCGGGTGCTCAGCCGGACCCATCGGCTGCAGCGGGCGCGCGTGCTCGTGGTGGCGGCCGGGATGGACGGGGTGTTGCCCAGCGTGGTCGGCGGATTGGTCGATTGCCCGGTGGTGGCGGTTCCGACATCCCGAGGTTACGGGGCGAGCTTCGGTGGGCTGGCGGCCTTGCTGACGATGTTGAATTCCTGCGCGGCCGGGGTCGGGGTCATGAACATCGACAATGGATTCGGGGCCGGATGCCTGGCGCACCGCATCAATATGCTGGGGGAGCGCTGATCCCTAGTCTTTCACTTCCAAGGTTCCCCGTTTCGGCCACGAGACCATCTGTGTACGGGGGCCTTTCTCGCCGACGGCCAACAGCTTGGCGCGCACTTCGTAACTGTAGGTGCCTAGCTCCACGGTCTTCTGGTTTTGGTCTGTCCCATCCCAGGTCAGGGTGACGGCCAACTGGGGCTTGCCCTTGGATTCAGGGCTTGCATCCTGGCCTGGCAGCGGGGGCGCCGCTCCGCCGACCGGCTGCCGGTTCGACAGAAACCTCATGGACCGTTTGGACGGGGAACTGATGAGGGAAGATACTTCTAAGATGGTCGCGCCGTCCAAGTCTTTGGGTAATTCGACCGCAATGGCAATGTGCAGGGGGCCGTTCTGAAGCGAGTAGGACATGGGCGACGGTGACACGGAGAGGATCCTCAGGTCCGGTTGGGGTCGATACGGAGCTTTGCGTTTGGCTTCCGCCGAACCGACGGGCAGCAACAGGACGAACGAAAGACAGCAGAGCAACCAGGTCAACGGCAAGACGGAGGGCATCCGTAGGCAAACCGGTCGGGTGTGGCGGCGGGGACGTGGTGCCATGGCAATAAAGCGAGAAGCCTCATCGGGTGTACCGGAGCCGGGCAAGGTGCTTGTGGATAGCATAGGGGGACGGGGCTGTCAACCGGAAGCTGGGCGTCGGCGATTGCCGTCCGTTCCGGCCATACGCTAAGATGGGCGCGTTGCGCGGATTGCGAAGAGACGGAGACGAACGTGGTGCACCTCCATTGCGACTGTTTTTCAGGGATCAGCGGCGACATGTTCTTGGGGGCGTTGGTGGATGCGGGGTTGCCGCTCAAGGACTTGGCGCGCGGCCTCAAGCCCTTGCGCGCGGGTGAGTATGCCTTGCGGGCCAAGCCGGTGATCCGTGGCGGCCTGCACGCGACGAAGGTGGACGTGGTCATCCGGCGAGGGGTGACCGCTCCGCTGTCGGTGAGCCAGATCCGGCGCTCCATCGCATCCAGCCGGCTGCCGGTCCCGGTGAAAGAACGGAGCTTGGACGTTTTTGACCGACTGGCACGGGCGGAAGGCCTGGCCCATCGGGTCCCGCCCGCGAAAGTCCACTTTCACGAAGTCGGGGTGGTGGACTCGCTCGTGGACGTGGTGGGGACGGTGCTGGGCTGCCATCTGCTCGGCGTGACGCGTGTGACCGCTTCGCCGATCAACGTGGGGGCGGGGGTGGTCACGAGCGCGCACGGCGTCCTGCCGGTCCCCGGCCCTGCGGTTGCGGCGATGGCCGCGTCCATGCCGATCTATAGCGCCGGTCCCGCGCGCGAATTGGCGACGCCGACGGGGGTGGCGCTTCTGGCGAGCCTCGCGCACGATGTCTGTCCGTTGCCTCCCATGATGCCCACCTCCGTCGGGTACGGAGCCGGGACGGCCGATCCGCCGGGCTGGCCGAATGTCCTGCGCGTGTTTCTGGGCGAGGACCGCTCCTCCGCCGGGCGTTATGCCGAGGCCATCGTACAGATCGAAACGAACCTGGACGACTTGAACCCACAAGTCTACGAGACGGTCATGGAGCGGCTGTTTGCCGCCGGAGCGTTGGACGTGACGCTCACCCCGGTCATCATGAAGCGGGGGCGTCCCGGCATCACGTTGACCGCGCTGGCTCCGCGCGACGCGGCGCATGCCGTCGCGGCGGTAGTGTTGCGGGATACCACGACGCTTGGCGTCAGAATGCAGGAAGTCGGCCGGGTGATCTTGGCTCGGCATACGGAGAAGGTTCGGACCGCCGGCGGTGTGGTGCGGGTCAAGGTGGCTCGCGCCGGGGCGGGCGGGGACAAAGCGGCGCCCGAGTATCGAGACTGCCTGCGGATCGCGGAGCGGAGCGGAAGGCCGGTGCGTGACGTGATGGATGAAGCCATCCTGGCGTTTCGCCAGCGCAAGGCACACGCGACCCGGAACAAGATCATACGATGAAGACGGACACGGTGGACTTGCCAGTGTTGACGCGTGACGGACGGACCGCATGGTGACGATCCTGCTGTACGTGCTGCTGTTTGTCGTCGCCGTTGCGGTCACGTTGGGCGGCTGCGCCCTGTTCACGAACGGCATCGAGTGGTTGGGCAAGCGGCTCAAGGTGCCGGAAGGGGCGGTGGGGAGCATCTTTGCCGCCGTCGGCACCACGTTGCCGGAAACCTCCATTCCGGTCGTCGCGATTTTTTTCGGCACGGGGCAGGAGCGAACGGAGGTAGGGCTCGGCGCGATTCTGGGCGCGCCGTTCATGCTTAGCACGCTGGTCTTGCCGATCCTGGCCGGGCTGCTGGTGCTCTATGCCAGGTTGGGCAAACGGGCGCCGCAGTTCAAATTGGACTATGGGGAGGTCCGGACCGACCTGCTCTTTTTCCTGGTAGCCTATGGGGTGGCGGTGGGCTGCACGGTGGTGTCCTCGCGCCCGGTGCACTATGTCGCCGCCGGGCTCTTGGTGACCCTCTACATCCTGTACATGAAAATCAAGTTCAGCAGCGATGGGGAAGGCGGGGAAGGTGGGGAAGGATTGCCGCCCTTGCTCTTTGCCCGCCGCTCGGCCGTCCCTTCCTACATCGCCATTGCGGCTCAGGGGGCCGTCGGGATGGCCGGGCTGGTGGGCGGGGCGCATCTGTTCGTGACGGCGGCCAAAGAACTGGCGGCTACGCTGGGGGTCTCTCCCTTGTTGCTGGCCCTGTTGATTGCGCCGCTGGCCACCGAGTTGCCGGAAATGTCCAACAGCTTTCTCTGGCTCTATCGGAAGAAGGATAATCTGGCGGTCGGCAACGTCACGGGCGCGATGGTCTTCCAGGGGACGTTCCCCGTGTCGGTGGGGCTGATCGGCACCGATTGGTCGTTGGACTCCTCGGCGTTGACCACGATGGGCCTGGCGATCGTGGCGGTCGGGTTGAGCTTGGCGCAACTCTTGTGGGGGGGGCGGTGGCGGCCTTGGCTGCTCGGAAGCGGGGCGCTCCTCTACCTCGGCTTTATGGTCTCGCTCTATGGGCGTTGAGGGGGGCGGGTGTTCAAACCAGGGTGTGGCTTCCGGCGGGCTGGACCTGCGCACCAGGGAGGTGCGGTGGGTGCTGTGGGCCGTCTTGGGGCTCAACCTGCTCGTCGCGCTGGCGAAGCTGGTCTATGGGGTGGCCACCGACTCTCTGAGCATGCAGGCCGACGGCTTCCACTCGCTCTTCGACGGGGTGTCGAATATTGTGGGTCTGGCCGGACTCTGGCTCGCTGCGGCGCCGCCGGACGATATCCATCCCTATGGACACAAGAAGTACGAAACGTTGGCGGCGGCGTCCATCGGGGCCATGCTGTTGGGGACCTGCCTCTACCTGCTCTGGACCAGTTATGCCCATTGGCTGGGTTCGGTCCGGCCGCAGGTCACACGCGCCAGTTTCGTGATCATGCTGGTGACCATGGCGATCAACTACGGGGTCATGCGTTGGGAACGGGGCAAGGGGCGGGAATTACGCAGCGAGATTCTAGTCGCGGACTCGCACCATACCGGCAGCGACCTGCTGACGTCTTGTTCGGTCTTGGCTGGCCTCGTGGCGGTCAAGTTGGGGTATCCGGCCATGGATCCGCTCGTGGCCGTGGTGATCGCGGCGATCATCGCCCGGACGGCTTGGTTGGTGTTGGCCGAAGCGTCGCAGTCGTTGACCGACCGGGCGCGGCTGGACCCGGAGGAGGTTCGGTCGGTGGTGCTTCGAAGCGCCGGCGTGCTGGATTGTCATACGATCAGGACGAGAGGGCTCCCGCACCATATTTTTGTGGACCTCGCCATCCACGTCCCATCCGGAATGACCGTGGGGGAGTCCCACGACCTGGCGCACGGGGTCGAGCAGTCGATCATGGAGCGGTTTGAAGGGGTTGCGGAGGTGATCGTGCATGTGGAGCCGGAACGCGACACAGAGGGCGCGGGCGATGCGCGGCCGTAATCTTCTATCCGGAGCTGCGCCTCGATGAGCGCCAGACGCGCAGTCGATCGCCGGCCCTACCTCGGTCTGACGATGGGCGATCCGGCCGGCATCGGCCCGGAGGTGATCGTGAAGGCGTTGGCCAGGCCCGAGGTGCTGCGCCTCTGCCGCCCGTTGATCATTGGGTCCCGATCTGTGCTGGAACGGACGATCCGGGCCTTGCGGCTTCCCTTACAGGTGCGGGAAGTGACGGCCCATGAGACCGTGTTGGGCCGGCGGGGCGAGGCCCCGGTGCTGGACCCCCTGGAGAAGCCCTTGGGCCGGTTCACGGTCGGGAAGGTGGGGCAGCAGACCGGCGCGGCCTCCGTGGCCTTCATCCAGATGGCGGTCAAGCTGGCCGAGTCCAACTGCATCGACGCCATGGTGACGGGTCCCATCAATAAAGAAGCCATCAACAAGGCCGGATACAACTACCCGGGACACACGGAATTGTTGGCGGACCTGACGCACAGCGACGACGTCGGCATGATGATCCTGGGGGGGCCGCTCAAAATCATGTTTGTGACCACGCATGTGGCGTTGCGAGATATGCCCGATCAATTGACCCCGGCCCGGATCGGAAAGGCCATCCGGTTGGCCGACTTGGCCTTACGGGACTATTTCGGCCTGGCCAAGCCGCGGATCGGCGTGGCGGCGCTGAACCCTCATGCGGGCGAGGGCGGGCTGTTCGGAGACGAAGAACGCACGGCCATTTTGCCGGCGTCGCGCCGCGCGCGGGCGCTCGGGATCGAGGTCAGCGATCCCTTGCCGGCGGATACGCTGTTCGGCAAGGCGGCGCGGGGCGGCTACGACGGGATTGTGGCGATGTACCACGATCAGGGGCTCATTCCGCTCAAGTTGGTCGCGTTCGGCACATGCGTGAACCTCACGGTGGGGTTGCCGATCATCCGCACGTCGGTGGATCATGGAACGGCGTTCGACATTGCCGGGAAGGGGGTCGCCGATCCGGGCAGCTTGATCGAAGCCATCAAGCTGGCGGCCAGGCTGACCAACAACCAGATGAAAAAGGGGCGCACACGATGACTGATCCCGTTCGACAGGCCCTCGACATGCTTCAGCGGCAAATCCAGGCTTTGGACACGATTCTCGAAGAAGCCCGGACGAGCCTCAACACCGTCGCGGCAGGGGAGCGGCTGGTGAAGTGGAAAGGCAAAGCCATTCCGTTGATCGCCCAACACCTGGGCCAGAAAGAAGCGCAACGGTTTGCGGACACCAAGCCGGGCCCGTCGTTTTCGAACGACCTGCTGGAAGAATTGGGCGACGACGTGGAACTGTATCGCGAGTATTTGGTGGCGTTGTCCGACAGGGTCGCGAAGGATGGCTCTGTCCCTCCTGTCTCCTGACGGAATGGCGCCGGCATGATGCCCGTTCCCCCGCCTGCCCGCAAACGCCTCGGCCAGCACTTTCTCGTTGATCTGAATATCGTCCGTAAGATCGTGGCGCTGGCGGAGCTGCATCCCGACGAGACGGTGTTTGAGATTGGCCCGGGCCGAGGCGTTCTGACCCGCGCCCTTTGCGCCGAAGCCAAACGTGTGATCGCCGTCGAGCTGGATGTGCAGTTGGGCGAATATTTGCGGGAGACCATGCGGGATTGTGGACACCTGGAGCTTCGGTCCGGGGATGCCCTGGAGTTTCCTTACGAGGAGTTGCCGGAGCGGACGGTCGTCGTGGCCAATCTCCCCTATTATGTGTCCACGCCGCTGCTCTTCAAACTCTTTGAGGCGAGAGCCAGAATCGACCGCATGGTGCTCATGCTCCAGACCGAAGTGGCGCGCCGTTTGGTGGCGCGGCCGGGGACGGAGGACTATGGCATCCTCTCGGTCCTGACGCAATATTCGGCGGTGGCCAAGCTGGCCTTCCCGGTGTCGGCCAACTGCTTCCGTCCGCGTCCCGATGTCGGATCGTCCGTGGTGTCTTTGGTGTTGCGCCGCCGGCCGGATCTTGCCGTTCACGATGAAGCCCGGTTCGTGCGCACGGTCCGCGCGTCGTTCGCGCATCGACGCAAGACGCTCGCCAATTCCCTCCTGGACGAAGGCCTGCCTCAGAATCATGTCCGGCAAGCGTTGGCGCAGGCGGGGATCGAGCCCAAGCGCAGGGCCGAAACGCTGACCTTGCAGGAGTTCGCGATCCTGGCCGAAGCCCTGAGCCGTCCCGGCGCTGGCCCCCAGCCGAAAGCTGATGGCTGACAGCTTCTTCGTTTTGTGTTACCATCCCGTCCATGGGTGCACCCACCACGGCGAAGCGCGGTGACGCTCGCCCGGCCTCTCGTGAACCCTCCCAGCTCAAACATGAGGTGGTCGGCGTCCTCCTGATCACCCTCAGCCTCCTGACGCTGCTCTGCCTTCTCTCCTTTGCCGACACCGACCCGCTGCTCTTCTCGTCCGGCGGGTCTACGGCCGCTTCCCACTCGACGCGGAACATGATCGGAACCGTCGGCGCGACGTTCGCCACGGGGTTGTTTTGGTTGGTGGGCGGGGGGGCGTACCTCCTGCCGTTCTTGTTGGGCATGGTGGCGGGTCGCTGTTTCGTGGCGGGCCTGCTCGCGGTGACGCTGCGCAGCGCGGCCGGGTCCTTGGCCGCCATGCTGTTCTTGAGCGGGCTGTTCCATCTGGAGCTGCCGGCCGTTCCGACCGTCTTGAGCGGGTGGGTCTATCCGGGGCTGGGGGGCGGCCGAGTCGGCCACCTGCTGGCGGATGGGCTGCGGCTCTACTTCGCCAGCACCGGCGCCCACATCATCGTGCTGGCCGGGCTCCTGGTCTCGCTGCTCCTCGCCGCACCCATGTCTCTGGCCGATCTCTGGCAGCGCGTCCCCGGCTGGTGGGCGAAGCTGAACGACATGGTTCTTGCGCTGATCCCGGAACGGACGGAAAAGGAGGCGCAGCCGGAGAAAGTCAAGAAACCCAGACCGAAGCCGGTCAAAATCAACCGTCCCGCGGACATCGAACCGGCGGATGCTCCGCCGGCGTCGGAGGAGTCGCCGGCGATCGTCCTCCAGGAAAAGGAAAAGCCGGCCAAGAAGGTGAAAGCCGCGCCGCTTGCCGAGCAGAAAGACGAGCAAGAAGACGAAGCGGAGCGGGTGCTCGTGGCCTCTTCCAGCATGGCCACCACCGGCTATGTGCTCCCGGACCCGCGGGAGCTCTTGAGCGATCCTTCCAGCACGCTGGACCGCATGAGCGACGAGGAACTCAAGTCTCAGTCGGAAGTCTTGACGCGCGCCCTGCAAAGCTTCGGCATCGAGGGGAAGGTCACGGAGGTGCATCCCGGCCCGGTGGTCGTCATGTATGAGTTCGAGCCGGCGCCGGGCGTCAAGGTGGCCCGCATCGTCAACCTGGCCGATGACTTGGCCTTGGCCTTGAAAGCGGAAAGCCTCCGCATCGTGGCTCCGCTGCCGGGCAAGTCCGTAGTGGGGATCGAAGTGCCCAATCGCTACCGCGAAACCGTGTCGCTGAAGGACGTCATGATCAGCGAAGCCTTTACGAAGGTCCAGTCGCGGAGCAAATTGGCGCTGGCGTTGGGGAAGGACATCTTCGGCAAACCGGCGGCGGCCGACCTCAAGTCCATGCCGCACTTGCTGGTGGCCGGGGCGACCGGCGCGGGAAAGAGCGTCGGCCTCAATACGATTCTCCTGAGCATCTTGTTCTCGGCCAGGCCGGACGAAGTGAAACTGTTGCTGATCGATCCCAAGATGCTGGAATTGAAGTCCTACGACGGGGTGCCTCACCTGCTGCGGCCGGTCATCACGGACGCGAAGTCCGCGGCGCGCGGGTTGAGCTGGGTGGTCCAGGAGATGGAACGTCGGTACAAACTGCTGGCCGAGGCCAACGTCCGCAATATCGATTCCTACAATCGCATGGTGGCGGAACGGCAAGGCGTCCTGCCGGAGCCGTCCGACAAGAAGGAGCCGGAGCCGCCGGTCGAATTTCTGTCCGAGGAGGCGCGGCTGGCTGCCGGGGAAAGCGCCGTGCCCGAAGCGGTGCAGCCGTTGGGCTCGTCCGCCGAACCCCAAACGCCCCCCTCGCCGCTGCCCTATATCGTGGTCATGATCGATGAGCTGGCGGATCTGATGATGGTGGCGCCCAAGGAGGTGGAAGAGAAGATCGCCCGTCTGGCTCAGATGGCCAGAGCCTCCGGCATCCATTTGGTGCTGGCCACGCAGCGGCCTTCGGTGGACGTGCTGACCGGCTTGATCAAAGCGAACTTTCCCGCCCGCATCGCCTTCAAGGTGTCGTCCAAGACCGATTCCCGCACGATCCTTGACGCCAACGGGGCCGAGTCGCTGCTGGGGCGGGGCGACATGCTGTTTGCGGCCGGCACCGGGACCCTGAATCGGCTGCACGGGTCGTTCGTGCCCGATGACGACGTGCGGCAGGTGGTCGAGTTCATCAAGAAGCAGGCGGCTCCGGCCTATAGCGAAGAGTTGCAATCGCTCAAGCAGGAGGAGGCGAAGGAGGACGAGGCGAAGGACGAAGTCTACGAGCAGGCGAAGGACTTGGTGATCTCTTCCGGTCAGGCCTCCGCTTCGTTGATCCAGCGTCGCCTGCGCGTCGGGTATCCCCGCGCCGCCCGTATGATCGAACAGATGCAAGAAGAAGGGATCGTCGGCGCCGCAGGCCGGGATGGCCGCCGAGAAGTGCTGGTGCGCAAGGGGCCGGTAGGGGAGGACGCGGTATGAACTGGGGCCGATTCGTTGTGACGATCCTTGCGGCGGGCAACCTGTTGGCAGCATTGCCGGCTTTCGGGGCGGAGGACATGCGGGAGGTGGTGAAGAAGCTGCAAGCGCGTTATGAGCAAACCCGGGACCTCTCGGCGGATTTCAAGCAGACGACCAAGATCGAGGGGTTCGCCACGCCGATTTTGTCCAGCGGACGAATGTACATCAAAAAGCCGGGCCGGCTACGGTGGGACTATGCGGATCCCAATGTGGAAGAGATTTACGTGAATCAGAACGACGTCAAGATGTACGTGCCGGAGCACAAGCAAGTCTTGATCGGCAAGTTGACGCAGATGGCCGCCTCCCAGGCTCCGCTGCAACTGCTGCAAGGCGCCGCCAAGCTGGAGGAGCAATATGTCCTGGACCAGAGCCGCGCCGGCGATCGCGGCGAGGGAGGATTGCCGTTGATCAGTCTGCTGCCGAAGTCGGATGGCAACGAAGCGGTGCGCACGGTGGTTCGCATCGTGCTGGAAGTCCAGCCCAAGACCTACTTTATCAAACGGGTGTCCATTCACGAGATCAGCGGGAATGTCTCCACCTTCGAATTCGCCAACCTGAAGCCCAACGCCGGCCTAAAGTCGAGCCTGTTCGAATTTGCCGTGCCGTCGGGAGTTGAAGTGGTGAAAGCCCCATCCCTCAGCCCCCCCTAATTACTGTCGCTCATCGTCGAGCCAGGCGGTGTCCTCACCCGGTTGATTGCCTTTGGCAGGGGCCTCGCACTGCCGCGTGAAGCTTGTCTCCTCTCCGTCATGATGGTCATGCCCGAGGCACCGCTGGGAGATATCCCGCATAATGCCGCCGTAGGCGACGCCCTGACGCGTTTTCCAGGCAGCCACTGACAACTCCAGGGGGAACTCGCTGCCGTCCTTGCGCAAGCCATGGAGCAGGGTCGTTGTGCCGGCGATACGCGGCGTGCCGGTGAACCGAAATCGTGCCAGGCCTTGTTGATGAGCGGCCCGGTAGCGATCCGGCATCAACAGGGTAAGCGGCTGGCCGAGCACTTCATCTGCGGTGTAGGCAAAGAGTCGTTGCGCGCCTCGGTTCCACATCATGATGTGGCCCTGGTGGTCGGCCAACACGACCGCATCGGGGGTGTGTTCCACGAGAGAACGGAACCGCTCGGTGCTTTCGCGCAAACGCCGTTCCGTTTCCTCGATTTGACGCGAGAGTTGTCGCAGCGCCAGCGCCCGGCGCAGCAGGGCTTTCGCCACGTCGAGGTCGTAGGGCTCCCGCATAAAGGCCAGTGCGCCGAGATCAAGAGCGGAAACCACCACGTGGTCCGGTGCGCTCCCGGCCAGGGCGATCACCGGCCGGTGCGGGGCTTCTATCTGCATGGCGGTGAGGAGCGTCGGTTCTCGCTCGCAGGAGCCGCTGATGTCGAGGAAGACCGCATCGATTTCGTGCCGCCTCATGAGGGCGGTCGCATCGTTCCCGGATCCCGCGACACGGACGCGGTGCCCTTCTGCCCGGAGCACCTGCCCGAACCGCTCCTGTACGAGTGGGTTGGGATGAACCAGCAGGATGGAAATGGGACGGAACGAGGGACTCTCGAAACTCATCGTTGGTCGATTTCCTTGTTTCAATCTCGGACGTGCATGCGGCTGACTTTCTAGGAACATTCAGCAACAGTCGTGCCATGTGTAGGGAGTGTGATTGGAAGGAAGGAGCGTACAAGTGGCAGACGAATCGCTGCATTGCCGCAGGAATCCGGCAGAGCAGAGAAAAGATGGCAGGCGATCTTGTTCGTTGCCCGTATCGCAATGTGTACGAACTTTACACAAGAGGATACGAGGGTTTGGGCAGGTCCGATTTTGCGGGAGTCTCAATCGGCAGGGTAAAAGCAAATTGACTGCCTTGCCCCGGGTTACTGGTGGCCCAAATCTTCCCTCCATGCAGCTCGACCAGGCTTTTCGTGATGGAGAGCCCCAGGCCTGCGCCACGCGCCTCGATGGGGGCCGAGGGGCCCCGGTAAAATTTCTCGAACACCCGGACCAGTTCCTGTTCGGGAATCCCGCATCCGCTGTCGGTCACGCACACCAGAACGTACTGGTTCAACGTCGTTGCCTCCACGACAATGCTGCCTTGCTGCGGCGTGAATTTGACGGCATTGTGGAGCAAATTGGTGAGGATCTGTTGCACCTTGTCCCGGTCGGCGATGACGGGAGGGAGCGCGTTATCATATTGCTGGCGAAGCGCGATGGACTTGGGCTGGGCAAACGCCTGGGCGCTGTCCCACACCTCGGCCACCAGCTCGGGAACCCGTAACGGCGCCAGATGCAGATCAGTCAATCCGGCCTCGATCCGGGAGAGGTCCAGAAGCTCGTTGGTCATACGCGTCAGCCGGTCGGCGTTGCATTTCACCCGCTCGAGAGATTGAGCTTGGCGAGGGTTTAGGGGGCCATTGATACCGTCCAGCAGATTCTCCACGTAGCCCTTGATGGACGTCATGGGGGTGCGCAGTTCATGGGAGACAATCGAGACGAACGCCGACTTCAGGTGGTCCAACTCGCGCAGCTTCTGATTCGCGGCTGCCAGATCCTGGTTCAATCGCTCCAACTCCCGGGTACGTTCGCGCACTTTGGCCTCCAAGCCGACGTTCAAGGCTTCGATTTGAGCGTACGCGTCCACATTGTCGAGCGCGATGGCGACCTGATTGGCGACCGTCACCATCAACTCCAGATCGGCTTGTCCGAGACCGTTGACCTCGGTCCGGTCCACCGTCAGCGCACCCATGACCTGGCCTTTGATTTTCAAGGGAACGGAGATAAAAGACTTGGCTCCCGTCATGGTCGCAAGCTGCTGATTGAGGGGATGCAGGTTGTCCCAGGCGTCCTGAAGGTTGCGGACCAGGATCTGGCGGCCCTCCAGCAGGACGGCGCTTTCCAGGAGATGCGGGTCCGTGACGGGGATTGCGAGATTCTCCGCAAACGCCGCGCAAGCTTCGGAGACGCCCAGGATGCGGATCTTGTGGGCCGCCTGACGGGTGCGATCGTACAACGAGATCATGGCCCGATCGTAGTGCAAGTCCTCATTCAGGGCCCGGAGGACGGAATCGAACAAGACTTCCCGGTCCAGGGTTGAGCTAAAGAGGAGCCCGGCCCGGTGGAGAATGGTCAATTGCCCCACCTTGCGGCGCAATTCGACCATGATCTCTTCTTGCTGCAGATAGGCCTCGCGGAGTTCCTCGTGCCGGGCTTCGACGGAGCGGAGCTGTTCGTCCACCAATTGCTCCCGCATCTGGCTTCGGATATGGCGCGCCCACCAGCGAACGGTCAGCACCGACAGGACGGCAGGTCCGGACGCCAACAGCAGAGCTTGGGCGGTGGTGAGCGCCGGCTGCTGGTGTCGCAGATAGAACCAACAGGCCGTGCTGGCCAGGAAGCCGATCGCCAGCCATATGGGTTGCCGTGACGGCTCTGGGTCCCAGGTAATGTCCCATTCGCACCATTCGTCTCCTTCAGCCATACAGGCCCGGTCGGTAATTGAAGCGGGCCGGCTATGGTGGATACGCTCCGGTACGGCCATCAAGGCGCCCTTCGATGCGGCGCAGACCATGGCGGCGCAAGCTTTCCGATAGTGCCCGAATTGTCGGTCCACCGCATCGGTGAATTTCATCCGCAGCAGGGCGCGGCGGTCGGTGACCGATGTTGCTTCCATGTACATGGAGCCTTTGACGAACTTCTCCCCGAAATGCGGAAACATCCGGTAGATTTGCGAGACCGAAAAGGGACGTCCCAGGGTCTGGATGATCGGCGAGAGAAACTTCGCCTGGGCCATCTTGAACGTGAAGTGCGGGTCGGCGGCGATGAGCTGGCAAAGTTCCCCCAGAAAGCAACGGAACTCGTACGAATAACTGTGCCACATATTCTTGAGCAGGGCCGGGGTGACGTGATAGGCGGGGTCACGAATCCGCTCGTTCAGCCTGGTGCAGAGGTCTTCGACCGCCTGCGCCCCCGCCGCCAGCCCCGCTTTCAAGCTGATGGATTCTTCGAGATACTCGATGTTGGCCCGGATCGTCATGCCGCTGACGTCGCGAATCTTCTCTCCGGTTGCGTCTGCGCCGAAGGGACGATATTCCATCATCCCCTTCTCCAGGATGGTATGGGTCTTGGGAAGAGAACCGTGCGGTGAGGCCTGTTGTCTGCTGATGTCAGATGGGTCCGGCAAGGACTCTTGCGCAAGCAACTCACCCATCTGAACGTTGCGGGTCATCGAGGAGGATGAGATTGGGGCCGACGAGGGTGTCATCGACGGGGCACTGTAAAGAGTTCGACGAACTTGTCAATCGGGGGCCGCACCCAAAATGGATAGGTAGGAGTACGGGAGTCAACCGGCTACTGATGTGCGTGAGGCAAGAGCCAGGAAAGGGGATGGTTTACTGGTGCAGGTGCTTCAGGGCGGCGGCGCAAAGGATAATGAGGAGGCCCAGCCAGAGGGCGAGGCGCTGAAAGGGGACCGGCTCCTGCATCTGCTCCTCCCGTTCTTCAGCCGTTTCTTCGCCGGTCGGCTCGGTCTTGAAGATGATGGTGTAGAGAAACAGCGTCAGGATGCCCAGCACCAAAAACAGCTTGATGAAGAAGATCGTCAGGTATTTGGCATGGTGGGGAATGCCAGAACCGGTTTGAGAGAGCAGGAGTTGGTTCACATAGTGGAGGTTGATCCCGCCGGTGAAGAGGATCACGACCAGCAGGATGCCGACGACACGCTTGTACTGTTTGTAAAACGTGTCGGCGATGGGCTTGATATATTCCTTGGGCACCGAGGTCTTCAATCCGGGCGTGACCGCCATGACCAGGAAGGCCAGGCCGCCGATCCAAATGACGGCCGAGACCAGGTGCAACCAATGGTTCACGATGGGGATCAGCTGGTTCAGATCGGTGAGTAGGGACTGTAATGCGTCCATGGAATCCTGGAGCTAGAACTTGAAAACGGGTGCGTCGTTCCCGAAACGCTTTTTGCGCAGCTCTTCCATCAACTCGACGGTGATCATGGGCAGGCCCTGTTCGCGCGCGTGCCGCTCCACGCCCTTCTTTACCATGGCGCGAAGGAAATAGGGGATGCGGTTGAGCCGGGTCTGCGCCGCCTCGTCCCAGACCGCGGTGCTTTCCTCCGGCGTGTTGAAGGCCACCTGGACCTTCTCGCCGCCCTTCGGGGTGTAGAGGCACCACTGGTCTTCGTCCAGCCAGTCCCCATGGTCCACGTAGGGCCTGGCCCGGCAGCCGCCGCAAATCTCGCTGTACTCGCAATCCCCGCACTTGCCTTTCAGGTGAGGGTAGCGGAACGAGTCGAAAATGTCGGATCGTTCCCAGAGGTCCACGAAGCTCTTCTCGCGGATGTTTCCGGCTGAAAGCGGCATGTACGGGCAAGGCGTCAGTTCGCCGTTCGGGGTAACCCGGGCATAGTTGGTGCCGGCCAGGCAGCCGCCGCCCATGTAGCCCTGGGCCTTGGTGATCGGAGAGTTGGGGTCCTTCTCGTAGGCCAGGCGTTTGAAGTGAGGGGCGCAACGGGCGCGGACCAGCATGTCCTTGTACTTGTCCTGGCAATCGACCAGATAACCCAAGACTTCTTCGTACTGGGCCGGGGTGATGTCGGTGAGCTCTTCGCCGCGGCCCGTGCAGACCATGAAGAAGACGTTCAGCACCTTGGCGCCCAGAGTATGTGCCCATTCGACGACGTCCGGCAGTTCCTGGTAGTTCATGGGCTGGGCGCTGAAGTGCACCTGAAATTGCAGGCCGTTGCGTTTGCAGGCTTCGATGCCGGCGACCGCGCCCTCCCAGGCCCCTTCGAGCCCGCGGAAGCGGTTGTGTTTCCCGGCGTCCAACGAGTCGATGCTGATCCCGACGCCCATCACGCCGATGTCCACCAGGGTCTTGGCCATACGGTCGTTGATCAGCATGCCGTTGGTGCCGAACACGACCATAAAGCCGAGCCCCACCGCATGGCGGGCGATGTCCAGAATGTCCGGGCGCGTCAGCGGTTCCCCGCCGGTGATCACCAACAGGCAGCCGCGGTTGACCTCTGCAATCTGGTCGATCAGACGGAAACATTCTTCCGTGGTCAGCTCGTCCGATCCCCCGCCGGCCTTGGTGGTGGCATCCAGGTAGCAATGGTCGCACTTCAGGTTGCAGCGTTTGGTGAGGTTGAGGGCGACCAGGAAGGGCTTAAAGTCGTCCACGGTCCGGCCGTCGCCCGGCGCGGAAGCCGGGGCCGTCACGAACTGCTTGATCTGCTGTTCGAGCGAATCGAGCTTCCCCGCGAGGGCGGGGAAATTGAGGATCGGAAGGGACTTACCCATTCTGGGAGGATCCCGGCTGGGAGCCGACGCCCAGGCGCTCGAGGATGTCCTTGAGGTTGCCCGTCTTCATCGCTTCTTCCATCGTGCCCTTCGCCTGCTCGATGCCTGCGTTGGCCACCTCGATGGTGATCGTCGTCGCGCCGATTTTTTCGGCGTGCTTCTGGATCAACGCCTTGGTGCAGTCGCGCATGAAGCCGGGCGGCACGCGGTCGAGGCGCGCCTGCGCTTCCGGGGTCCAGGTGAAAGGCGAGGGGGAAGACATCGAATGACCTCCGTTGCCGCCGGTTGTATGCCCGTTGCCATGGCCGTTTCCGTGGCCGTTGCCTTGGCCGGCGTGGAGCGTTGCGTCCGTCTCGGGCTGGGCCGGCGCCGTGCCGGTGCCCTTGTTCGCAAAGATCGGGGTATAGTCTTCGGCCGCCGCTTCCTTGATCATCGGCGCCGCATACTCGAGCGTGATCGTGGTCATGCCCAGCTTCCGGGCCGTTTTTTCGATCTTGGCTTTGGCGCGACGCCGTTGGAAGCCGGCCGGGACGGTGCGGATGGCCTCCTTGGCGTCCTTGGTCCATTGCATCGGGACATCGTCGTAGGCCAATTCGGTTTCGAGGGTCCCTTCCGCCTTGGCCGCCGCTTCGAAAATGCTCTTGTCCACCTGCTTGAAGCGCGCGCCCTCCGCCATGCAGACGGGGCATTTCACCGGCGTGTCGCCCTTGCCGATATAGCCGCAGCCGTCGCAGACGAAGTAGGTCTGGCTCATCCGGTCCAGGTAGGCCGCCATGCCCGGACTGACGCCGGCGCTCACGGCCGGTTTCTCCTGCACGATCTCCGTCATCATGCCGCTGAGCGTGTTGCCCATCAGGTCTTTGGCCACGGCGCTGTCGGCTTGCATCTTGTCCCGGTCGATGCCGGCGGCGTCCAGGCTCCCGCCGAGCGCCCGCATGGCATCCATCGCGCCTTTCGGCAGGATGTGCCCGACGGCCGCGTCCACCACCGTGTTGCTGATGATCGTGTGGCCTTTTTCGATCGCGTACCGATGAATGGCGGTTTTCGCCACGCCGCGCGCGAAGACCGGAATTTTTTCCATCCGCCGCAGCGCCTCTTCGGTCCAGGCGATCGTGTATTCGGCCTGCGTGTCGATGGGCGGCGTGTACTTGCGGTTGGAGACCAGCACGTTGCAGGAGGCGGCGCGCAGGAGGTTCTCCGTGTTGCTGCCGATGTCCATGTCCTCGTCGCTGTGGACGCCGATCCGACCGACGATGAGGAGCCACGGGGTCTCCTTGCGGACGTACTGGATGACTTTCTCGAAGGCCTTCCCGTCCAACAGGGTGGTCTTGACGTCCGTGTTCTCGGCCTGGGCGATCTCGCGGGAGATGTCCAGGTGCGACTGGTAAATTTTGGCCAAGCCGCTGTCGATGATTTCCTCGTGCAGCTTTTCCTGCTCCTTGAACCGGAAGACCTTGCCGGCTTCCTCGTTGAGGACGCCCGAGATGCTGTGGAAGGCCGCATAGTGGAAGTAGGGGTCGAACGCCGAGATGGCCTCCACCGGCATGTTCAAGGCCTTGCCCAGCTCCAGGCCCGTCATGAGCCCGCCGAAGGAGTAGGCGCTCCCGTCCACCGCCACCACGATCTTGCCGCTGGGCATGGAATGGGGATTCTTGACGATCAGCATGTCCGAGGTGCGCACGCGGCGGATCACGCGTTCGGTGTTGCTGCCGATCACACTGTCTTTCACCGCGCCGACGCCGAGGGCGCCCATGATCACGAGGTCATAGGCGTTCTGGTTGATGTCTTCGGCCAGCACCTTCCAGTTGCGGCCCTCCAGGGAACGGCGCTCCAGGGGCAGGTTGGCCTCGGTGCACTTTTTGTCCACATAGTCGAGGTAGGAGTCGGTGATGATCTGGAGCCCGCGGGTGATCAACGAGTCGTGGATCTGGCGCTGACGGTCCAGCTCTTTCTCGTCGTGATACTCTTCCGGCAGCCCGGCTTCCATCTGTTTGAAGCGTTTGTCGTGCATCTTGGCTGCATAGACATGGCTCCCAACGATCTTGGATCCGAAGGTTTTGGCCAGAGCCACCCCTAAATCGACCGCTGTATTGGAATAGTCCGAGTTATCGACCGGGACGTAGATCGTTTTATACATCAACTGCCTCCTTCACGGGCCCCGCGCGCAATGTCGAGATCGTGAAAAACGCTAAGAAATTGAACCGATTCTGAGACGCCACCAGGGTAAAATGAGAAGGCATGATAGCATCGGAAATGCGGGGAATGCAAGCAGCATCTGGGGGTGAAAAAGGGCGTCAGCCCACCCGGCTCACAGCCGGCCCAGAGGGCGAAGCCGCCGAGGAACCGGCGGTTTTTCTCGCGCGCAGGATTTCTTCCAGCGTCAGCAGGGCTTGGCGTCCGCTGTTATGTTCGACCCCGCGGATCAGGCTGCCGTCGGCATAGGCCTGGGGCTTGGCGGAAAGGGAGCCGGACCAGGGGCGGGGGTCCTGGCTGCCGTGTTTTTTATGCCAGGCGGCCAGGCAGGCTTTGGCGATGAGTTTATTCAGCGGAGCCGGGTTATAGAGGAGCTTTCTGATGCTGGTCGGGGTGAGCATCAACGGATTGTAGCCGGCCGAGAGGTAGCCTTCCTCCAGCAGCCGATGTTCCAGGTCCGTGTTCGGCTGGATGCCCAGGAAGAACATCAGGGGGAACACCCGCTCCTCCCCTAGGATCGACGCGACCATTTTGTACGATTCCACGCTTTGCAGCAGAGTGTCTTCGGTTTCCTTGGGAGAGTTCAGCGAATAGTTCAGAATGACCTTCCCCTTGAAGCCCGCCTCGGCCAGGTACCGGCAACCGTCATAGAGCCGCTCCAGCTTGAACCCCATGTGGAGATTGTTCAGGACCTCCTGCGAGCCGGAGGTGATGGCCACCTCCAGGTCGCCGACGCCCGACCGCACCATGAGCTTGGCCAGGTCCGCCGTGATCAGCGAGGTCCGGATATAGCCGGACCATTGGATGTCCAGTTTTTCACGGAGGATGCGCTCCAGGATCTCCGTACATTGGGGATAGGCTTCTTTTCCGGTAATGAACTGGGCATCCGTGAACCAGAACTTCCGTGCCCCCCACTGATGGTAATGTTGCGCGATGTCCTTGACGACCATCTCCGGCGGCCGGTAGCGGACCCGCTTCCCCTCGATATAGGGATAGAGGCAGAAGGCACAGTCGTAGGGACAGCCGCGTTTGCTCTGGACGCCGATGGATTCGTCGAGATAGTCGCGGTACCGGGGGAAGATGCCGGTGAGGTAGGGCAAATCCACGGTCAGGACGTCCAACAGGGCCGGCGACCCCTGCGCGCCCTTGGAGACGGTGCCTCCTTCCTTGACGATGTACCGTTCATCGGCAATGGAACGGCCTTCCACGACCTTGAGAATCGCATCTTCGCCTTCGCCCAGAATGCCGACCGTTCCTTCCGGCAGCTTCTCGATCAGCTGATCGGCGAAGGCGGTGAAGGCGCCGCCGCCGATCATGATTTGGGTGCGAGGGAACTCGTTCCGGATCAGCCAGGGATAGGACAGGTTGGCGCGGATGTCGTTGTAGTAGCGATAGAGCTGTCTGAGTCCCTGGAACGAGGCGGCGATTTTCTTCATCGGGTTGCTCGAAAAGTAAAAATTGAACGCATGCTCCAGCGAGGCGTCCCCCTCGTGCGGCGAGAAAATCTGAATATCGCGCCAGGAAAAACAGACGAGCTCAGGTGCAAAGGCGGAGACCGCGTCGCGCAGGACCTGCGGCCGCTCGGCTTGCGGGTAGAGGGACAAGTCCAGGATCTGTTGCCGGACATCCGGTCGTCGCCGGTGGATGAAATCCGCCAGGTAGGTGACCCCGATCGGGTACACCTTCTTGCACGGCAGGAAAACGTAGAGAATGGAATGCATCATAAGCTATCAGCCGTCAGCTCAAAGCTGAGGGCGCCTTCGCTATTTCGTGGCCACGTGGATCGCCACAATGCCGCCGCTCACATTGTAATAGTCTACGTGGCGAAAGCCGGCCTTGAGCAAGAGGGCTTTGAGCCCTTCCTGGTCGGGAAAGGCTCGGATGGAGGCGGGTAGATACCGATAGACGCCGGTCCGATCATGGGCCACCAGGGTGCCGATCTTGGGCAAGAGGCTGAACGAGTACCAGTCATACAAACGGAGCAGCCAGGCGTGCGCCGGCCGAGAGAATTCCAGGCAGACGAACCGTCCGCCGGGCTTCAAGACCCGGCAGATCTCCATGCAAGCGCCCAGGAGATCGCTGACGTTCCTGATGCAAAACCCTGTGGTCACCGCGTCGAAGCTGTTGTCGCGAAATCCCAACTGCTCGGCGTTGGCGCGGAGACAGGTGATCCGGCCGTGGAGTCCCCGCCCGGCGATCTTGCGCAAGCCTTCCTGGAGCATGGCCTGGTTCAGATCCACCGCCGCCACCCGACCTGCCTCGCCCATGCGCGGCTGAATCAGGAGGGCCAGGTCGCCCGTGCCGGCGCCGATATCCAATGCATAACGCGGCTCGGCCGAGACCTCGCCGCTACGGAAGCCGCAGGCGCCGGCGCTAGGCTCAAAGAGATACTTGACGGCCAGGCGTTTCCATCGGTGGTGCAGGCCGAAGCTGAGCAGCGAATTGTTCAGGTCGTACCAGCGGGCGATGGCCGTGAACATCCGCTGGACCGCTTGCTCCTTGCCCTTGCCCGACCAGTCGGGCACGGTCCCCTCCGGCGGAGGGGACACCGGCCTGGCAGACGCTGGTTTTTCCTTGAGTTCAAGCATCGCAAGGACGTAGCACCCGCGCCGCGGCTTTGTCAAGGCAAGCGGGATCGGCGGGCGGCGAGAGGGCCGCTCGCGGAGGCGATAGGGAAAATCCTTGTGTTATCTGGAGCGGGACCGTAGAATTTTACGCAAGGTCGTTCCCTCAATCGGTTCGTGCGGCGGCAAGCCCCTGGTTGTCGTGAGCGCTCGAACGCGGCTCGTACCGGCAGAGATCTCTCCCAAATGACGATGGCCGATCACAATCCACACGGCTCCCCGGATTCACCCAACCGCCGGCAACGGCCACGTCGGGAAGAGGACGAACGTCTGGTGCAGCGCGAGCGGGAGTTGGAGGCGGCGCGCCGCGTGTGTCAGGCCCTGTCGCAGCAAATCCAGAGCGATGCCTTGATCGAACACACGCTCCGAACGGCTCTGGATACGGTGGGCGCCGAGGCCGGCTCGATTCTTCTTGCCGATGCGCAATCGGAGCAGCTGATCTTCCGGCACGTGGTCGGGGACAAGGCGGAGGTGCTGCGAGGCGTGGCCATCCCATGGCACAAGGGGCTTGCGGGGGCCGTCTTCGCGTCGGGCAAGCCGGAGATCATCGTGGATGCCAGGGCGGATCTGCGGCATTATCCCAACATCGACGAACTGACGGGCTTCGAGACGCGCGACATGATCGTGTTGCCGCTCCAACAATGGGGCCGGAAGCCGATCGGCGTCCTCGAGGTCATGAACAAGCGGCGCGGCCGGCTTGACCAGCAAGACGTTTCCCTGCTGATCATTATTTCCGCTCTCTCCACGGCGGCGATCGAACAAGTGCGGCTGTTCGAAGAATCCAAGCTGGCCGAGATGGTGCATCGCCTGGCCGGTATCAGCCATGATGTGAACAACATGCTCGTGCCGATTCTTATGTCCCGGCAGATGGTGACGGTTGAGCTCGAGCGCCTCGTCGGCACGCTGCCGCCCGAACAGGCGGCGAAGGCCTATCCCAGCCTGAAATTGTGCCATGACGCGCTCAATACCCAACGGGAGGCGGCCCAACGGATTCAGGATCGGATGCAGGAAGTGTCGGATTGCGTGAAAGGCCGGAGAAGCCTGCCGGAGTTCACGCCGTGCCGCGTGGCGGAGATCGTGGACGGGGTGGTCAAGATCCTGGGTTTTGTCGCTGATGAAAAAGGCCTCGCCCTGCGGACGGAAGGTCTCGACGGGCTTCCGCTCATTGTGGCCGACCGGCGGTGTCTGTACAGCATGTTCTACAATCTGGTCAACAACGCGATTCCGGAGGTGCCGGCGGGCGGCGCGATTACGGTTCACGGTTCGCTGGATAAGGCAGGGGCGGCCGTGCTGTTGTCGGTGATGGATACAGGGCGCGGCATGCCGAAGGACGTCCGGGACAGTCTCTTTACCGGCCGGGCCGTGAGCCACAAGGCCGGCGGGACCGGTCTCGGCACCAAGATCGTCAAGGACGCGGTCGATGTCCACGGCGGCCAGATCACGGTCGAAAGCCAGGAAGGCATCGGCACCAAGTTTCTGATCCGTCTCCCGCTGGAACCTCCCGCCCAACCGTCTCCCTGAAACGCCCTTCCGGTTTGACCGCAGACAGGCGGATACGTTTCCGATGCATCGTCGGCGCTCGACGATCGGGACGTCGTGCGGAGAGGCGTCCTGTCTCCATCGCGAAGAAAACGGCGAAACAGTCCGCCGTCAACGGGTAGGGCTTGCGTCCAGGAGGTCCCGCACCTTCTGCGCCAAACGCCGGGGATCGAACGGTTTCTGAAGAAACCCTTGCCCCAGGTCCACGACTCCGTGGTGGAACACCGCGTCGCTGGCATACCCGGAAATATAGAGCACGCGCATGTTGGGACGCGCGGAGAGCAAGCGGTCGGCGAGCGCCCGCCCGCTCATCTGGGGCATCACCACATCGGTGATGAGAAGATGGATGGGACCCGCATGGTGGTTGCCGACGACCCAGGCCTCGATCCCGTGGCGTGCTTCCAGCACGGTGTAGCCGGACATCTGCAGCGTTTCCCTGATCAGCCGGCGAATTCCCGGGTCGTCTTCGACCAGAAGGATCGTTTCCGTGCCGCGGGGCGGCGGCGCCGGCGGCGCCGCCGCGTGCGCGGAACGGGCGGTCGCGTCCGCCAGGGGAAGGTAGATGGTGAACGTGGTCCCGAGCCCTGGTTCGCTCTGCACGGCAATGAGCCCGCCGAGCTCTTTGACGATGCCGGAGACGGTCGATAGGCCCAGTCCCGTCCCTTTCCCGGGTTCCTTAGTCGTATAGAAAGGGTCGAAGATGCGGGCTTGGGTCCCCCTATCCATTCCGCACCCGGTGTCGGTGACCGTCAGGAAGACATAGGGTCCGGGCTGGATCGCTTGTCCGTGGATGTGGGCGGTCGTGATGTCGGCGCGCGCGGTTTTCATCGAGAGCGTCCCGCCCTGGGGCATGGCGTCGCGCGCGTTCACCGCCAGGTTCATGACGATTTGCTCCACCTGTGAGGGATTGGCTTTCACATAGACCGGCTCCGGACTCAGCGCGGTGTCCAGTTGAACGTCCTCTCCGATCAGGCGTTGGAGCATGGTGTCCATGGCGGCGACGATGCGGTTGAGGTCCAAGACCTGCGGGCGCTTCTCGTCTCGGCGACTGAAGGACAGGAGTTGCTGGGTCAGCGCTCCGGCAAGATGGGCCGCCTTCCTGACCTCTTCAAGCTGTTCATAGAGCGGGTCTGTGCGGTCCAAGCGGGCCAAGGCGATATCGTTCCAGCCGACGATCACCGTGAGCAGGTTGTTGAAATCGTGCGCGATGCCGCTGGTGAGCCGTCCGACGACATCCATCTTTTTAATCTGGTGCAGTTCCCGTTCGAGCGACTTCTGTTCGGCGAGGTCATGAAAGGCGATCAGGACGGCGTCTTCCTCCTGGAACGAGAGCGGCTTGAGCGATACCTCGACCCAGAGAGGAACGCTGCCCGCTGTGACGGCACAGACCTCGTACCGACTGCGGATCTGTTCTTTGTGGAAATCCTCCAGCAACGTGTCGCGGTCGGCCGGATGGACACAAAAGTCCTGCAGGGCATGATGGGTCAGCTGCCCAGGAGGCAGTCCCAACATGCGCCCGAGCAATTCGTTGGCCGCGAGGATGCGTCCGTCTCGCCTCCGGACGATGGCGATCGGAAGCGGGAGGGCTTCCGGCGGTATCCGGCAGGCCGCGTCACTCTCGTCAACCCCGGTCTCGGTCCGGACGCTCTGCGTGAGAGGTTCGGGCCCGATTGGCTGGTCAGGTGACGGCATGGCTCTCGTCTTGCTCCGAGTCCGGAATCCAGCCGCGATGAGGACGAAAGCGGGAATTTCCCGGACCTTCTCCTATGTCCGATGCGGCTTGAGAGACATGAAGCAAAGGCCATGCCTCTCTGAGGCGCCAGGTCGGTAGGGCGCACCATGCTTGACTGTCGCAGGAGCAGGAGCTGAGAGGTGAGCAGGCCGCGATCCTCCGAATCGTGGCCTGTGTGCCCGTCACGTTTCCGGAAGAATGGCCGAGCTCGGCGCAGGGGCGAATGGTGGAAAAGAAGCGGTGCCGTCGCTCATGATGCGGGCGAGAGGCTCGATGAGCGCCGGGTCGAAACGAGTTCCAGCCTGGGCCCGGAGCTGTTTGAGGGCTTCATCCACGGAGCCCGTGGTTTGGGGGGAAGAGGCGGCCATCATCTGGTCGAATCCCT
Source organism: Nitrospirota bacterium (assembly GCA_028876065.1). Taxonomy (GTDB): domain Bacteria; phylum Nitrospirota; class Nitrospiria; order Nitrospirales; family Nitrospiraceae; genus SYGV01. The sequence goes on from JAGWTI010000042.1 coordinate 24,018, forward strand.
GGGCGATGGATACGATCCGAGCGGGGAAAGGAATGCCCTCGCCTTGCAGGCCTTCGGGATAACCGGACCCATCGAAAAGTTCGTGGTGGTAGGCAATGATCTGGCTCGTCTCCGCCGGCAACTCGAATGGAGCCAGCATCAGGACCCCCAGTTCGGTGTGGCGTTTGTCGCCTTCAGGAAGGGGTGTTCCTATCGGGTCGGCTTGGCCTGGCGTATGTCCCGCGATGCCGACCATGCCGATGTCGTGGAGCAGGGCGCCGAGCATCAACGAGGTGCGTTCGTGGTCGGTGAGGCGGAGGTGCCCGCCCATGCGTGTGGCGTAGAAGCTGACGCGGGAGGAATGGATCAACAACTCGCGCGAGGTCGCCTCCAGGACATCGGAGAGGAAACCGACGACGTGCGAGTATCGTCCGAACCTGGCATCCATGTGTGGAACTGACGAGGCCTCGGCGTACTGATGGGCCATGCGCCGCCAGGCATCGGCGAGATCGGGCACGGCGGTCCGTCCCAAGACCGGCTGCTTGAGGTAATTCCGCAGCTGGTCGAGCCGTTGTTTTTTGGCAAGGATCTGTTTGATGAGATTGACGAGCTCCGTGACATTGAAGGGTTTCAACAAGTACCCGGCGGCGCCGTACCGAAGTCCGTCCAAGGCTGACTTGAGGCTGCCGTAGCCCGTAATGATGATGACTTCCATGTCTTCATGTTCGAGCTTGATCTCCCGCAGCAGCTCGACGCCGGGTCGATCGGGGAGTTTCAAATCAAGCGTGACCAAGTCGACCGGTTGTTCCTTGAGCAGGCGCAGGGCGGCGTGGGCATTATCGACGGCGTAGAGATGAAAAAAAGGGCGGAGAATCATCTTGAGCGCATTCCGCGGCCCGGCCTCGTCCTCCACGATGAGAATGGTGGGTTTGCCGTTTTCTGGGGCGATCATCGGCTCCATACCTCCTTGCTCCTCGGGTCGGTGGCAGGCAAAGCTCACTCACCCTTGAGCAAAGGCGGTGCCTCAGGCCAAACGCTCAATACGCCAGCCAAATTCAGAAAAACGCTGGCCATCCTGGCTATTTTAAGCCAGCAGGCACCGGTTTGCGTCGAACGGGCCATGGCGATAGTGTGCAAAATTGTACAACGTTCAAATTTGTACACTCATATTGCTACTGTGACGCGCCCAGGTAGTCCGGCGGCTGCCCCGCGTCCTCCCGGCAAATGCCTAACAAGTCCATACGGTATTTGAGCATCCGGCGACTGATACCCAACAGGGCGGCCGCATGTACCTGCACGAAGTCCGTCCGCTTGAGCGCGTCAAGAATGAGCTGCCGCTCGAACTCCATGACGGCCTTCTCCAGGGTCAACCGGCCCTCCAACGTGCCGGCGCGGAGCGCGGGCGCGTGGCTATCCGTTCGGACGGACGAGGGGAGATGTTCGGGGGTGATCGTGGCTCCGCGGCACCAGATGCTCGCCTGTTCGACCACATTCTGAAGCTCCCGGACATTGCCCGGCCAGTGGTACTTGGTCAGAAGTTCGAGGGTGTCTTTGGAGAACTCTTGCGGAGGATGTTGTTCGTCGACGAGCCGTTTGGCCAAAAAGTGCTGGGCCAAGAGAGGAATGTCTTCCCGACGGTCGCGCAAGGCGGGGAGATGGATGGAGACGACGTTGATTCGGTAATACATGTCCTCGCGAAACTCCCCGCGGCGGAGCAGGTCGGCCAGGTTTTTGTTGGTTGCGGCAATGATGCGCACGTCCACTTTGACCGGCTGGCCGCCTCCGACCCGGGTGAACTCGCGCTCTTGCAACACCCGCAGCAATTTGGCCTGGATGGCCGGGCTGATCTCGCTGATTTCGTCGAGAAAGAGGCTCCCCTCGTGCGCGAGCTCGAAGTGGCCGACTCGGCGCATGCGCGCATCCGTGAACGATCCTTTCTCGTGCCCGAACAGCTCGCTTTCGATCAGCGTGTCGGGCAAGGCGGCGCAATTGATCGCGATGAACGGCCGGTCACGCCGCGAGCTGTTGTAGTGCAGGGCGCGCGCGACCAGTTCCTTGCCCGTGCCGCTCTCGCCGGTGATCAAGACGGTCGTCCGGGTGTCCGCGAGCTGCTCGATTTTCGCGTACACCTCCTGCATGGATTGGCTCTTCCCGATGAGATTGTGGAATGAGTACCGGCTGACCACCTGCGCGCGCAGATAGTGGACTTCCCGTTCCAGGGCTTGAGCCGCCAGCGTTTTGGCGATGATGAGGCGGAGCTCTTCGACGTCGAAGGGTTTCGTGACGTAGTCGGCCGCGCCCAGTTTCATGGCTCCCACGGCGCTCTTGACCGTCTTGGTCGCCGTCAGCATGATCACCGGAATGCCGGGGGCTTCGGCCCGCATGGTCTGGAGCAGGGCCATCCCATCTTCGCCGGGCATGATGATGTCGAGGAGCACTAGGTGGGGCGATTCGCGGCGAAACAGCGCCAACCCTTCAGCTCCGTTCGAGGCGGCGAGCACCTCGTACGTGGGCTCCAGCACCACTTTCAAAGAGGCGCGAATCCCCGGCTCGTCATCGACCAAGAGAATCCGTTGCTTCATGTGGGCGATGTCCTTAGCAGGATGTTGAAAAATCCGCCCGCGTTGTCCTCGCGTCGCTCGAATCCTCAACGTGCCGGAAAGAGTCCGCCGCGGCTTCTCCGCTCGCTGCGGCCTCGCGGAGCGGCCTTTTTGAACATCCTGGAAGACTTGGTGCCATTGTCTTAACGGGCTCGAACTACGTCCTGTGCTCGGTGCGGGAGTGGGCTGCCACGCCTCTTTGTGCTGAGCCGCGGTGTACGGGGTCCACGGGCAGGGTGACGACGAACGTGGTGCCGACGCCGACCGTGCTGTCGACCTCGATGGTCCCGTGGTGCTCCTGGACGATCTGGTGGACGATGGTCAGTCCCAACCCGGTTCCCGTGTGCTCCCCGCTCTCGTGTTTCGTGGTGTAAAAGGGGTCGAAGATGTGTTCCACGGTGTCGGCCGGGATGCCGCCGCCTGTGTCCGCGACGTCGACCTGCACCCACGCGTCGCCGGTCGGTTTCATCAGCCGGTGGGTCTTCACCGTCAACCGCCCTCCCGTCGTCTCCATCGCGTCCATGGCGTTGAGGAAGAGGTTCAACAGCACCTGCTTGATTTGCTGGCGGTCCACCAGGACCGGGGGCAGATCCGCGGCCAAGTCTTTTTCAATGGCGATGCCTTTGCTGTCCGCTTTGACCTCGACGAAATACAGGCAGGAGTTGATGATGTCATTGAAGTCTTCCTCGGCGAACTTGGGCTCCATGTAGCGCGCGTAGTCCAGGATTTCCTGAATCAACCGCTCGATCCGGTGCACGTCTTCGGCGACGACGGCGCTGAACGTCCCCATGAACTCCTGGTCGTCCTTGCGTTCGGGCGCGAGCTGGATGAACGTCTTGATGGAAGTCAACGGATTCCGGATCTCATGGGCGAATCCCCCCGCGATGATCTCCAGGGAGCGGAGGCGGTCGGTGCGGCGCATGAGCGTCTGGGACCGCCTGAGGTCTTCATAGAGCATGGCGTTGTCGAGGGCGATGGCGGCATTTTGGCCCAGCGTGGCCAGAAGACGCAAGTCCTCCTCGGCATACATGCGGCGGTCGGTGCGCGGCCCCAGGTTGCAGAAGCCGATCAGGCGGCCCTTGTTCACGAAGGGGATGCACACGTCGGAATCCAGCGCCGCCAGTGCGTCCGCAAGGGATCGGCTTGGGTCCTGGGGCGGGGCCTGTTCCAATTCTTCCCGCACCAGGATCGTCCGGGCTTGCGCCAGACGGGCGGGCAAACCGTCCCGTGCGTTCAAGCGGACCACCGGCACGCCGTTGGAGTCCAATCCGCGCCACGAGGAGAGGAGATAGGCATCGTGTTCTTTGTCGAGGAGATAGAGGGACGCCGACGCGATACCGATGACATCGGCCAGCGTGCGGACGATCGTTTCGGTCAACGACTTGAGGTCGAGGTTCGTCACCAGCGCGTTGGGGAACTCCGACAACGTCTCGTACATGCGTTGCCGGTGCCGAAACAGCGTGCGGTCGATGACGGCTTGCGCTCTGATCCGCAGTCGGTAGGCCGCCGAGATCGCCAAGACGAAGAGCGCCAGCATCAACGTCGAAAATTGATAGTTGACCTCTCCGAAGTAGGCCCGCTGGATTGCCAGCAGGATGACGAACGCCGGGGTGGCAATGAAAAACGTGAGCAGCAGGTAGGTGAGCCCTTTCTGCATGACCACGGTGAAGTCGAGCAGCCGATAGCGGACCATCGCGTAGGCGACGATGGCGGTGTACACCGTCACCAGGATGGTGCCGTCGGGAAGGATCGGGATTCCGTACCAGAGGGGGAAATTGGTGGCTCCGCCCGCGTAGCCGATCAGGGACGCGATGGTGAGGTATAGGAATTGGTTGCGGCGAAGCCCTTTCGCCGCTCTGTACTCGACGGCGATCAGGTAGATGGCATAGACGGCGAGCCCCATAAACCAGGCCAGAAAGAACGGAAAGGCGGGACCGGGTTGCGGCCAGTAGGGAAACGAGAGCGCCGGGGCGACG
>JAGWTI010000043.1 GCA_028876065.1 Nitrospirota bacterium
CCCGAGCGCTTTGTGGGTACCCAGCGCCCCCACCTTCAACGTGGCAATCGGCAGGTCCAGGTAGTCTTGGGGGCTCGCAGGCGAAGCAAAATGCATGACGGCATCCAGATGTCCATCCACATGCAAGTAATCGCAGACGTTATACTTGACAAACGAGAACCGTTCATGACCTATCAAATGGGCGATATTTTCCGGCCGGCCAGTCACAAGATTGTCGACAGCAATGACCTGATGTCCCTGGCCAATCAGGACATCACACAAATGACTTCCCAAGAACCCCGCCCCGCCCGTGATCAAAATTCGCATCTGCCCTCCATCTAAGCTTGTATGAACTGCCGCATCCAACTACCTCTCGGCGGAGAGATTTTTCGCCTCTCGTGATCTCTGCATTGAGCCTCAGTCAACGCTACGTGGACCGTGGGGTCAGGCAACATTATCGGCTTGGCTTGCAACCCGACAATACACCGTCACCGTTTCTCTCGCCGTCCGATCCCAAGAAAACTGAACAGCCCGAGCTAAGCCACGCTCGCGCAGATCGCCCCAGAGCGCCCGGTCCGTCAACACCCGTTCCATCTCTCGTGTGAACCCTTCACTATCCAAGGGTTCGACTAAGATTGCCGCATCCCCCACCACTTCCGGCAGAGACGAGGCATTGGAACTGATGACCGGGCAGCCACAAGCCATAGCTTCCAACACAGGAAACCCAAATCCTTCATACTTCGATGGAAACACAAAGAGATCCGCCCGTTGGTACAGTTCGATGAGCCGCTCGTCACTGATGACGCCGGTAAAGACCGTTTGCCGTTCGATGCCCGTCTGTCGGACCCGTGCATGCAGATCCGGCCTGCGGCGGAAATCACCGGCGAGCACAAGGTCGTACCGTTCCCGAACTCCCCCGGGCAGACGGCTAAATGCCTCTATCAACACCTCAACATTTTTAGTCGGATCGGCCCCGGCGACACAGAACACATAGGAACGCTCCGTTCCCCCTCCCCTTCCTGATACCGGAACAGGATGGAAGCGCTCCAGCTCAACGCCTGGATAGACTACGGAAATCCGATCGACGGGAACCCCGAGCCGTTCAACAATATCCCGTTTTGAGCAGAGGGAATCGGTCAACACGTGATCAATCCGGCTCCACCGGTCGCGTACCAGCGCCCGCTCGATCAACTCATTTAGATTCCACCGCCGCCGTCCGCCTGACCCGAAGAGCAGCGGCTTCACATCATGGATCGTGGTCACAAACCGGCCGCGCTTCCACGCGACGCAGGAATCATAGGGAAAGTGCAGCACGTCGTACCGCCCAGCCAAGCACGGTGCCACCTGCTCCCAAAACCGCCGTTTGAAAAATGGAAACCGGATCAGCCGGTACCGCATATTCGGCCGATCCGGAAACCGATACGATTCATCCGGCATCAGGATCTCATATTGGTTCCGAGTATCCACTCGCCCGATGGCTTCGATCAGCGCTCGGCTGTAACGTCCGAGACCGACATTGAAGTCCTTAAGGTGCCACGCAGCAATCACCACCTTCATAGAGCCAAGCCTGCGCGCGCCCCCATATAACCGAGCGGCTGTCGTTCGTCAATCATTTTCCAGGCTCCTGAGAAGCCGTCGTAATCTTGGTCGCCCCGACAATCAATCCCTCGCCGAATAACACAGCGTCCGAGAGGAGTGCCTGCCTCACGGAAGCCACCGAGGGATGGGTTGCGGCCGATCGCTTCCCCTTCGTGAGGAGCAGACGCCGGATCGCCTGGTACAACCATGAGCCCTTCTTCAATTCCCGATTGGTTTGGACCAAGTCCACCCGGAATCCCCAACGGCTCAAGACATACCGCAGTTCCAGAAACCCGATCGGATTGATGTGCGCAATCGGCTGTTCCGCCCCGGTCTGGTGATCCACCTCGACCATGTAATGAAATTGATCCGGGTAGCCCCGTAGCAGGTAGCTGAGCCGCGACCGAATGGACAGGACATTGGGCGTCGTGACGTAGAGCATGCCCCCCTTGCGCAGCATCCGGTTCGCCTCTCGGGCCAGCAAGTGCGGGTTTTCGATATGTTCGATCCCCTCGACACAGGCCACCGCGTCGAACGTCTCGCTCTCGAACGGCAGGACGGTGTTGAGGTTCACGCGGACAGCGGAGCGGCCGGGGACAACGAAACTCTCGGGGAAGAGATCGGCTGAGACGACGTCCCGCCCACCATCCAGCAGCAATTGAGTCAAGGCGCCGGTCCCGCATGGGATGTCCAATACCCGCTTGTGTCCCGCATCCAGGATAAGCTTGGCCACGTGGAGACGGGTCATGTGAACGGTATTGGGGCCCTGGTGGTCCGGGTGCACGTGGTCAAAGGTCATCGTTCAATCTCCCGTGCGATCTCGTGTCGCTCGCGATAGACAGCGCCGCTCAAAAAAGTGCTGTTCACACCTGCCACCTCAACGTCCCATCTGCTATGATGAGGCCCGTTTATCACGGCCATCTTTTTTCGGTGAGGCATGCCTCTCGTCAGCGCCATCATTCCTGCATACAACGGAGCCTCCCGTTACCTGGACCAGGCCATCGGCAGCGTGCTGGCCCAAACGTGCCAGGACCTGGAACTCATCGTGGTGGACGATGCCTCGACCGACGAAACGGCCCGGCTCGTCTTGCAATTCTCCCGGGCCCGTTACTTCAAGCGGCCCGAGAACGGCGGACAGGCAGCGGCACGCAACGACGGAGCCCGCCTCGCCGCCGGCACCTACCTGGCCTTCCTCGATCAGGACGACCTGTGGGCCCCCTCGTTCATCGAGGAAACGCTGGCATTGCTGCAGGCCCAGCCTGAAGCCGCGCTCGTCCACTGCGATGGGTACCAGATGAACGAGGGCGGCGCCCCCTTGCACTATGACGCTGCTATGAAACAGGAACGGACGATCACGCAGTTGCTGCGCGGCGGCCACGATGTCGCCACGTCCGGCTCGCTGTTCCGCAAAGCCTGTTTCGACGCCGTGGGGGGGTACGACGACACCTTGGTGGTCTGGGAGGACATCGACCTAGCGATCCGGCTGTATCAGCGTTTTCCCCTCCTGCACCTGCCCAAGCCACTCTACCGCCATCGGCTCTATACGCGCAACGTCTCACGGGATATTCCCTCGGAACGGGCCTTAATGGGACGACGGCGGTTCCTCGAAAAACATGCCTCTGCCTGCCCCCCGGGCACCCAACTGGCCAACGCCCTTGCCCGCGACTGGGCCCACTATTACGGAGATCTTGGAAAGCACCACCTTGAAAAACGTCGGATCGGTGAAGCCCGTTGTGCATTCTGGCTCTCGCTACAACGGTACCCCTTCAATCATAAGGCATGGCTCAGACTGCTGCGCGCCTATCTGTTTCGCTCCGTTCAGACCCGGCCCGCGCCTTCACGGCATACACCGTGATCTCGGTTCCATAGCCAAGATTCCCCATCACCAAGCACAACGGCCGTATCAGGAACCTCTCAATCCATTTCTTGGCATGCAACGCACGGCCACATTTGCGAGTCCAGACTCGCTCCAAGCTCGTCATGAAATGGGCGGAGGTTACCCCGGTCCTGCTCCTCACCACGTGAAACCCAGCCCGCCCTAAGAGCCGACCGAGCGTAGTGCGAGTAAAGTGGTAGAGATGCCGAGGAGGATCCCAGTTCACCCACCACCGACCGAACAACTTGGCCTCCAAGCTGTCCGCGTTGGGCACTGCTATCACAAGCACCCCGTCGTCATCCAAAATACGCCTTGCCTCCGCCAACACTGCCGGCAAAGCATACATGTGCTCAAGAGAATGGCTCATCAGCACTACGTCAAAGGCATGATCCTCGTATTTGACCGACAGCAGATCACCTGCGTCCACGCGAGTCCCGAGCAGCCCCCGGGCATGTTCGACGGCTGTTGTACTCAAATCAAGCCCCTGCACTTGCCATCCTTGCTGCTTCAGGAGCGCGGCATTGACCCCATGGCCGCACCCTACATCCAGAAGCCGGCCTCGACCAACCCATGGCAGACTGCCCCTCCCACACAGGTCACGTCGAACTTTCTCCGGCCACAATAAGAGTTTCCGCAATCGACGCCAGAGTCCATGCGTGGTCCCACCCGGATACCCGTAGAAATCCGTTACAATCCAGGTCTTGACCTTGCTGAACCGCCTAGGCGGTGAAGCAGGAGCAAAATACTGGACCGGATAGAATTTCCCGATATCGGCTTGAGTCGGCCTGGGGTTCAAATAAAGGAAACCGCAGCGTATGCACCGCACAATGTGAAACTCGTCCGTGGAGATGCCATGAAGCAGGTCTCGCTGCCGAATAACGACCTCGGCTTGATCGGTGCGGCAAAACTCGCAGACCACATTTTCCACGTATCACACCCTTTTGGTCGTAAATGAAAAATAGGACCTGACCATCCGGCTCATAGCTCGCCGGGCCGCCTTCCAACTCCAGACCTCACGGACACAGCAACGCAACGCACTGAGTAAGTCGGCACGCCCTCCCAGATCCCCTTGCTGAAGACGCCACTTACCCATGTCAGCAAAATAGACGGCTCTCTCTTTCATAAGGTAGCGCCGCTTGTCATCTTCATGACCAAACCGCTGCAAGAGCGCCTCGTTCAACAAGATCCGATGTCCCAGCTCCACTTGCGGCGGTTTGTCCTCTCCATGACGATGATATGTGAGCGGCTCGTCAATCAAGACGATCTCACACTGCTGTGCAACCCTGGGCCAAAATTCATGGTCATCCAGTCCGGCCGAACCAAAACGCTCATCAAAGCCCCCGACCTGATGAATAACCGATCGTCGGATCATTACAGCAGAAGGTGTCGGACCAAATCCTTTGACAAACAATTGATAGAATTCGCTCGGAGGACCAGTCTGAAAATTTTCCAGATGTTGCCCGTAACGATTCATGTGCACGATGCCCGTCGTCACCATTCCAATTTCCGGCCTTGCCCTCAACATTGCCACCTGTTTGGCAAGCTTCGTTGGCGCCCAAAGATCATCGTGATCGAGCAACGCGATATAGCGTCCGCGCGATAACGCGATGCCACGGTTTCTCGCCTTAGCGACGCCTCCATTCTCGAACGCATAATATCGCGTCCGGGCACCGAATGCTTTGACGATTTCCGCCGATCCATCGGTGGATCCATCATCGATCACGGTGATCTCCCGATCAGTCCAGGTTTGCGCCAACACGCTTTCAATCGTTTCCTTGATCACCGAAGCGCCATTGTACAGCGGGATGACCACACTGACCGTGGCTGGACCGTTCATGTCTTCTTTTTCCCCATTCAACATGATGCTAGAGATACGACCGAAATAACCGCGAATAGGTCCTGAGCTTGTGGGGGTTCAACCGCAGTGATCGCAAGAGCATCCGACGGCCCTCGTTTTTCCTGCCCGCCTTCACCTCGTGCATGCCCCAGTCCGAATAACATTCTGCCAGCATGATGCGGATCAGCTCTTGCTTAAGCTCGTCGCCCACATACAGCGCCTTCATTCGAAGCAGGAAGCGCTCGCGGCTTTGCACCACCATTGCTTTGCCTGCATGACTTAAGCTGGCCGAATGAACTCGGTAACACATGCCTGGCTCTTCCAGAAACACGAATCGGCCTTCTCGTTTGAGACGCGCGCACAAGTCAAAGTCCTCGAACCCGCGGAGTTCCTCATCGTACATCCCCGCCCGCTCAAACGCATCCCGACGAACAAGAATAGCCGACGACAGCAGCTGATCCGCTTCCATCAAACGGCCCAAAGGAGAATCTCCCATCGTTGCGCGCTCGGCCGACGTCGCCCCTACTTGCAACAAACGGCCCTCTGCATCCATCCTATCCGAGTTGCAAAGCACAAGAACCGCATCGGGCTCCGCGCTCAAGACAGCCACTTGCTGTTCGAGCTTACGTGGGTACCAGCAATCATCATGGTCAAGGAAGGCGATATATTGTGCTGTCGCTTTTCGAACTCCCTCATTCCGTCCTCCGCAAGGTCCCCGGTTCTCCCGCCGCAAGACTCGTATGCGCTCCCCGTACCCTTCCAAGATTGACCTAGTTTCATCCGTAGAGCCATTGTCTATGCAGATGACTTCAAAATCACGGAAGGTCTGCGCAAAGACGCTGTCCAAAGCTTCCCTGATATATCGCGCTCCATTATAGACGGGAAGAACAACGGTAACTTGTGGCATGGCATGCCCTTTCCTTTGGCAACGACTCTATGCGAATCTGAAAAAGCTTCCCTTCCGTTAGGCTTAAGATACCAGCGACGGCACAGTCCGCTACTCCGCGCTTAACGATCCCGTTCTTCCCAATAAACAACAATGGCCTATCGGCTACCTCAATCTCTATGCGGAAAATCCTTGAGGACTACGCCTATTGAGAAACACCGTCAACCAATACCTTCCTCATAACAAAATCTGCAACCACCGCATGGCCATACCCGTTCAAGTGTGAGTCATCCTGCCACCAGAGTAGCACTCCGTGTGCATCAAAACTTCTCCGAGATTCCGTCATAAAGTATGGCTTACTATCGAAACACTGGAGTCGAACTCGCTTGCACGCGCCGAGCACCGCTAGGGCAAAACCAGAAGGTCTTGCGTCTTCAGCCCTCGGCAACCGGCGCTCGAATACCCAACGATAGACCTCGCCCTTCGTCGGAAGAATCACAATCCCTACCCTCATCCGACGTGCAGCCGCCAAGCCCCGCACAGCCTCTAGCGATCGTTCTAGTCCGGGAAAGTTTTGGTGTCGCTCCACCTCCTCAGGAGACATCTGGGTCCATGCCTCGTGGGCGCGCGCAAAGAGCACAGGCCTCCCGTCAGAAAGCCGACGTTCGATGACCCCATCACCGACACCGCGCAGACGAGCCCGAAGTCCTTGCATCACCTGATTGAACGGTGAGCGGTTGCGGAAGGTACGGAACTGTACCATCCGGGCCGCCAGCCAATTGTTGCGAGGCAAGGCTCCTGGGTCCCAGACGGTTCCGTATCCGTCATCGAGGTCGTTGCCTTCGTAGAGCGTCCAGATCAGCCAGGCTCCGGGAGCCAGAGACAGGCGAGGCCCCTCGATGGCAAAATTCACAAATTGGTCGTAAGGCCCGCCGGGATAGGACAAGTTATAGACACGATGGCCGCTCTTTTCCAGGAGACTGGCAAACACCTGATCTTGCGTCGTCCCCACGCCAGCACCGAAGGAATCACCCAAGACCACAATATCCATCGGCCCCTCAAGGTCGCGGTTCCGGAATCCCGCGCCATCGGTCTCGAAGGCAATAGACCGGAGTTCCCGCAGGACCGGATCACCTGCAATGGCGGCCAAATCACCATAGGCCTCACCGCGATAGGTCACATGCGGGTCCCAGCGGCCGACGATCGGCAGTTCGGGAAGTTTGCGAGTAAACATATTGCTCGGGGTGTAATGCAGCCTGGTGCCGATGATTGGCCTCAAGCAGAGATCCAGCGTCGAAACGGCCAGGCACAGCGCAATGAGCGAGACCAGCAAGTTCGGCAAGAGAGAGGAAATCCGAGAGGCCAGAAAAAACCACACGACCGGCGCCAGCAAAACCACTTCGATCCAGCCGGACTTGAGGATCCCTTCGGCATAGAGCGTGGCGGTGGCCAGAGCGGCGACCAGGGCCAGTAGCCCGCGCTCCCGGGCGCGGGCCACGACCCTGCTCCTATCCCCGCCCAATCCGAACGCCATCAATCGAGTTGAAACTCCGACCGCCAATCTGAGTCCGAAGCAAGTGGTGGTTGATCGACTTTTCGCACCAGGCAATTCCCCAATACCAGCACGTCCACTATAAATTCTCTATAAATTCCTCGTCGGACATCCGATGCAGCAAATCGCGTTGCGAAAACACAAAGGATGTCTGAATATTCCCGCAGATCTCACACCAAACATCTTCCACAACCGTTCCACCCTCACACGTCGAATCACCCATTGACACCTTACAAATACGAGCAAACCAACCGATTGAACGAGCGCCACGCGATCTTCATATTGCAGGCTTCCCGCAGACACAATCCCAATGACTCTCTCAGATACGCTCGCCCCCGCCTGATCCCCCTGCATTAATCGCCACTTCCCCAAATCAGCCAGGGAGACGGCCCGCTCTTCAAGCAGATACTAGCGCTTGGCTTGATCATGGCCGAATCGTTCCATCAACACCTCGTTCAACAGGAGACGATGGCTCAGTTCGACTTGTGGCGACTTGACCTCCCGATGACGACGATAGGTCAACGGTTCATCGATCAACGCGATCTCACACTGCTGGCGACCCTCAGCCAGAATTCCTGATCGTCCAACCCGGCCGAGCCAAAGCGCTCGTCAAACCCTCCTACCTTTTCGATGACTGATCGGCGAAGTATGGCCGCGGACGGCGTCGGGCCGAAGCCCTTCACGAACAATTGATAAAAGCGGCTAGATGGTCCCGTGGGGAACTTCTGCCTGGGCCGGCCATTCCTTTCAAGATGTACGATGCGGGTATAGACCCGTCCTACTTCCGGCCTGGTCTCCAGCACCCTCACTTGTTTTTCCAACTTGGGCAGATCCCACAGGTCGTCATGGCCCAAGAGCGCAAAATATTGTCCCCGCGACAGGGCGATCCCGCGGTTTCTGGACTTGGCCATGCCTGCATTGTCAAAGTGAAAATAGCGGACCTGGTCACTGAACGTCTGGACGATTTCGGCCAAGCCATCCGTCGATCCATCACCGATGACCAGTATTTCGCGATCCGCCAAGGTTTGAGCCAAAGCGCTACGAATCGCCTCGTCGATAACTTCGACTACGCTGTATAAGGGGATGACGACGCTGACCAAAACCGAACGTTCCACTCCCTACCCCCCGACCGATCCGGTCGGTAGAAATGATCGGATCAATCTAGAGTAAGTGCGGAACTTGGCCGGATCTTCTCTGAGCGAACGGCGCAGCAACCGGCGGCCCTCGGCTCTGTTGCCAGCCCTGACTACGCTCAGTCCCCAATCCGAATAGCATTCTGCCAGCATCGTCAGGATGAGCCGCTGCCTTTCGCGATCCCCGGCGTAGAGCCCCCGCATCTTGAGCAGGAACCGCTCGCGGCTCCGCACCACGGCATCCCCCCCGGCATGACTCAGACTGGCCGCATGCACCCGATAGCACATGCCAGACTGTTCCAGGAACTTGAAGCGCCCCTGCAGCCTGAGCCTCGCGCTGAGATCGAAATCCTCGAATCCGCGCAGCTCCGGATCGTACATCCCGGCGCGAATCAACGCATCCCGACGCACAAGCATAGCGGAAGAGAGCAGTTGATCCTCATCGATCAGTCGCCCCAGCGGCGAGAGTCGCCTGGTGGCCCGCTCCGCCAGCGCCGCTCCCACTTGCAATAAGCGGCCTTCTGCGTCCATCCGGTCGGAATTGCAAAGCGCAAGGACCACGTCAGGCTCTGCCTCCAACACAGCCACTTGCTGTTCGAGCTTATGTAGATACCAGCGATCATCCTGATCGAGAAAAGCAATATAAGGGGCGCCGGACCGCTGCACTCCCATATTACGTGCGGCACAGCCCCCCGCGTTCGCTTGGCGGACCACCTTCACCTGTTCCCCATATTCACCGATCAGAGCGAGCGAGTTGTCTGTCGAGCCGTCATCTACGCAGATCACTTCATAGTCACGGAAGGTCTGAGCAAACACGCTATCCAGCGCTTCCCTCAGATACCGCTCGCCGTTGTAGACCGGAACGATGACGCTGACTTTAGGCATGGGTGCTCAGACTGCCGGCAGTTTGAACGGACTTGCGTCGTCCTGTTCATGGCGGATCGCTTCATCTTCGGCCCGTCGTTGCCTCCCCCTGAACAGCTGGTTTGGAAAGTTCAGGGAGAGCGCAGGCTCCTCCGCCAAGTTTTGATAGGCGTGGACGATCCCCGCCGGCAACAAAACCGAAACAGGCTGGTCCCCGCCGACGACCCGACGTAACATGTGCCGGTAGGTCAAGGAAGTCGGCCGGTTGTCCCACAAGATCAACAGAAAGCGTTGCGGCCCAAGAAACATCAGCAGATTGGTCTGACCAATATGTTCGTGGGGCCCCCGCACAACGCCAGGCTCAGTCCACGAAGCGGTTGCCATCTTAGGGTGCCATTCGAGAGGAAGCTCATCGAACCGGAAGAGCTCGGCTAATCCACCGCGAGAGTCCCGATGGACGGCCAACGGTCGGAAGACTACGCCTTGGATCTCGCCTTCACTGAACTGGACAAGCCCCTTGTGCCCCATCGCCAAAAGCTGACCGCCAGTCTCAAGCCGCGTTGACAGAATAAACTGTCCGTCCACAACGGACTCTTCGGACACCACCACAGGCTCCGGAATAGGCACGATAAATTGTCCGCCTGCCTTGAGATATTCCAGCTCTTTTTCGATGATCTCTTTGGCGTAATTCCAGGCCAGTAGCAAGAAATAATCGGGCTGATGCTCCTTCGCGTAAGCGGGCGGGTAAATCGGGAGATGGGTCCCGGGCAGGACCTTGCCTTGCTTGAATTCCGTGGTGTCACTCGCAAAGACCAATTCCCGGCTGCCTAGCCCACAAGCATTGAGCAAAGTATTGCCCTTTGCCGGCGCCCCATAGCAAGCCACACATTTGCCTTCATCGACGACACGTCGTACGAGTTCTTGCAAAGACCGACGTGTCCGCTCGACACGATCGGCAAATCGTCGGTAATAGGCTTCGGTGGTCAGTCCGGTCCGTTTCTCGAGTGCCAGAAGTTCAGCCACGGCAGGCCTCACCTCCCACGCTCCTTCCTGCAGACCGACAAACACCAGGATGGAACCGCCATGTACCGCAAACCGCTCGGCATCGACCACGCGCAACCCATGCCGCTCGAACAGGCGCACCAAAGTCCCAACGGAAAAATAGGACAGGTGCTCATGGTAGATCGTGTCGAACTGATTGGCATCGATCAGATCGAGTACATACGGCACCTCGACGGCAAAGATACCGGTCCTGTCCAGAGAGGCTTTAATCCCTTCGATGACATCGCAGAGATCGTCGATGTGCGCAAAGACGTGCCGGCCGATGATCACGCGGGGCCGTCCATATTGATTCGCGACCCGAACCGCCAGATCGGCGGCAAAAAAATCCGGCAGTGTCTCAATGCCTTTCCGACTGGCGATGTCGGCCAAGTTTCTAGCCGGGTCCACACCCAAGACTCGCATACCAGCATCTCGGAACACTTCGAGTTGGGTTCCGACATTACTCCCAAGTTCCACGACCAAACTTCCAGCGGGCACGCTGAACCGTTGGACGATCAACGCGGCTAGCTGATGCATATGGCGGATAATCATCCGAGAATCGGAGGAGATATAGACGTAATGCCGGTAGAGCGCCTCCGGGTCCACCACGTGACGAAGGCTCATCAGCCAGCAACCACGGCAGACGATAACCTCCAAGGGAAACCGAGGCTCATCATCATAGGAGAGAGCAGGGTCGAGGTAATTGTTGGCCAACGGCATCAGGCCAAAGGAGAGGACATCCATCCAGTCCTCCTGCCCACACACGCGGCACGTTGTGACCTTGCGCATCTGATCGTTCATCAGCCCTTTTGTACCCTTGATAGTCACTTCAAGCAACCGCACAGTGGCAGCAGACTCAAGCATATTATTGAGATATAAGGAAGCGGAGGATGGTCGTCCGCCGACTTACAGGTTATCCGCGAGCGAGCACGGAAGAAAAGATACCACGTTCATCCGTCAAAATCACGCTCGCACGTCCACGCTAACACCCTTCTCCTAAAACCAGCATAGGACACACAAGGACCACGGTGGAGACACGCATAAACCTACCCTGTCGTTCCAGGCAAGAGTCCTCAATCGAGTTGAAAATCTTTTCGCCAATCGGAGTCCACGGTAAGCAGGCGTTGCGCTTCCTTTCGAAGCAGACAATTCCCCAATATCAGCGCGTCCATGCCGGTGCGCATGAAGCAGCGGTAGGCATCCGCCGGAGTGCAGACGATCGGCTCGCCTCTCACGTTGAACGAGGTGTTCACCAGCACGGCATAGCCGGTCTTCGCTTCGAAGGCTTTGAGCAGGGCATGGAACCTCGGATTGGTCTCCTTGGAAACCGTTTGAACACGCGCCGAATAATCCAAGTGCGTCACGGCCGGAATGTCCGAACGAGGCCGGTTCAACCGTTGAATTCCGAAGAGGCGCCGATCCTCTTCGCTCAGGGGCTTCCGCCTCGACTCCCGCACCCCTGCCACCAACAACATGTAGGGAGACGGCTGATCGAGCTCAAAATAATCGGCCACCCGCTCTTCCAGGACTGCCGGCGCGAAGGGACGGAAGGATTCGCGATACTTGATCTTCACGTTCATCACGGACTGCATTTTGGGCGATCGGGCATCCCCGATGATCGACCGGTTGCCCAAGGCGCGAGGGCCGAACTCCATGCGCCCCTGAACCCAGCCCACAACCGCCTCCTGCGCCAGCAACTCCGCCACCACATCGCACAGGGTTTCATCCGTCAACCGCTCGAACGGCGCTCCCTGAGTTTGCAGCCAGTTTTCAATCTCCTCCTGGCTGTAGGCTGGCCCCAGGTACGAGCCGGCCATGCCGTCTGCCTGTCCGCTCGGCAGAGCTCGCCGTTCTCCCGCATGGACATAGGCAGCAGCCAGGGCCGCGCCCAGTGCCCCGCCTGCGTCCCCGGCCGCCGGTTGAATCCACAGCCGATCGAAGATCCGTTCGCGCAACAGCTTCCCATTTGCCACGCAGTTCAGCGAAACCCCACCGGCGAGGCAGAGGTATTTCATGCCCGTGGCCTTACGCACATGACGAGCGACCCGGAGCACGGCCATTTCCGTGACTTCTTGGATCGAGCGGGCCAGATCCATCTCCCGCTGCGTCAATTCCGACTCGGGCTTTCGAGGTTCGCCACCGAATAAACGGTGGAACTTCTCGCTGGTCATCCTGAGGCCGGTACAATAGTCAAAATACTCCATATTCAATTGGAAGGACCCGTCGTCTTTCAGATCGATCAAGTGCGTGAGGATGAGATCCACATACTTGGGCTCGCCGTAGGGCGCCAGCCCCATGACCTTGTATTCCCCCGAGTTCACTTTGAAGCCGGTGTAGTAAGTAAAGGCCGAGTAGAGGAGCCCCAGCGAGTGGGGAAAGGTGATGTCGGCCTGCAGGCTGAGCGACGCCCCGCGCCCCACTCCAAAACTTGTGGTGGCCCATTCCCCGACCCCGTCCATGGTCAACACTGCCGCTTCTTCAAACGGCGAGGGGAAAAAAGCGGAGGCGGCATGAGAAAAATGGTGTTCGGGAAAGAGGATGGGTCCGGACCAGACAGCCCCATTGCTTGCCGCTCCGACCCGATCCAATTCCTGGCGCAGCAAGCGTTCCAAAAAAAGTTTTTCCTTCAGCCAGACCGGCATAGCCGCAATGAAGGACCGCCAGCCGCGAGGGGCAAAGGAGAGGTAGGTTTCCAACAGCCGCTCGAACTTCAGAAGTGGCTTATCATAGAAAGCCACCCGATCCAGGTCTGCTAGGCCCACCCCTCCCTGTTTCAGGCAATAGGCCAGGGCTTGATGCGGGAACCCGGCATCGTGCTTGTTACGGGTAAATCGCTCCTCTTGAGCCGCCGCGACGATGCGCCCGTCGACGACCAAGGCCGCTGCAGAATCGTGATAATAGGCTGAGAGGCCCAGGACTTTCATGCGTCGAATCCGCCCATTCTAGAAGAGGGTGTATATGAACGGCGCCACCGCCGACCCCTCGGTCAAGACCAGCAAGGCACCGAACACCAACAGAACCAGAATGATCGGCAGGAGCCAGAACTTCTTTCGCTCCCGCATAAAGGCCCACAACTCCTTCATAAATGAACCCATGCCGACGCTACCTCCTCCCCAATGTGCCCATCGTTGCGCCAGCTCGACTTAGAACTGCCGCTCCATACGGCTTGCCGTAAACTCGTCCGCACGGCGTGCGCGCCAATAGGAATTGATTCCCTCCGCACGCAAGGGAATTGGTCGCTTGCCAAGCAGACGAAGCAGCAGCGCGATCGGCGTGATCAGCAAACCGAAGAGGATTGTCAGCAAAGCCCTCTGATTGACGAAGCCTAGCACCGAGGCCAGTTTCATCCAGACAGCCCGAAGCGGCGTCAATACACGCGGCACCAAGAGAGCAGCCGCACAAAAAGCGCCGCCCACCCCGATCAGCCACCAGGCGACCGTTCCGGCCAGCAAGTATCGCAGCAAAGCCAGCCCCGCCAGACCGCCTGCCATGACCAAGCCAAACGATCGATTGAGATCATCCGGATGTACTTGCTTCACAGTTCCTTATGTCCTTTTGTAGTAATGGAACGAGCGACTGCGTCGCCCAGTGAGAGCATAAACCAACCGTTTCAGCCAGCCGTCTATTCGTTGCCGGGAAGATACTCCCTTTGCAGCAGCCCAGCAAGCTGTCATGGATGAACTCTTTAGTTTGCAATACAATGGATTACCCGTATGATCGAACAAGTCGTGACAGGCACCGCCAGCCGGTCTTCACGCTGCGCGCCCGACCCAGACTGAACGCCAGCCCCCGCGCTTCGGCAATGCTGCGATTTCTCGCCGCCGCCACCCCTGCATTCTCCTGTCGGACGTAGCGGAGGCGGGGGGCCAGGGCCTGGATCAGGTCTCCGGACCCGTCGATGGACCCATCGTCCACCGCCACCAGCTCGAAATCCTGCCATGTCTGATCCAGCACGCTCTGGACCGTCTCCCGGATCACATCCCGCGCGTTGTAAAGCGGAATCACGACGCTGCCGCGCATCATCCCCTCGTCATCCGGTTACGGTTTGACCGCCTCCAGGACCACCGTCATCTCCTCGCAGACGTTCCACAGGTACCGGCGGCAGCGTTTCTGCAGATACGCCGGCAGAAACTTGAACGGCTTGCGCATGTCATAGCTGATCGAGACGGTCCGGAAATTGGTCTTGAGCCCGTAATAGTTTGGAGACTTGAAATATTCAAAGCTTTCCTCGGTCATGAATCGGACGTGGGTCGGGTCCACGAAGGCTTTCCGGGACGTATAGTAGGGCGTTTTGACGAGCACCCGGGCGCCCGGCGCGCAGACCCGATAGAGTTCCTCCATGAAGGCGATCAGATCGCGCATATGCTCGATCGAATGGATCGAATAGGCCTGCTCCACGCTGCCGTCCCGGAACGGCAGGCCGCGCTCGAAGTCGCAGACCAGATCCACACCCGGCACCAGCCGGCAGTCGATGCCGATCGTGCCGGGCCGCTTGTGCGCCCCGCACCCGATGTCGAGAATCAACCCCATGACGCCATCGTTCTCAGCCACCGCGTATAGGGGCGCAGACGCCAGGGAGCCTTGCTCATCGCCAGTCGGTATAGGGCGCGCGCCTCCGACCGTCGGCCCACCCGCTCGGCCTCGCCGCCGCGCGCCAGGTAATAGTTCGCCCATTCTCGGTCCAGCGCCGCCCGCTGCGTCTCCGTCTTCGCTCCCATCCGCTCCAGCCCTTCCAAAAACCGCTCGCGGCTGGAGAGGATTTTCTCCTTGTGCAACGCCTCGTCGAAGGCCATGTCCCGGTACCCATGCCCGCGCTGCAGTTTGCGAACCAGCACGCGGTCCACGCACGCAAACTGTGTGGCAGCATAAAGCCGGATCGTCAGATCCGAGTCCTCCGATCCGTAGAGCTCCGGGTTCAGCACTCCCACCTTGTCCAGCACCGTCCGCCTGATCAACAGGGTGGACGGCAACGCCACGTGCCCCCCGCAAAACGCTTGCACGAGCGGCTCTCCGCTGTGCCTGGCGCGCACCGTCTCCAGCACCGTCCCTCGCTCGTCCACCGACTCGAAGTCGGTATGCACCACCCCGACCGCCGGGTGATCGCGCATCACGTCGAGCTGCGCCGCAAGCTTGTCCGGAAGCCAGACGTCGTCGCAATCCAGCAACGCCACGAACTCTCCCCGCGCCTCGGCAAGGCCCCGGTTGCGGGAACGAGCCGGCCCCCCGTGATCCTGCTGAAACCAGGTGATTCCCGCCGTTCGTTGCAGGTCGGCCAGGACGGCCTGGGTGCCGTCCGTCGAGCCGTCGTCCACCACGAGCACTTCGACGTCGCGGACCGTCTGGGCCCGCACGCTGGCCACGGCCAGCCCCACAAACGGCGCCCCGTTGAACACGGGGATCACCACGCTGACGAGGGGACTAGACCCGCTCACCGGCCCGCTCCCGCAGATCCAGCCTCAGCAGCGACCCGGCGGCCGCATAGACGTCATCCACGGCGATCCGCTTCATACAACTCTCCTCCCCCCGCTCGCAAGTCGGGTGAAAACAGCGCCGGCAGTCGAGCCCTTCGTACAGGACCCGGACCGCTTGGCCGCGCGGCCCCCACTCGTCCGGGTTCGACGGGCCGAACAGCGCGACGACCGGAACTCCCAGCGCCGCGGCCATGTGCATGGGTCCATTGTCGTTTCCGACAAACAACGCACAGCGCTTCAGGACGGCCGCATAGGTGCGCAGGGGAGTCCGCCCGGCCAGCACCGTCGGGGCCGAACGGGCCTGGCGCCGGACCTCCTCGACCAGTTTCCGTTCCTGCCCGCTGCCCCCGACCGCCACCCGGCAGCCGAACGTATCGGTCAACCGGTCCGCCAACGCCGCATACCGCTCCGCCGGCCAGGCCTTGAACCAGTACCGCGCCCCTGGCTGCAACATGACCAACGGCCCCCCCGTTCCGGCCAGTCCCACCTCGTCGAGCAGACGGGCGGCCCGCGCGTCATCCTCGGGTGAGAGGTAGAGTTTCGGCTGACCGGCCTTCGGCTCGATCCCCAGCGGCCGCAGCGCCGCCAAATCGTGTTCGATGCGGTGGACCGTCGAGGGCCCCACGTGAGCCACCGTGGTATACAGCAGGCCCCGCCACCGATGTTCCTCGTTGAACCCGATCCGCACCGGGGCTCCGCTCAGGCCCGCCAGAATGGCCGAACGGTCTCCGTCGGTCAGGTCGATGACCGCGTCGAAGCGACACCGTCGCACGTCGCGGAGAAAGCGCAGCTGCTCCGCCAGACCGCCCTTCTCGACCACCAACACTTCCTGCACGTCGGGGTTCCCTGCGAGCACCTCTTCCGTCCCACGGGTCACCGCCATCGTGAGCCGCGCCTCCGGAAAGCGCTCGCGAAGCGCCCGGAGTACCGGCGTGGCCAGCAGCACGTCCCCGATGTACCGGAGTTTGATGATCAGAATATTTTTCATACAACGCCGTTAGCCATCAGCAGTCAGCTTTCAGCAGGGCACATCCACATGGGCTCCGTATCGCTGATAGCTGAAAGCTCCTATTGGCACAGCTCTCGGTAGAGGTTCATCGTCAGTCGCGCCGACCGGTCCCAGGTAAAGCCCTTGACGCGCTCGAATCCCTTGGCCCGGAGCGCCGCCCGCAGCGCGGCGTCTTCGACCACGCGCTGCAGCGCCTCCCCCAACGCCTCCACGTTCTCCGGATCGACCAGCAACGCCGCGTCCCCCGCGACTTCCGGCAACGACGTGGTGCTGGAGGTGATCACCGGCGCGCCGCACGCCATCGCCTCCAACACCGGCATCCCGAACCCTTCATAGATCGACGGAAAGACGAAGACCGTGGCCTGCGAGTAGAGCAGCCGCAAATCGGCCAGGGGCAGCCGACCCGGGCAGGCCACATGCGAGGCAAGGCCCAGTTCACGCGCCGTCTCCATCATGTCGCCGAACCGATGCCGGACGTCGCCGACCAACAGCAGGCCACAGTCGCGCAGCCGATCGGCGCGTTGCCCATAGGCCCGGAGCAGCGTCCGATGATTTTTTCTGGGATCGGCGCCGCCCACGAACAGGATGAACCGATCGGCGGACAGCCCAAAGCGGCGGCGGATCTGCGCCGGCGCATCCGGCGCCTGCATGGGACGGAAATCACCGGACACGGCATTGGGGATGACTGCGATCCGGTTGCGCGGTAGTCCGTAGAGCGACTCGATGTCGCGGGCGGAGTAGTCGGAGACCGTAATCACGCGCCGCGCCTTCCAGGCGGTCCGCTTCGTCCGGTAGAAGGACGCCCGCTGTCCCAGCAACTTCGTGCTGTATTGGGGGTATCGGTCCAGCCACAAGTCATGCACCGTCACGATCCCGCCGCAGCGTCCGCCGGTGCGCATTTTGAAATTCGTTCCGTGGTAGAGATCCAGTCCGTCCATCCGGCCGCGCCAGCGCATGCCCCATTTGCCCGCCTCCACCCACCGCAAGCGCCCCTCGGCCTCGGCGGCCCTGAAGGGTTCCAGGTCGGCCGCATGGGCACTCAACGCCCCCGGACGGACATAGGCGACGAATTCAACCCGACCGTCATCGTCCTTGAGGTCCAGAAGCGCTTTGAGCAAATGGTAGGTATGCCACCCCACGCCGCCTCGGTCTCCGAGTATCGGAGTGGCATCGATTCCGATCCTCATCTGCCCTCCGTCCTGTGACGCTCCGCCTCGGCCTGACTCATTTCGACCGCCTTGGCATACTTGACGAACGTATGCATCCCCGCAAAGAGCGCGACGATGACCCCGTGCACCCCATCCCGGTAGCCGCCCCGCAACAGATACGTTTTCAGGATCGTGCCCAGGTGGTTCCCGGCCAGGTCCAGCCAACTGATCCCTCTTCGGCTCTTGAGTTTTTCCCTGGCTCCGAGAGTCGTATACCGGGCCATTTTCCGGACGTGCTCGCGGATCCCCGGCATGCTGTAATGGTCGAGCGGCTGAGTCAGCCGCTCGATGCGCCCGGTCAGGTGCAGCCGCTCATGGAGCAACACGTCGTCGTACCGGCCGGCCGACCGGCGGAACAGCCGCAACTGGTAATCCGGATAGATTCCGCCGCCCCTGATCCAGCGGCCATAGAAAAAGTTCCGCCGCGGCACCTCGAACCCGCCGATCTCGCCCGAAGGGCCTTCCGCCAGCCGCCTCCGGATTTCCTCGCAGAGCGGTTCCGTCACCCGCTCGTCGGCGTCCACGACCAGCAACCAGTCGGCCGTCGCCTGCTCGAACCCGAAATTCTTCTGCGGCCCGTACCCGGGCCAGGGCCGCACAAAGACCCGGTCCGTGTACTGGCGTGCGATAGCCGCGGTCCGGTCCCGACTCTCCGCATCCACCACGATCAGCTCGTCCACCCAGCGCAAGGACTCCAGGCAGGCGGCGATGTTCCGCTCCTCGTCTTTGGTGATCACCACGGCGGCAATGGAAGCCGTGAAGGGTGAAGGGTGAGGGGTGAGGGGTACGCCTTCGTGAGCATGAGCGGCCCCCAGAGACCCTGATTCTGTGGAATTCTTGCTGATCACACCTAACCCTTTACGCCTCACGCTTTACGGGCTTCATCCCCTGAAGCCCCGTTTCACGATTGCCCGGTAAAACGCCGGCTCCAGCCAGCGATTGCGTCCCGGCTTGAGTACCGGATACCGGCTCACCCGCTCCCGCATCACGGCCGGATGCGACCCGGTGAAGTTTTTCATGATGTCGTAATCCTCGAACCGATAGGCCTCCTGCGCCAGCATCCTGGCTTGCTCGGCGCCGGGGTTGTCGCCATGGTGGCGGGCCACCTGGTAGCGGAACTTGTCCAGCAACACGCGCGGCTGCTTGACCCAGCCGTAATGATACACCGTCGCGCCGGAAGGCCGGAGACGGTCCTTGTGCACGCTTTGCATCCACCCCTGGTCCGCCTTGAGCCAGAACCCGACCGCATCCCCGCAGGATTCCACCTGGCCGTCGTTCCGGATGATCCGCACCGCGCGATGATAGAACCAGGGGTGCACGGACCGATAGTCGCCGTAGAAATGGAGATACCGGAACGTGAACCCCAGTACCGCCGGGTTTCCAAGGTGCTCCCGCAGCGACCGGCGGATGACGTCGTGATCGGCCTCGTGCAGCACTTCGTCGGCCTGGAGGTAGAGGGCCCAGTCCCCGGTGCAGCGGGCCAGCGCCTTGTTGGTCTCATACGAAAACAGCAAGCCGTCTTGCTTCATCGAATCGTCCCAGACGGAGTCCAGGATCCGCACCTTGTCCGAGCCGATCGAGCGGATCAACTCGCGCGTGCCGTCCTCCGACTGTCCGACATTCACGATGAACTCGTCCACGATCGGCAGGGCGGATCGGATCACCTCGACGATCGGATAGTCGAACGAGACCGCGTTCCGGCAGATCGTGAAGGCGCTGACTTTCATGGGAGCCCCTCCCCGTCGGCCCTCGTCCGCTGCAGCTCCCAGAGCTTGGCATACTTGATGAAGGTGTAATAGGCGTACAGGCCGGACAGGATCAGGCCCGGCCTGCCGTCCAGAAAACCGGCCCGCCACAGATACATCTTCACGAACGTAAACACCGGGTGGCTGACCAGCTGGTGCGTGCGGAACCGGCGTCCCTGCTGGGCCATGCGCTGCGCCATCAAATCGGAATAGCGGTCCATCTTGGCCAGGTACTGATCGATGTCCTGGAAGGGATACTGGAGCACGTGTTCCTTCAGATGCCCGACCGTCCCGTTCAACTCAAAGGTCTCGTGCACCAGCTGATCGCAATAGGTCATCCGCCCCTTGCGGAACAGCTGCGGCTGGCGGTAATCGGGGTACCAGCCGCAGTGGCGGATCCAGCGGCCGAGAAAGTAGTTTTTGCGCGGTACAAAGTAGGCGTCGGCCTCCGGGCCCCGGTCCAGAAGCCGCCTGATTTCGTCGCGAATCTCCGGCGTGGCCACTTCATCCGTGTCCAGGCTGAACACCCATTCGTGCGACGCATGGGCCACGGCCTCGTTCCGGAGCCGGCCGAATCCGTGGAATTCATGCTGGTAGACCTTGTCCGTGAACTCCCGGCTGATCTTCTCGGTCGCGTCGGTGCTGTGGGAATCCACCACGATCAGCTCGTCCGCCCAGCGGACCGATTCCAGACAGGCCCGGATCGTCGCTTCGTTGTTATAGGCGATGACATAAGCCGTGACTTTAGACATGCACGACCGCCATCTCTGCCGATCCCGCCGTCACTTGCCGAACCCGGCTCACCACGTCCTCCACCGAAATGCGGTCCAAACAATCCCAATAGGGACAAGCTTCATAGATGCATTTCTCGCAGGTGGGCACATCGGGCCGCAGGACGATCCCTTGCCCCAAGGGCTGCCAGCGGGTCGGCGATTGATTTCGCCGGGGGTCGAAGAGACTGACGGTCCGCACCCCGAGCCCCGCGGCAATATGCGCCGGCCCGGTCGAGCCGGACACCAGGACCTGGCTTTCCCCGATGATCGCCATCAACTGCCGCAGCGTCACGGCACCCATCACATCCAGGATCGACTCCTTGCCCGGTCCCGTCCAGCCCGTCTCTGCTCGAAAACGATCCTGCTCCGCCTGACTGCCGCTCAGCACCACTCCATAACCCTCCTTGATCAAGCGTTGCATCAGATCGCGGTAGTGATGGAGTTTCCATTGGCGGGAGGAAAATCCGCCCGGGTGCACCACGATGCAAGGCGATGGGAGCGCCTTCAGCCTCGCGGCCGCGCCCTGCCGCTCGTCGTCCGTCAAGAACAGTTGCGGGCGAATCGGCTCTCCCGGCTCCAGTCCCACGCCACGCAAGAGTCCCAGATTGTAGGCCGCTTCGTGCCGGGTAAAATCGCTCCGGTGTTCGTAGACCCGCCGATTGGCCAACAGGCTGTACCAGCGATACCCGGTCGCCACCCGCACCGGAACCGACGCCACGAAGGCCGCGGCCATCAAGCGGCGGAACGGCTTCAAAAAGATCGCCACGTCGAAGCCCCGTCGGAACAACGCCACCACATCCGAGAACCGTTCGTTCCCGTTCAGGGACAACACCGAAGCCAGATCCGGATGTCGCGCCAGCACCGGCGCGGCGTAAGCACTGGAGAGAAACGATATCTTCGCCTCCGGCATCAGCCGGCGAAGCGCCGAAGCGACCGGCAGGCAGAGGATCTCGTCCCCGATCCCGTCAGGCCTGACCAACAAGACGTTCATGGTCACGACCGGTTCGTCATGAGCGGGTCAAGCGGACCGCCAGTTGCGCCCGGGCCGCCTCCATCACCAGGTCCGGCGAAAGACTGGTCAAACATTCGAGCCGCATATGATTCCGGCATTGCCGGCTGAAACAAGGGCTGCAGGGGACGCCGCTCGTGAGCACCCGGTGCTGCGAACCATAGGGCCCGGTCCGGACCGGACTGGTCGGGCCGAAGAGCGCCACGATGGGCGTTCTGACAGCCGCCGCCACGTGCATGGGCCCCGAGTCGTTCGTAATCAACAAGGAGGCCGCTTGCAACAGGGCCGGCAGGAGGCCCGTGGATGTCTGCCCGGTCAGATCGGCCGGCATCGTACGCATCAACTGTTTGACCGCCTGGGCATCCGCTCGCTCATCCGGCCCTCCGATCAGCACCACGCGCCCCAGCCCTTCCTGCTGCAGACGATCCGCCACCGCCGCGAAGGACTCTCGCGGCCACCGTTTGGTGGCCCACCGGGCCGAGACGCTCATCGCGATCCAGGAATCATCGACCGACAGGCCCTGCCGGCCCAACAGATCCGCGACGAGCGCCTGATCGTCGCGCAACGGACGGAATCGGAATTCGGGCTCGCCCTCCAGCGACGCGCCGAGCGCGTGCGCAACCAGCAGGCACCGATCGACCGCATGCATGTTCGGCGTCGGGAGCGGGACGGTCTGGGTGTAGAAGCAGGGACTCCCCTCCCGCGCATCGGCAAAGCCGATGCGCATCTTGCAGCCGGACAGCCATCCCATCGCGCCGCTCCGGAAGAGCCCTTGCAGATCGATGACCAGGTCGAAGCCTGTGGCGCGCAGGCGCGGGACCTGCGAGAGCCATCCGGCAAGCCCCGGTTCCACGATACACAGTTCATCAACCCCTTCCATCCGCTCGACAATGTCCGCCCACTGCCGTTTCACGAGCCACATGATAAAGGCCTGCGGAAAAAGCCGGCGCAGCGCCGCCGCGGTGGGCATCGCATGCACCACGTCGCCGAGCGAGCTCGGCTTGATGAACAGGATCCGCCGATAATCGGCCCCCGCCGTCACGGCATCAGCCCCTGCCCGGACTCGGCCCGCCCACGGGAGGCAACACAGAGTGTTCCGGCGGTCGTTCGGCTGGACACATCATCGAGAATCCAGGCCGCGGCCTCGGCCAGATCCGGGGCGACGTGATCCGGTCCGCGGCCCTCCGCCTCCAACGCCGCCAACGCTTCCTGACTCGTGGGGCCTGTGGTCACCAAGACCGTGCGGGCCCCGATCCGCCGCCCCAATTCGATATCCCGCGTTTGGTCTCCCACGACGTAACTGGCCGAAAGATCCAGCCCCAGATCAGCCGCCGCCCGCTCCACCATCGCCGTTCCTGGTTTGCGGCACGAACACCCGTCGTCGGGATGGTGCGGGCAAAAATACATCGCGTCCAACGTCCCCCCCCCGGCTTCCAAGAGGGCCAACAACTTGGCATGAATCGATTTCAGCGTCTCGACCGAGAAGAATCCGCGCGCGACCCCCGACTGGTTGGTCACCAAGACTATTCTGGCCCCGGCCCGTTTCAGGCGCGCCACCGCGTCCACCACGCCGGGCAGCACTTCGAGTTCCTCCGGCCGCTTGATATAGCTGGTGTCGCGATTGACGGTCCCATCTCGATCGAGAAACACGGTCACGCCTTGCAAGACGGAAGGCGGACGGCTGGAGGCAGCAGGCGAGGGAGTGGCCGGCCTTCCACCTTCCGTCTTCTGCTTTTCCAACAATTCACCGGCCGCCGCATACACCTCGTCCACCGTGACCCTGGTCATGCACCGATGGTCGATCGGACATTCACGCAACAGGCAGGGCGCACAGTCGACTGGTTGACGGACGATCGTATGACCTCCGCCGACAGGCGACGTGGTCCGGTGATCGGTCGGACCGAACACGGCCACCACCGGAACCCCGAACGCCGCCGCGATATGCATCGGCCCCGTATCGTTGGTGAGAAACAGGTCGCATCGCTTCGTCACCGCCATGAGTTCCCTGACCGTCGTCTGTCCGGACAGCACGACCGCCGGCACATGCAGCCGTTCCGCGATGCTTTGCCCCAAGGTTTCTTCTCCCTTGGCCCCGACGATCACGACGCGGACTGAACGGCCGCACTGTGTCTGGTCGCCCGCTAGTCGCTCGGCCGTCTCCGCAAACCGGTCCGGCAGCCAGCGTTTGGCCCCTCCATAGGTCGAGCCTGGATTGAGGCCGATGACGAAGTCCCCCGCGCCCACGCCCCGTTCCGCCAACCTGGCGGCCATGTGCCGTTCCTCCGGCTCGGATAGGAACAGCCTGGGGGAGGCGGTTGTCCCCTGAGCGCCCAGCGGCCTGAGCAAATCCAGATAATACTGGACCTGATGCTTGCATATCGTCCGCTCTCCGCGCTCAATGGGATCGGTCAGGAGCCAGCCTCGCCCGTCCGTGGCATAGCCGTAGCGGCGGGGAATCCCCGCCAGAAATGAGATGAGCGCGGCCTCAAAGGCGTTCTGAAACAGGATTGCCAGGTCGAAGCGGCGGCGGCGCAACTCCTCCGCCAACGCCCATTTGCCGGCCAGCCCCGCATGCTGCCGGCGATCCTCATACACCAGCCTATGGTCCACGGCCGGATGGTGGGCCAACAACTCCGCAATGGTCGGTTTGACGAGTACCGTGATCTCCGCGGCCGGGAAGAGCCGGCGGACCTCGCAGAACGCCGGCTCGCACATGACCGCGTCCCCGATCCAGTTGGGTCCCCGCACGACCAGACGTCTGACCGACTCCCTACGCAACGTTCTTCTCCCCGAAAACCGCCTGTTCCACGCGCTCCCGTCCGTCCAGAATCTCCGTGCCCAGCCTCAACGCCAACACCTGATCGCCGTTCCGTAACAACGGGGCCACTTTGACTGCATCTTTCTCCGTCGTCACCAACAACTGCGCCCCGCAGGCCCGGCTCCGCTCGCGGAGCAACTTCAGATCGCTGTCTCGGTAAGCATGATGGTCCGGAAATCGCACCTCGTCCACCACGGTGACGCTAAGCTCATCCATCGTCGTCCTGAACGCCCCACTGTTCCCGATTCCGCTAAAAAGCATCACCGTTCGTCCTGCCACCCCATCCAATGCCTGTTCTGCTCCGCTCGCGACGTCCACGAATGTTTCCGGCGTGAATCGCACGAGAACCGGGTGATCCGTGCGGCGCAGCGCTCCGACCAAGTCGGTACGGCCCTCGTGCTGACAGGCCTGATCAACACGGGTCAAGAGCACCAACGTTGCGCGGGCTGCGGCCGTGAGCGGTTCGCGCAGACGCCCGGCCGGCAACAGCGCGCCCAGATCACCGGGCGCCGAGGCATCCACGAGCAACAGGTTCACGTCGCGATGCAAGGCCAGGTGTTGAAACCCATCGTCCAGCACGACACAATCGAGGGGAAACCGATTCAAGACCCACCGCCCCGTTCCGTACCGGTCGGCACCCACCGCAACCACCGCGCCCGGGCAACGGGAGGCGATCAAATGCGGCTCATCCCCCGCTTCCGCCGGTCCCGCCAGGACGGCCTTTCCGTCCGACACGAGCAAGAATTCCGCCTCGCTCTTCCGCTTGTAGCCGCGACTCAGCACACCGACACGCAGCCCGCGCCTCAGCAGGGCCTGCACCAGCCAGATCACGACCGGCGTTTTGCCCGTGCCGCCGACGGTCAGGTTCCCGACGCTGATCACCCGGCAGGGCAGCCTCCAGGTCGGGAACCAACCGGTCGCGTAGAGCCACGTCCTGACCCGCACGACGAGCCCATAGGAGGCCGATACGAGCCGCAGCAGCCGCAGAGGGACCGCCAGCTCCCTCATCCTCCACGGTCTCCTGGCAGCGGAGCAAGGGCATCCTTACTCACCGGGACGACGGAGGAGCCGCGGACTCCGGCGCCGCTTCTCCCCAAACTCCCGTCAATCACCGTGCCGATATGATTCAAACTTCGTTGGAGAGCCCCGCGATTCTCCTGGATCACCTGTTGCGCCGCCGTTCCAACTTTCTGAAGGTCGCCCCTGTTCCTGAGCAGGTTGGCCATGGCCTCGGCCAACTCCGCGCCGTTCCGGACCGGCCTCACCCCCTCGGCTCGGCACAGCTGGTCGGCAATCTCGGCGCAATGGTCCGTAAAGGGACCGAAGAAGACCGGCTTGGCCCAGACGGCCGGCTCCAAGAGATTATGCCCTCCGACCGGAACCAGCGTGCCGCCGACATAAGCCAACACGGATTCGCGATAGACCGATGCCAATTCCCCCCTCGTGTCCAGGATCAACACGCGCGGCCCTGCCTGATTCGGCTGCCCCGCAGCCCCCCCCAGCAGGCTTCGTCGCAGGGCCGGAAGCCCGGCTCTCTTGATCGCAGCCTCGACCTCGACGGCCCGTTCGATATGCCGGGGAGCCAACAAGAGCACCACGTGGGGGAACTCTCGGGCCACTTGCTGATAGGCGGCGAGCAACTCGTCTTCCTCGTCCGGATGCGTGCTGCCGGCGACGATTAACTCCTCGCCCTCCACCAGTCCCAGCGCCGCCCTCGACAGAGCATCGGCGCGGGTCGTCGGACCGGGCAACGGCTGATCGAACTTGATGTTCCCCGTCCGCACCACCCGGTCGGGCCGCGCGCCCAACGCCACGATCCGCTCGACATCCCGCTCCGATTGCATCAGACAGACGGTCATGGACGCTAACACCCGCCGCAAGAACGAACGAATCAGCCGATATCGGCCGAACGAGCGCGAGGACAGCCGTCCATTGACCAGAACCGCCGGGACGCCGCCACGCCCAAGCTGCCGCAACAAATTCGGCCACAGCTCGGTTTCGACAACCAGGAACAGGTCGGGCTTGAGGTGGCGCACCACCTTGGCCACCACCCAGGGAAAGTCCAGCGGCGCATAGCAATGGGCGGCAACGCCGGCCAACCGTTGCTCCACCGCTTCCCGTCCGGTCTCGGTGACGGTGGAGACGATGATCCGGTAGGCGGGATAGCGCACATGAAAGGCCTGGACCAGCGGCGCCACGGCGACCGCTTCCCCCAGCGATACGGCATGGACCCAGAGCAGCGGTCGGCCGTTTGCGCTCACGCTCGGCAAGACCAGCCCCAGCCGCTGCAGCAGCCCTCGCCGGCACCGTGGCTTGGCCAACAACATCACGAGGATCGCGGGAGCGGCAAGGAGCAGGAGGCCGTTGTAGAGAAGATACCACATGATTTAGCGGGCCACGGCCTCGTCGGCTTCGGCCGTCAGCCGGTTCAACACCGATTCCAGCTCACGCCGCTTGGCTTCCATCTCGTCCGCGGAGGCTTGCGCCGCGACCAGGATCGGTTCTCCCATGCGGAAGAGCCCGCGCCCGAACGGATAGGGGACCAGGAACCGATCCCAGCTCGCGAAGAGTTTTTTTTTGAGCAGCTGAAGGTCACCGGGATGATCGGCAGGCCCGTCGCCTTGGCCAGATGGATGACCCCCATCTGGGCCACCTGCCTGGGCCCCCTGGGCCCATCCGGCGTGACGGCGAGGTCCGCCCCGGAACGACCGAGGTGCACCAACTCGCGCAGCGCCGCCGCCCCGCCCCTGGTCGTCGACCCTCGGACGGCGCGGAACCCGAACCGGGACACGATGCGCTGGATCAATTCCCCATCCCGATGCCGGCTGATGAGGATGTAGATCTGTGAGCCCCGATACGCCAGCGGCATCATGAGCTGGCGGCTGTGCCAGAAGGCAAAAATGCAGCGCCGCCCTTGCGCATACAGCGCCAGCATGGGCTCGGCCCCCTCGGTTCTGATCCGCAGCGTTCGGCCCAACAGCCGGACGAGCGCGGCCCCGATGGGCGGGAGCAGGTTTAATTTCAGCCAGTTCAACATACACGCAATGTTGAATGATGCATGCTGACCGCTGAATGGAAGATGAATTTCTTTTCCGTTCTCACGTTCATCCTTCCGCGTTCATCGGTGTGTCGCTGAATTGGATCGCGTGGAGCCGCTTGTACAATCCTCCCTGTCGGAGCAGTTCTTCATGCGAGCCGGCTTCCACGATGCGGCCCCGCTCCAACACCACGATCCGGTCGGCCTTCTGCACCGTCGCCAGCCGGTGTGCGATCACCAGCGTCGTGCGGTTCTTCATCAAGTTGGCCATCGCCATCTGTACGATCCGCTCGGACTCGGAATCCAGCGAGGACGTGGCTTCATCCAGGATCAAAATCGGCGGATCGCGCAGGATCGC
>JAGWTI010000044.1 GCA_028876065.1 Nitrospirota bacterium
AGGCCAAGGCGGAACATCCCCTCGCGCGGGTCATGAAAGTCGCTCAGAAAAACAGCACGGTGGAAGTGACCACCACCGACATGCACCTCGCGCAGGGCATCGGCGAGGCGTTGCGCCATGCCTACCAGGGGACGCTCACCTTACGGTATTCCCGCAATCAACAGCTTATCCGCGTGCGGTGGGAGCGCTGAGCGCGACGCGGGGCTGAGCCACACGCTGAAAAGGAGCCGAACCATGAAAGTCCGCGATGTGATGGCGACCGTCGCCCATTCCTGCCGACCGCACACCAACTTGGCCGAAGCGGGCGAGTCCATGTGGAACTTCGACTGCGGCGCGCTTCCCGTCGTGGACCATGACGGGAAGGTGGTCGGCATGCTCACGGATCGGGATATTTGCATGGCCGTCGCCACAAAAGGGCGGATCGCGGCGCACATTACGGTGTGGGAGACGATCACGGGCAAGGTCTACGCCTGCCGTCCC
The DNA here is from genome assembly GCA_028876065.1 of Nitrospirota bacterium. Taxonomy (GTDB): domain Bacteria; phylum Nitrospirota; class Nitrospiria; order Nitrospirales; family Nitrospiraceae; genus SYGV01. Next base: position 481 of record JAGWTI010000044.1, read on the forward strand.
GATGACGACGTCAAGACCGCGCTCAAAACCATGGCGGCTGAAAAGGTGCGTCGTCTGCCGGTCGTGGATCGGGACGGGAAGCTCCAAGGGGTCCTCTCGATGAACGATCTCGTGCTGCATGCGGAAGCGTCCAAGGGCGCGAAGGCGCCGGATCTCTCCTACGAGGACGTGCTAGGAACCTTGCGGGAGATTTGTGGCCATCGGGCCCTCGTGGGCATCTGATCCGATTCGAACAAACCGACGGACTGAACCGACGAGGCAGGCATGGATCGCCGCGTCATGGCTTTCGATTTCGACGGGACGCTGGCGGCGGAGGGGAAGGTGCCGGCCGAGCTCGAGGCGGCGCTGGAACGGTGCCGCGCCTCGGGGCATGCGCTGTTCCTCGTCACGGGCCGCCGGTTCGAAGCCGTGCCGCTGGGGCCGCTGGCCGAGTTGTTCACCGGCATCGTGTGGGAAAACGGCGCGGTGCTGGCGCATCGGGCGAGCGGCGAGCTGTACCTGCCCTTCGGCCAGCTTCATCCGCGCGTGCTGAAGGCGTTGACCGACGCCGGGATTCCGTTCGAGCGCGGCCTGGCGATTGCCGCCACCTGGTGCCCGCACGAGCAGGCCATCTATCAGGTGCTCGGCACCCATGGGGGTGAAGCCTCTATAGAATACAACAAAGGGGCCCTGATGGTCGTGCCGCCGGGAACGTCCAAGGGGACGGGCTTGGAGCGGCTGTTGGCTTTGTGCGGCTTCTCGGCCAGGAACCTGGCCGCCTTTGGAGATGCGGAGAACGACCTGTCCATGTTGACCCTGGCCGAAATAGCCGTGGCCGTACAAGACGCGGTCCCGGCCGTTCGCGAGATGGCCGATGTGGTGGCGGACAATCCCGGGCCGGCCGGCGTCCTGGAGGTGCTGGAGCGCTACCCCTTGGCCGGCCGCTATCTCGATGTGCCGCTCCGGCGGGATCGGCCTATTCTCCTGGGGCAGGACGATGAAGGGCGTGACGTGACGCTCCCCGCCTCGCGCCTGGCCGGTCGGAACTTAGGGGTGTTCGGTGATTCGGGCACCGGCAAGTCCTGGATGGTCGGGCTCCTGGCCGAGGGGCTGCACCATGAAGAGTATCAGGTGCTCCTGATCGATCCGGAGGGAGACTTTCGGGGCTTGCAGGTGCTGCCCCGGTTTCTGGCGTTGGAAGGCGATGCGGCCTCCCTGCCGGCCCCGCCCGCGGTCGTGTCGCTGCTGGACGCCGCCGGCGTATCGGTGGTGCTGGATCTGAGCCGGTATCCGGTTCCGCAACGCAATGCCTATATCGCCGAGCTGGTCCGGGTGCTGCGTCCCTTGCGGGAACGCAAGTACCGGCCGCATTGGATCGTGTTGGAAGAAGCGCAACAGTTCCTCATGCCGGACGGGGAAGGCGTGGCGACGAGTCTGCTGCCTCTCCTGGACGGAGGGGGCTGGGCGTTTGTCTCCTACCGGCCGGATCGGTTGAATCCGTCCGTGCTTCACGGGCTGCACCACTGTCTGCTGACGCGCATGGCCGAACCGGCGGCGGTGCGGGCGGTGCAGGAAAACTGCAAGGCGTGCGGGACCGGCGACATCAACATGGCCGACCTCCCGTCCGGGTCCGTCGTGCTCTGCGGCGGGCCGGTGGTGCGGTTGCGTCCGGCGATCCGGCGGGTGCCTCATGCGCGGCACCACTATAAGTACTTGGATGTGCCCTTGCCCCCCGACAAGCGGTTCCATTTTCGCGATGCGCAGTCGAGCCTCGGCAAGGAGGCGGCCAGCCTGTACGAGTTGCTGCACCTCTTGCCGTCGCTTCCGATCGGGAGTTTGGAATATCATGATCAACGCCAGGATCTGGTGCGGTGGGCGGAGAGTGCGTTGGGCGACCAGGAGCTGGCGGCGCGACTGCGGAAACTGTCCAACCGGCGACTGAAGGGGGAAGAACTGCGGGAAGCGTTCAGGCAAACCGTCACGACGCACTATGCGGAGCTGACCGCCTAGAATATGCGGGCTAGACCTATCATAAGGAGACGACGCATGAAGACGACGCACGCGCTGGTTCTCGGTTTTGTGGCGATCCTCCTCGGTCAATCTTGGGCGACGGCCCAGGATTTCCGGGGCAACACCAAGAACGGACAGGCGGTCTATGAACAACATTGTCTCCGTTGCCATGGGCTGGCCCTGGACGGCAAGGGGCCCGATGCGCCCTATCTGATCGTGGCGCCGACCGATCTGCAGACGCTGAAATCCCGGTCCAAGTCGGACTGGGAATTGCTCGTGGCCGTGACCCATGGGGTGCTGTTTTCGCCCATGCACGGCTGGCGGGGCCGGTTGACCGACGAGCAGATCAAGGACGTGCTCGCCTATATTCGTTTGATGGCGCCCTTCGATGCCGTAAGCTGAGCGCCTCGCCGCAGGATCGTGGCGGCCGAGCGGGGATTACGACGAATCGGCGGTCAACACCCGGTTGCGGCCCCCCTGCTTGGCCCGATAGAGCGCCGCGTCGGCCGCCTGGATCAGGGCCTCGCCGGTCGTTCCGTGGTCCGGGAACACCGCCACGCCCAGGGAAACGGTGACGGGCCCGAGCGTCCGGTGGTCACGGACCAGCTGCAGGTCTCCGGAGGCCTCCCTCAGCGTTTCCGCCCGCCGCGCCGCGTCGGCCAACGATGCGGCGGGCAACACCAGAACGAACTCCTCGCCCCCGAACCGTGCGACGATATCTCCGCCCCGGCAGTTCGTCTTCAGGAGCGCGGCGAATTCCTGCAGCAACATGTCTCCGGCTTGATGGCCGAAGGTGTCGTTCACCCGTTTGAAATGGTCGATGTCCAGCATGATCATCCCGACGGCATAGCGGCTCCGTTGCGCGCGGCGTAATTCCAACTCCAACAATTCGGTCAGGTAGCGTCGGTTGAACAAACCGGTGAGCGGGTCCCGTATCGCCTGCGCACGGAGGACCGCGCGCAGCTTCAAATTGGCGATTGCCAAGGCGATGTGCTGGGCCATCGCCTGCGCCATCCGTTGCGTGGAGGAATCCGACAGGTCCGTGGGGCGGACGGCGCGCGCGGGGGCATGACGGCCGCTCTGCACGTAGAGCAGGCCGAGCGTCTCGCTTTCGGCCATGATGGGCACGCAGAGATAGCCGAGGGGAAACGGGCGGTCGAGGTGCTGGCAAAACGGTCCCGCGCGGGTTTCCCCGACGGCATGGAGCCGGGCCTGTCGCAACGCCCAACATTCGTCCAAGCGGAAATCGGTCTTGCTGGCGAGCGGAGGATGCCACGTGACGACCGCCTCGACCAAACTGCCGGACTCGCTCATGATCCCCAGGAATCCCGCCTCGTCCGGAAAGAGTTGCGGCGCGTACGCGCCGATGACGGCATAGACCTCCTCCACGGTGTGGCACGACTGGAGCAGCTCTCCCAATTGGCTGAGCAGCATGATTTGGCAGGACTGGTGTTCCAGGTCCTGGATTCGGGCGACCAGCTCCCGGTTCGTGTGCTCCAACGTCTTCTCGGCCCGCTTGCGGTCGGAAATGTCGCGCACGATCGTGGACACCCCGATGACGGCGCCTTCGGCGTCCTTGATCGGGGAGATCATCAGGGAGGCGTCGAGGAGCGTCCCGTCCTTCCGTTGCCGCACGGTCTCGAAATGCTCGATGCGTTCGCCGCGCGTGAGGTGCCGGAGAATAGCGGGGCCCTCGTCGAGGCGATCCGGGGGGATCAGGAGGGTGATCGGACGTCCGATGACTTCATCCGCGGCATAGCCGAAGATCCGCTCGGCCGCGTTGTTCCAGCTGAGGATGTTTCCTTCCAGCGTCTTGCTGATGATCGCATCGTCGGACGACTCGACGATGGCGGCGAGCTGGGCGCGCATGGCGGCCGCCCGACGCCGATCCGCGACGATGGCGGCCAGGGCCAGGGTGATCGCCGCCGTGAGCACCATGAACGTCTGCAGGAGCACGAGGGACTCGTCCTGTGTCGGGCCCACGAAGGGCCCGTGTCCGCGAAGGGCGCCCCAGACGGCGAGTCCGGCGAGCAGGAGCGAAACGGTGGCGGTTTCACGCGGGCCGAATCGGAACGCCGCCCAGGCCAGGACCGGCACGCAGAGGTAGGCCAGAGGATAGGGCGTCACGGAGTCGGACAACCATCCGCCGAACACGGCTTGTCCGACCGCCACGAGCGTCAGCAGCAGCAGCGGCGCCTCGATGGTCTGGGCGCGGGTCCAGCCCACGCGCGGATTGAGGGCCCAGAGCAGCAACACCGGCGTGACGAGCAGCGCGCCTCCCGCGTCGCCGAGCCACCAGGTCAGCCAGATCGAGCGAACGTCGGCCCACTCGGCATATCCGCCGAGGGAGAGGCTGATCACGCCGCAGGTGGCGCTGATGGCCGTGCTCGCCATGCCGGCGAGTCCCGCAAACATAAACACGTCCGATGCGCGGTCGAAGGTGTGGCGCCCGTGCGCAAACCGGTTCACCAAATAAGCGCCGGTCAGCCCTTCGAGCGTGTTGCCGAGCGCGATGCCGAGCGTCGTCTGCAGCGAGCCCGTGGTCGTCAGATTGACCAGAAAGGCGCCGGCGAAAATGCCGGGCCAGACTCGATATCCCAGGAGGAGCAGCGCGGCCAGCGCGAGGCCGGTGGAGGGCCAGACGGCGCTGGCGCTGGCGTTCATGAAGGCCAGCCGCAATCCCAGTTTCCCCGCGACGAAATAGAAGGAGGCGAGAAGCAGGATCGTCACCGCTGTCCGCGCAACCGTCCGGAGCTGGCCCATGTTCTTGACTCCTCTATTTGAGAGGAGCAAGTCCAGTGCCGGGAGCGGATGCCATGGGGAGCGACTGGCGCAACCTATTGATCCGGCCGCTTGTTTGTCGGTTCTGCCGCGGGACCGTGCGGCCGACGGGGGGCGAAACGTGAGGATCTGTGAGGGCCTCGTACGGCCGGTTGGAACAGAATTTGGCTTCGCAAGGAACGGTTTCTGGCCTCTGCCGGATCCGGTCTGCATGGCTCCCTATCCACGAACCCCTGATATGGTTGATCAGTGCCAGCTCGACCACGAGTGATGAAGGACGCCGATATTGTTTTCCTTGTTGAACGGCCGCGATCGCGATTCGTCAGGCGTTAATCCGCCTTCGTATCTTGTCTCTGCGCCACGCTGGTCTTTTTCCCTGTTGCAGTCTTCGCGGACTTCTTCTTTTCTTGCTCGTTCATGAGCGCGCCTCCTGCAACGCCAGCGGCGCCCCCCACGACGGCTCCGATCAGCACACTCCCGCCCGTGACTGCGGCCAGCGCAACGCCTCCGGCCGTGCCAAGTCCGCCGCCGGACAGCAACCGCTGCTGCTCATCCGTCATCCCTGCGCAGCCGGTCAGGGAGCCGACCAATGCCAACACAAGCACGAGGCATACCGGTTTCATCTTGTTTCCCCCTTCCATAGCGATCCTGTGGCCGTCGTCATGCCCTTGCCCGGGCCATCGGGAAGGCAACAGGCAGGATCGTTGCGCCGGCCCTAGAATCGCACCCCGACGGTGAGACCGGGCATCACGGTGGTATGCGTGCCCGGCCTCGGCTCGAGGTCGGTGAAATTGAGGAGAAAGGTGGAGGTCAGCGCCGTTCGTTCGTCCACTTTATAGTCGAGTCCGACTCCGAGCGGGATCAACCAGGAGGTGTCGGACCCGCGCAGATCCGCATGCGCGAAGCCCAACCCGCCTTGCAAGACCAACTTCAGTTTGTCGGACGTGTCGGGAATGTCGACCCAATACTTCCCCTGACCGGACAGTCCGACCTGGGTCATATCTCCCGTCACGCCCAATTGCATCAACGGCCCGATCGACACATTCCGGTTCAAGAATCGATCGCCGTGCATATTGAGGGCGAAGGCGGTCCCGTCCGGCGTGTTGCCCAACAAGCCGATGCCCGCGCCGCCCGACCATTCACGGGCAGGCGGCCCCTCTGGTTGCGCCAGGACGGCCTGCGCCGAGCCCAGGACCATGATGATGCCCATGAGCAACAGCCCTGTATTGAAAATCACGTGTTTCATGACAACCTCCTTGATCTGCCGTGCTGGATCACGACCGGCCTCGCGCAGGAGCCGGCTCAATCGGTCCTGCGGGAATGATCACGGTACATCCAGGCTGAACAACAGCCAGTGCATCGCCATCCACCCCAAGAGGCCGATCACGATCAGCCGCTCGAGGTTCATAGGGTCTCTCCGTCGCAGAGCCCCGGCGACCAGGCCGCCTGGTCCAGCAACGTCTGGCTCTGCGCCAGATGAGGGACGGTTCGATCCATCGTGGTGACGGTCAGGGTCCCCTCCGGGTCCGGTTCGAGCAGCACGCGGTCGCCCTCGTTCAGGCCGCGCAGCCCCTGACACGTCATGCTGAAGAGACGGAGCATGCGGCCGTAGTCCGTCCTGATGAGCATGCTGGAATCGGAGAGGTCGATGACTTCCACGGTCCCCTGAAACATGGACGGCTCGACCTCAATCCGCAAATCGACCCGGATGGCCGTCGGTTGAAACGCGACGGCTGTTTCGCCGGCGACCGTCATGACGCCGACTCCGGCGAACAAGAGGAGCGAAAGGGTTTTCACTAGGATCCGGTTCATCGTGCCCCCTTTCTGGGTCAGGCTCCATGAGTCGAGAGCCTGCTTCTTCAATGCGCTGTGGGTGCCGGTCTCTTGTGTCGTCTGTGCCGTGAGAAAAGTCGGCATGCGATTTTCTAGGTGAGCAAAGGGAATGCCGGAGTGCGGAGGATGGGAGAAGCGTGCGATATTTCAAGGGGTTGCTTGATTATGACAGGCAATGAGAGAAGAATGATCAATCGGAAAGTGAAGGGATATGTCTACAACATTTCCAATGTATGGATAGGCATATTCATAGTTTACAATGACCTACACCTGTATGGATTTTCATGCAGCTGAATCGTCAAAGCGCACGCTGAAAGAGACTTCCGGTACCAGAGCTATGCGTCTCACGCGTCTTTCAATCTTCTGGAGACTGGCCTTGGGCTCTCTCGCGATCATTGTGGCGGTCGCAGGAGTCAATCTCTATGCCCTCGTCCAACTCCGGCAGCTCACGAAGCTCAATACCGAACTGGTGTCCTATCACCAACCGGCGATCGAGACGGCCAAGCATCTCGTCACGAGTCTCTATGCCCAGCTGCGCAGTGAAAAGAAGTATTGGGCTGTGCGGGACCGACTGTTTTTGACGAGCGTGGACGAGGAGGCGGACGAGTTCCGCAGGACGGCGACGGCGCTCCGGCGCCAGGAGACCGAGCCGGAGGGCCAGAGCCTGCTGGACCACCTGCTGCTGCTGCACCAGGACTACCGCCGGCAGTTTCGAGACAGCATCGAGCGGTACCCGTTCCATTTGGGGCAGCCGCAGGACGACTATGAGCGTCAGCGGGACGAGCGCATGACGCACATGACGGACCGGCTCGACGCCTACATTGCGCTTCACGAGAATCGAGTGGGCGCCCTGGTCAATGAAGCCCGGGCCAATTCGGCTCGGGCCGAGGACATGATGCAGAGGCTGTTGATGGCCGCCATCGTGCTGGGATTTGCGTTCGCGGCCATCGCGAGCCTCAGCATTTTACGGCCCTTGGGTCGCATCCAGGAGCACATCCGCCGCATCGGCCAGGGGCAATTCGGGAGGTCGGTCAGCGTCGAGGCGCCCAGCGACCTGCGCGAACTGGTCGAAACGGTCAATTGGATGGGCGCGAAGCTGCAGGAGTTGGACGAGATGAAGGCCGAATTTTTGGCCCACATCTCCCACGAATTGCGCACGCCCCTGGCCTCCATCAGGGAAGGCACGCAGCTGCTGCTGGATGAAATCCCCGGCCCCCTGGACCAGGCGCAACGAGAAACGCTGCAAATCATGCGGGACAGCAGCCAACGGTTGATGCATCTGATCTCGACGCTGCTGGACCTCTCGAAGATGGAAGCGGGGTTGATGGAATACCGGCTGGCGCGCGCCGACCTGGCGCGGACCGTGGAACAGTCGGTGCGGAAGATCCGGCTGCTGGCGGAAGGTCGGCATGTCCAGATCCTGGTCGATGCGCCGCCCGGCGGGCTGTGGGTGGCGATGGACGCCGCACGGATCGAGCAAGTGGTGGACAACCTCCTCTCCAATGCCCTCAAGTTCAGCCCGGAGGGGGCGACGGTCCGGGTTCGGGTGGAGCCGGACGAGCGTCTGGGCGGCGCCTGTCTCTCCGTCTCGGACGCGGGACCGGGTATTCCGCCGGAAGACTTGCCGCATGTCTTCGAACGGTTCTACCAGGGGCGCCGGCAGGAAAAACATGCGGTGGCCGGGAGCGGACTCGGCTTGGCGCTGGCCAAGAACGTCATCGAGGCGCATGGGGGGCGGGTCTGGATCGAGAGCGAAGTCGGCAAGGGAACGGTCGCCCGCTTCCTGTTGCCGCTCCGTAGGCCGGGAGGCGCGGCATGAGGCGCGGGGGAACATGGGCCGGTGGGGCGCTGCTGGCGCTCGCAAGCCTCAGCGCCTGCGCGCCTACGGTCGGCCCGACCTCGCCGTTCTTCGTGCCGGATGCCGCCGACCTGCCGCGCTTTCAGCATCTCGCGCAGGCGCACGAGGCCCAACTCGCCGCCTGCGCCGAGCGCCAGACCTGTGACCGGCTTCTGTTCATTCGCGCGCTGGTTGCGCTCTACGAAAACCGGGAGGCGGCGGTCCGGCAGTTTCAGCAGGTGGTCGCCGTCTCTCCCGACAGCCGCCTCGCCTCGTCCAGCCGGGCCTGGCTGCAGGTGCTCAAGGATCAGCCGTCCGGCGGCGCCTGGTCGGGTCCGCTGGCGAGGATGACCGAGCAGCTGGTCCGGGAGGTGCTCGGGCAAGAGCTGATGATCCAGCAGCTGTCGAAGGAAGTGGACGGGCCGGCGCTCCGGACATTGCAGCGGGGGCTCAAGGCCAAGGACAAGCAGATCGAGGAGCTGACCAGGCAGCTCGACGCGTTGAAACGGATCGATCAGGAAATGAAGGACAAAGAAAAGCGGCGGCCGAAACCGGCCCCGGGACGGACCCCTCCGGCTTCGGGCAAGGACGCGCAGCCGTAGCATGCACAAGAAAGGCGCGACGATGGAAGGCGAACGCATATTGCTGGTGGACGACGACGAAGGCTTGCTCCATCTGCTCAAGATCCGCCTGACGGCCATGGGCTTTGCCATCACGGCCTGCCCCGACGCGGACGCGGCGCTCGCCGAAGCGCGCCGCGAGGTCTTCGACATGGCCATCACCGACCTGCGCCTCGCCGGCCGGGACGGACTGGCCTTGATGGAGGAGCTGCGCCAGCTCCACCCCGAGTTGCCGGTGCTGATCCTCACCGCCCATGGAAGCATCCCCAACGCCGTGGAAGCCATGCAGAAAGGCGCCTGCGGCTACCTCACGAAGCCGTTCGACGACAAGGAATTCGCCGTGCACGTCGAGAAAGCCCTGGCGCAGCGGCGGATGAGCCGGGAAATCCAACGGCTCAAGTTGCTGGTCAAGGAGCTCTACGGGATCGAGAACGTGGTGGCGCGGAGCCCGTCCATGCAGGAGCTGCTGCAACAGGTCGCGCGCGTCGCCGATACGGACGCGACCATCTCCCTCTCCGGCGAGACCGGCACCGGCAAGGAAGTCATCGCGCGCGTCGTCCATTGCAACAGCCGGCGGGCCAAGGGTCCCTTCGTCGCCATCAACTGCGGGGCCATTCCGGAGAACCTGATCGAGAGCGAACTGTTCGGCCACGCGAAGGGCGCCTTCACCGGCGCGCAGCAGGCGAAGCGCGGGCTGTTCCAGAGCGCCGAGCGGGGCACGTTGTTTCTCGATGAAATCGGCGAGACGCCGCTCGCCGTGCAGGTGAAGCTCCTGCGGGCGTTGCAGGAGCGGGAGGTGCAGGAGGTCGGGGGGGCGCACCCCACCAAAGTGGACGTCCGCATCATCACGGCGACCAATCGTGATCTGGCCCAGGCCGTGAAAGAGGGGACGTTCCGAGAGGACCTCTTCTACCGCATCCAGGTGGTGCCGATCGCCGTGCCCCCGCTCCGCGAGCGACGGGATGACATTCCCGCGTTGGCGCAGCATTTTCTGCGGCAGAGCGCCGGCCGATCGAACAAGGACGTGCGGGGGTTCCTGCCGGACGCGATGCACCAGTTGACGCGGCAGCCATGGCCCGGCAATGTCCGTGAGCTGGAAAACGTCGTGGAAAAGGCCGTGATCATGGCTACGCAAAACATGATTACGGCGGACCTGCTGCCCGCCGTCCCCGCCTCGTCGGAAGGCCAACTGAGACCGCTGACGGAGGCGAGAGGGGAATTCGAACAACGGTACCTGAAGGAGGTCATGCAGGCCGCGGGCGGCAATATCTCGCGGGCGGCGCAGATCGCCGGGCGCTACCGAGCCGACTTCTACAAGTTGCTGCGGAAGCATGGCCTGCATCCGGGGGATACGAAAGGGGCGCCGACGGATGGTCCCCCGCAGGCGCCGGAACCGGAACCGACAGAGCCGTAAGCCGTCGCCTTGCCAGATGCATTTACGCATCTCGGTGTAGTCTCTTGCCTGCAATCCAATCTCCAGGATCATCAACACGTTACCTGCAAACACATGAAGTCGGTGTAGGGGCAGCCCTTCGCGTCGCGCTTTCCACGAATCGGCCGCAAGTTGGATAACCGACCGGAACTCGGTTGATTTTAGACACCCGCGCGCTTCGGCACCGACCTTGCTCACTCCGTCGGGACATTCGTGCACGTCGAGGCACACATTTGCGAGGGAAGCCCATGATGTACCTCTGGCAATTCAAGGGGTGTCTGCGGTGCGGCTGCGAACTGGAAAGCGGCACGGGCCTCTGCCTCATGTGCGGCCAGCCGCTGAACCATCGGCGATCGTGGTTGCGGGCGATCGCCCAAGCGTTGGAGGGGCAGATTGAAGGCCCCTGCGGGCCGGTCCCGCCCCGCGACGACAAAGTCTTATCGGACCCCCACTTGTTGGCGTAGTCGGTTGATGTCAGACCGTCACGGGCAGGCGCGATCCTTGCCTGTACCGGCCAAGCCTGCCGTGGCGGCCGCGCGGGGACTTCGTGCGAGAGCGCAGCAGGACGGCGTGAGGCCCAAAGGAGGAGAAGCCATGACAACCATGAATCCGTCCGGAACCGAGCCCCGGTCGATGGCGCAGGACAAGCCGGCCATGGGATTACCGACCGCGCTCATCGTCGACGACGATCCGGCGATCGTACGCTTGTGCGGGTATTGCCTCGAAGAGGAGGGGTTTCGCGTGCTCAAGGCCGGTGACAGTCGCGAGGCGTTGCACCTCTGCAGACATTACCCAGGCGTGATCGATCTGCTGATCACGGATCTGGTGCTGGCGCCCAAGACGCTGCAGTTGCGCACCGGCGCGTCGCAACCGGTCAACATGAACGGTCTCCAACTGGTGCGGCAGATTCAGGCGGTGCGCCGCCAGATCAAAGTCATTCTGATGAGCGGGCATTCGGACGAGCACCTCGAATCGCTCTACATCATGAAAGGCGGATGGCCCTTTCTGCGGAAACCGTTCGGCCTGACCACCCTCGCGGGGATGGCCCGCGAAATGTTGACGCTCCGGGAGGAGTCTATCCGGACGTAAGCCGGACGGCGACCTCGCAATCCGGGCGGTCTTCTTCGACCGGCTGAACCAGCCTCGGCTACGAGGTTATGCTCCCGTCCGTCCGACGATTCCTGCCCACCGGATCGAGCCGTCCATCCCGCCCCCCGACGCTGCACCGACGAGAGTGTCTGCTGTACTACGTGTAACACGCCGTGTACAATGGCGCGCGGAGCCGAACGAGGCCATGGGGCCGTCGATCGGCCTCGTCGCGCTCCGTTGCGACGTTGGAACCAGGTCGGGCGCATGGGGAGCCCAAGAGGGTGCGGGGGGGCCTTGAGCGAGTCTCAACCTTCTGCGGATCGGCCGGCCGGCGCTGTGCCCGAGGAGCAGCGCGAGAAGGAAACCGGCACCGCTCCGCCTGGCGGTCTGCCGGCGGTTGTCCATACCGTTCCGCCCGAGACGACGGTCTTCGAAGTGGCGCAAGTGATGGCCTCGGAAGGCGCGGGCGATGTGCTCGTGGCGTGGGATCAGAAGCCGGTCGGGATTCTCACGGACCGCGACTTGGTCGTGCGGGTGCTCGCGCGCGAGGCGAACCCCAAGACCCTGCTCGTGTGGGAAGTCATGTCCAAGCCCCTGGTCCTGGCCTCCGACACGCAGGACATCGGGACGGCCGTGGATCTGATGGTGCGTCACGGGATCCGGCGCCTGCCGATCGTGGATGACGCCGGACAGCTGGAGTCCATCCTGACCCTCGACGACATGCTGCTCTTGGGCCTGAACGGACGTCCGCACTTGCGCGCCATTATCCAGGGGCAACTGGAGTCGAAAAAGGCCGGCATGAAGCCCGCGGCGGCCGAGGAGCCAGGCCTCTCGTTCCGGGAGATCGCCCCCATTACGCAGGCCTTCTCGGCGGCGGTGGCCGTTGCCCGGAATCGCGCCCAGGATGTCTGCTCGGTCATCTCGGAGGCCCCGATCAGGGAGGCGGCCCAGGCCATGGTTGCGCGGGATGTCGGCGATGTCTTCGTGGTCGTGGACCGGAAGCCGGTCGGCATCCTCACGGACCGCGATCTGGTGGTGCGGGTCATGGCCACCGGGGCCGATCCCGACACGACGTTGGCCTGGGAGGCGATGACTCAGCCGCTGGTGACGGTGACAGACGATGCGGGGGTGGAAGGAGCCGTCGCCCTCATGGCGCGCCACGGCATCCGGCGGTTGCCGATCGTGGACGACGCCGGACAGCTGATATCCGTCCTGACGTTGGACGATATCCTGCTGTTGGGCCTGAACGGCAATCTGGAGCTGAGCGAAATTCTCAAGCGGCAACTCAGGCCGAGGGCCTTGCCTCCCCGACCGGACCTCCCGGCGCCTCCCGTGACGACCGTCGAGCCGCCCCTGCCCCAACCGCCGCCGGTTATCCCGGCCCTTTCAGTCGAGATGCGCGCAGCGCCGCCTCGCCCTCAGCCACCGGAACCCCCGACGAGGGTTGCACCGCCGAGTCCTCAGCCTGAAGCGCCGCCTCCTGCGGCGACCGTCGAGCCGCCTCGGCCCCAACCGCCGCCGATTATCCCGGCCCGTTTGTCCGAGATATGCGAAGCGTCTCCTGTCGCTACGGCTCCTCGCTCCCAATCGCCGGCGCAACCAGCGAGGGCTATGCCGGCGAGCCCTCAGCCCGGCACTCTGTCTCCTGTGGAGGAGCCAAGCCCTCAACCGAAACCGGCGCCGCCGGCCGAGGCAATGGCCGTCGAGCCGGCGACCCTGCCACGTGAGGCTCGGGCCGTGGCCGAATCGCCCCCTATCCTGTCCGGCCCAGGCGAGAATCGCTTCGGCGACGTCCGCTTCTCACAGCCTGTCTCCACTGTGGCCAGGAAGACGGTCGTCAAGCCGTTGCGTCATGCGCCGAAAACCAAGATGGATTACGCACGCGCCTGGCTCTTCTGGAACCGGAGTTGGCTGCAAACGACGGCCTGGTTGGTTGTCGCGGGCGTGGTGTTGGCTGCGCTGGCCTACCTCGCGGTAGAGTCCGGGTGGCTGAGCATCCAGCGGAACATGTATGAGCCGAAGGACGAGGAGCGGCGGCAATATCTCGAACGACTGCAGAAGGAGCGGGAGCAGGAAAGCCAGACACGGTGACCGACGCTCCTCGGTAATCGAACCACAATCCTGCGGAGACTTTCGCCGATGGCCCGCTTGCCTGTGCGCCCGCTCTATCTCCCGCCTGCCGTGCAGGACTTCGGTCGGCAACAGGCCGGCGCGGGATACCTGATCCTCCGGGACGGCACGACCGCCCTCATTCGTCCGGCCAAACCCGAGGATCAGCCGGCGCTGCAAGCCTTCGTGGACCGGCTCTCGCCCGAGGCCAGGCGCCATCGGTTTTTTTCTGAAACGGCGCCCCCGCCTTCCCTGATCGCCTCCCTCTGCGACCCCGCCGATCCCCATGCGTTGATGACGCTGCTGGTCACGCGTCTGATCGAGGGCGCCCCGCGCATCATCGCGGCCGGGTCCTACCTGGCCAAGGATGGCCGGACCGCGGAGGTCGCGATGGCGGTGGACGATGCCTTGCATGGCAAGGGGTTGGGCACGCTGCTGCTGGAGCGGCTGGCGCTGCTGGCCGCGGGGCAGGGGTATGTCCGGCTCTGGGCCGTCACCTCGGCCGACAATCTGGCGATGCGCGAGGTGTTTCGTGAGTCCGGCTTCACGGCGCGCGAAGCGCTGGAGGGCGGCGACATGGAGGTGGAGTTGTCGCTGTTGTCCACCGCAGCCGGAGTGGAGCGATCGGAACTGCGAGAGCGTCTGGCCACGATCGCGTCCCTGCGCCCTTTTTTCCAGCCCCGCTCCGTGGCGGTGGTCGGTGCCTCGCGGGATCCCGCTTCCATCGGCGGACGGCTGCTGGCGGCGCTGCGCGCCGCGTCGTTCACCGGGGTCCTGTATCCCGTGAATCCCAACGCACAGGACATCGCCGGCCTTCGAGCCTATCCCTCCGTTCGAACGATTCCCGACCCGGCCGACCTGGCGGTGATCGCCGTACCGCCGCAAGCCCTGCCGGTCGTCGTGGAGGACTGTGCGGCCCGGGGCGTCCGGGCTCTCGTCGTGATCACGGCCGGCTTTGCCGAGGTGGGAGCCGAGGGCCGGGCGCGGCAAGACCGGCTGCTGGCCGCCGTGCGGGGCTACGGCATGCGGATGGTCGGACCCAATTGCCTGGGCCTTCTCAACACGGACCCATCGGTCCGCCTCAACGCCTCGTTCTCCCCGATCTTCCCTCAGGCCGGGTGCATGGCCATGTCCTCCCAAAGCGGCGCGCTGGGGCTGGCCGTCCTGGCGGCGGCGAAACGGCTGCACTTGGGCCTCTCCACCTTCGTCAGCGTCGGCAACAAGGCCGATGTCTCCGGCAACGACCTCCTGCAATATTGGGAAGAAGACCCGCGCACCGACGTGATCCTCCTTTACCAGGAATCCTTCGGCAACCCCCGCCGCTTCGCGCGCATCGCGCGGCGCGTGGCGAGGCGCAAGCCCATCGTGGCGGTCAAAGGAGGACGGACCGGCGCTGGCCGCCGCGCCGCCGGATCCCATACGGCGGCCCTGGCCGCCAGCGATGCGGCGGTGGAGGCGCTGTTCCGGCAGACCGGCGTGATTCGCGCCGACACGTTGGAAGAGTTGTTTGCGTTGGCCGTGGCCTTGGGTGCGCAGCCGCTCCCGAAGGGCCGGCGGGTGGCGATCGTGACCAACGCGGGCGGCCCGGCCATCCTCTGCGCCGATCGGTGCGAAGCGGGCGGTCTCCTGGTGCCCACCTTCTCCGAGCGGACGCAGGCGCAATTGGCTTCGTTCCTTCCTCCGACGGCGGGACTCGCGAATCCCGTGGATTTGATCGCCTCGGCCGGTGCGGAAGAGTTTCGGCAGGCGCTGAGGGTCATCGCCGGGTCCGGCGAAGCGGATGCGCTGATCGTCTTGTACGTCTCGGCGGGGGCGCTCGATCCGCAAAGCCTGGCGCTGGCGATCCGGGACGGGATCGCATCGGGAACGGACCAGGCCCCCCTCCCGGTGCTGGTCTGCTGGATGGGGGAGGAGGAACAGACGTCCGGCCCGAACGAACTGGCCCGCCTCAACATCCCCGTCTACGAGTTTCCCGAGACGCCGGCGCTGGTGCTGAGCAAGACGGCGGCCTATGCGGACTGGCGGGCCCAGCCGCTCGGCATGATCCCCGATTTCGACGATCTGGATCTGGAACAGGCGCGGCGGTTGTGTCGCCGCGCCGTTGACGCGCGAGGCGCCGGATGGCTGTCGGCCGAAGCAATGAGGGAGGTGCTGACGTCCGCTCGGCTGCCTGTGGCGCCGGGCGGGTTGGCGCGGACGATGGACGACGCGGCGTCGCTGGCCCGGCGCGTGGGATTTCCTGTGGCGGTGAAGCTGGCCTCGCGCACGGTGGTCCATAAAACGGAGGTCGGCGGAGTCGTCCTGAACTTGCAGGACGTGGATGCGGTGCGCCGGGCCTTTGCGCAGATCCGAGACCGGCTGGCCCTGGACGGCCGGCTTGAGGCCATGGACGGGGTGATCGTGCAGCCGATGGTGTCAGGGGGCGTCGAGCTGATGGTGGGGGTGACGCATGACCCGCTGTTCGGACCCTTGATCGCGTTCGGGCTCGGCGGCATCCACGTCGAGATCCTCCGCGATGTCTGTTTCCGCATCACGCCCCTGACCGACCGGGACGCGAGCGAGATGGTCCGGAGCATCCGAGGCTACCGTCTCCTGGAGGGGTATCGTGGCCATCCCCCGGCCGACCTCGAGGCGATCGAAGAGGTGTTGTTGCGGGTGTCGCGGTTGGTCGAGGAGATTCCCGAGATCACGGAGGTGGACCTGAACCCTCTCTTCGCGTTGCCGCCGGGCGAAGGGTGCCGGATCGTGGATGCGAGGATCAAGGTGGAGCCGGTTCTGAACGCCTCTTCCGCCGGATCCGTCTAACTTCTCTCGTTGACTTTGAACGAGAGGTGGCAGGCGACGCAGGCTTTCAACACCCCGTCGAGCTTCGGAAGAATCTGTTTCAGGTCGCGCGAGGGTATCGTCCCGGCCAATGCTTCGGCCGCCTCGTGATGGGCCATGGCGAGGTCGTGATAAGCGGGCGGAAAGGATTCCGGGTGCTGTCGGGCCATCGCCTGCCGATGCATGAAAAATCCGAGATGGGCTTCGGTGAGCCCCTGGGCCCGCACGAAGTCCTCCTCGGTCAGCGCCGCCACGATCGCCTGCACCGTCTCCAGGTGTTGGAGCATCACGGCGCGATGCTCGCGGCCCTCCTGGGCCGTCAGGTCGAGCGCCGTTCTGGTATCGGGGAGCGTCACCGGGAGCCGGTCCTGGCCGCCCGGTGCGCAGCCGGCCAAGGCTCCGCACAATCCGACCGACACCAGTGCCTGGCCCCAGAACGAGCCGCTCACCGGTCCGTCGCCCCCTCTCCGCAACAACCTTCTCCTCCGGGCCCCATGCGGCCCATGCCGCGTCCCCGGCCCATCCCTTCGCCTGGGCCATGACCTCCGGCGAACGTGCGCAGGTAACGGATCAGGCTCCAGATTTCGTCATCGGACAGGACGTTGCCGAAGCCGATCATCGCCGTGCCGGGCGATCCGTGCTTGATCACCCAAAAGATTTCCCCGTCCGTGCGATGGCGCCAGAATCCATGGTGATGAAAGTTGCGCGGGGAAGGATCGAGTCCCGTCGCCGCCGGTCCGTCGCCCTGCCCGTTCTTGCCGTGACAGTTGAAACAGGCGCCCTTGCCTTCGTAGAGGGCTTTGCCCTTCTCGACGGTCTCGGGTGCGTCGGGCAGCGGGTTGGCCATGGCTCTGGCCGATTCGAGCTGATCGGCCGGCACCAACGGTTGCATCATGTGCCGCTCGGCGGCCGAGGCGCCCGACGCGCTCGCACTCACAGAGCCCAGCGCCAGCAAGGCTACGACCAGCGCCCATCCGGGATGCCGCGGGACGCTCATACGTTCACCTGTCGCCAATAGGCGTCCACACGCTCCTGGATGTGGCGGATCGCCTCCTCCTGCTTCGTCGGTTCGAACAGGTGCCGAAACCGGCCCTGCAACTTGAGGTATTCTTCCACCGGCTTACGCTTGGGAATGTAGGTATGAGTGACCGCTCCGTTGATCGCCTCCTTCAACGGCCACAGACCGGTCTCGACCGCCAGCTTGGCGACCTCCGGCGTCTCGCCCGGATCGTAGAGCCAGCCGGTTGGGCAGGCGGAGAGGGCGAGAAAGAGTTTGGGCCCTGTGAATGTCGCGGCGCGCGCAAACTTCTCGGCCAGATCCAGCGGATAGCGCGGGGCGACCGTGGCGATATAGGGCGGCTTGTGCGCGCGCCAGATCTCGAAGATGTCCTTTTTCTCCTGGATCGTGCCGGCGGGATGCTGCAGGCTGCAGGGCGAGGTCGTCGTCCGCGCGCCGTAGGGCGTCGCGGCCGAGAGCTGCACCCCGGTGTTGCCGTAGGCCTCGTTGTCGTAGCAGAAATAATAGAAGTCGAGGCCGCGGTAGATGGCCCCCGAAGTGGAGGACAGGGCCATGTCGTAGGTCGACCCGTCTCCGCCGAGCACCACGACTTTGAGATCGTCGCGCTTGGGCAACCGTCCTTTGGCGATCAACACATCCAAGGCGTCGCGCACCCCCTGTGCGCCGGCCGGCGCCGAACCCATCGTGGTGTAGAGCCACGAGCCCTTGAACGGCGTGAAGGGATAGGCCGCCAGCATCGTGAAGCAGCCGGCGGCATTCACGTAGACGACGTCGTCGCCGAGCACCTTCGCGGCCAGCCGCAGCGCCTCCAGTCCTCCGCAGCCGGCGCAGAGGGATGTGCCGGGCAGCACGTGTTCCTCGCGGGGAATCTGTTTGATCTTTTTAAACGTCTCGCGTTGCCAGGTCATGACAAAAACTCTCAGCGATGAGCCATCAGCGATCGGCTCTCGATTCAGAGGCCAGAATCTGCAGCTGTTCCATCTCGCGATGTTCGGCTTCGGTATAGAGCAGCACCGGGCCTTCTCCCCGGCCGGCCTTGCCCGCCTGCTCCATCCGGGCGAAGATCGCGTCGAACTCCCCCTCGTGAATATTCTTGCCGCCCAGCCCGCCGATAAACGAACAGATCGCCTTCGGCCGCGCCGGATCATGATACAGCGTCGCGGCGATTTCCTGCACGAGAATGCCGCCCAGGCCCGGCGCGAGATTCTGATCCAGCACCCCCACCGCCCGCCGGCCGCGCAATGCAGTCACGATGGCCTCCGCCGGCCAGGGGCGGATGACTCGTAGGCGCAGGAGCCCGACCCGCCGGCCCTTGGCCCGCGCCGCGTCCACCGCCGCCCTGCCCTTGGTCGCGAAGGCATTGCTCATGACCAGGACGTCGTCGGCATCGTCCAGCCGATAGCCTTCCACCACATCGTACCGCCGGCCGAACAGCCGCTCGAAATCGGCGGCGGCTTCCCGGTGGACCTGCAAGGCATTCATGGCAGCCAGGTGCATCTGGTGGCGAAAATAGGTATAGGGTGTCCCGCCCAGGACCGCCACACCCAAGGCATGAGGCGCGGACGCTTTGAAGCCGAGATGGGCGGGACGGAGCGGCGGGAGGAACGCCGCCACTTTCTCGGGATCGGGCACGATCACCGGCTCGCGCGTGAACGAAAGATAGAACCCGTCCAGATTGACGAGCACCGGCAGCATTACCCGCTCATCCTCCGCGATGCGATAGGCCATCAGGATGGAATCCAGCACTTCCTGGCAGGTCTCGGCGTGGATCTGGAGAAAGCCGGCATCCCGCGCGGCCAGCACATCGTTGTGATCCGGCTCCAGCGTGATCGGCGCGGCCAGCGCGCGCGAGACGTTGACCAGCACGAGCGGTACGCGCCAGCCGGCGACCGAATAGAGCACCTCGAAGGCGTACAACAGGCCCTGGCTGGACGTCGCGGTGAAAACCCTGGCTCCCGCGGCGGCGCCGGCTCCGGCCGCCGTCATCATGGAATGTTCGGAATCCATCATCACGAACCGCGCCGGCATCGCCCCGCAGTCGCACCACTCGGCCAGCGCCTCCACGATTTCCGTCTGGGGCGTGATGGGAAAGGCCGGGATGTAATCCACCCCCGCCAGTCGCGCGCCCCAGGCCGCCGCCAGATTGCCGGTCATCATTTCGCCCGCCATGTCCCCGCTCCCTCCTGTTCCCGCTCGGCCACGAGCGCCTTGGTCGGACATTCCTGGACGCAGATCTGACAGCCCTTGCAATGGTCGTAATCGATGAGGGGCAAGTCGTCCTTCGTCATGGAGATGACGCCATCGGGGCAATAGACGAAACAGAGCCAGCAGCCGTTGCACTTGTCGGGCACCAGCACCGGCCGGAAGGTCCGCCACCCGCCGGTCTCGCGCAGCGGCGAATTCGCACTCGCGCTGATCCGCGCGGAGCCGAGCGTCGGCGGCTCGTACACAGGCGTCCAAAGGGAGACAGGGGCGGGCGGCGTGCCGGCCATTTCTTCAACCGGCACGACCGGCACTGCGTCGTAGCAGGAGGCGGCTAGTGCGAGGTTACCCTCGATCACGGTCTCGGGCAGCCCCAGATCGGCCAGCTCCCCGGTGATCGCCGCCTTCAGGCTCTCGGCCTTCAAGCCGAGCAACCGGCAGGCGACCGCGCCGAGCGGCGCACTCAGCGCGACCGGTTTGCCGAACTGCCGGAGGGTCATATCGGTCAAATCCAATGTGGTCACGCGACCGGGAATGCGGAACTGGTCGCGCGCCTGCTCCGACGGGAGCGCCGCATTCACGAATACGACGGTCCGTTCGGACAGGCCGTCCAACACACGCGCAGTGGGGTCGCCGATCAGCGATTCGTCGGCAATGACGATCAGGTCGGGCCGTGTGATCAGGCCGCGCTCCCGAATCGGCTCGCGACTGATGCGGGTGGAGGCCGACACGGGCGCGCCCCGGCGCTCCGCGCCATAGAGCGGCGAGTCCTGCGCCGTGAGTCCTTCCAAGAAGGCGGCGGTGCCGACGATCCGGCTGGCGGTCTTAGCCCCCTGCCCCCCTCGGCCATGAAAGCGGATGCTTCTCATCGTGTCCTTTTCTACATGAAAAGGTGAGCAAACACGATGCCACAAACGCCATCGGCCGATCGCCTAATTTAGCTTGTGTCTCAATGAGTTAATTCTGAGTCACGAAGGGGGCCAGGGAGCAAGGAGGAGGCCTGCTACAGATGGAGGAGCAGGTTGTAGCGGAAAGCGACAGGTCAGGGAGCCAAAGAAAAGGAAGGCTCGGTGTCTGCGCTATCGCGGCGTTGCGCCGGGGCAGTCCTCAGGCCAGCCGATGCGGGGCCACGACCAGCAGCAGCCCCAGCCCCAGCATCACGACGCCGCTCACGAGCTTCAGCCACCGGCCGGTCTTCTCCTGCAGCTTGCTGTGACTCAGGGTGAAGACGGCGATTGCGACCATGAGGCTGTCGTCCAGCACATAGGCCACATTGTACAAAGCCAGGTAGCCATAGTATTCCCACCAGGGCAACTGGCGCAGGGTGAGCACGCGCGTATAGACGGCCGGAAAGCCGGCGGTGCAGAGGAGCTCGATGACGTTGACGAGACAGGCCAGCAGCGCCACCGCGGCCAGCGCCTCCGGAAGACGCTCCGCGGAGAGGACCTTCCGGATTCCCGCATAGAGTCCCGGCTTGGCGGCTTCGGGGATACCGAGCGTCATCCCGCGCCGAAATGCCCAAAAGTCTTTGACGTTGATCGCGCCGATCATGACGGCGATTCCGCCGAGGACGACTTCCGAGGCCCGCGACAACCCGACCAGGACAAACACGTTCAGCCAGGCCGCCATGAATGCAAAGTACACCAATCCGCTCACCGCGACGAAGGTCCCGGCGATGATGAACATCTTCCAGCGGTCCCGGAGATTGACGAGCAGGGACAGCAAAAACAGCAGGACCCACATCGCGCAGGGATTGAACCCGTCCAGCAAGCCGAGCGCCAGCGTAAACGTCGGGAGGCCCATGTCCTTTGCGCTCAGGCGGCCGAACCAGGCGGTCTGGACCGAATCGGCCTCCAGTGTCGGTGCGACCGCAGGTGCCTCGCACGTCTCCGGGCCTTCCGGCGCGCAGGCGCCAGGCGGGACATGTTCCGTTCGCGGCCGAGGTCGATCCAACAGGCCGGTGATCTGTGCGCCGGTGCTGTCCGGGCCTCCGTAGCCGACGAGCAGTTCCCCGCGGAGATAAAAAGCGGGGACGCCCAGGGCCGTGATTCCCTTCTGCGCCGCCAGCTCCTCAAGCTGCCGCCACGCGCTCCGGTCCTTCCCCACGTCCTTGACGACCATGCGGAGTCCGGGTCGCTCGCGCCGGAGCCTGGCAAGGAATTGCGCCGCCGCGTCGCAGTAGGGACAGCCCTCCCGCGTGAACACGACGAGGTCTGCTTCCTGCGGCTCTGCGCCAAAGGCTTTGGCAACGGTATCTACGAGGGACAGCAGGAGGACCAAGGCGACCATGGTCCGCATCGAAGCGCCGGGCCTCACGGCGAGGCGTCCGATCGGTCGCAGCAGCCGCCTTCATGCCTGCCGCCCATGCCGGGTCCCATCCCTGGCCCCTGTCCCATCCCCCCGCGATGGCCCGCCTCACCGGCAAAGCCGCGCAGGTAGCGGACGAGCGACCAGATGTCCTCGTCCGTCAGCTCGCCGCCGAAGCCGATCATCGCCGTGCCGGGCGATCCGTGCTTGATGACCCAGAAGATTTCCCCGTCCGTGCGGTGGCGCCAGAATCCACGGTGATGAAAGTTCCGCGGGGAAGGATCGAGTCCCATGGCTGCCGGTCCATCGCCCTGCCCGCCCTTGCCGTGGCAGTTGAAACAGGCGCCCTTGCCTTCGTAGAGGGCTTTGCCCTTCTCGATGACGTCCGGCGAGTCCGGCAGCGGGCTTTGTAACGCTCTCGCCTCCGCGAGTTTGTCGGGAGGCACACGGGGGGCCATCATATGCTGTTCGGCCGGGAACGCCACGGAGACGGGCATGCCGGCGAGAAGGGGGACGAGCAGCAACACTCGAAGATGCGGCATCGAAGGGCCTCCTTCGGCAAGAAAAGAACAACGGTGTTTCCAACGCCTTTTCCGCACACTTACCTGAGAGTCAGGGGGCAGAGGCAAAGGATTCGCGGCCAGTGCCCGGTGATGTCACGCATGCACGGCGCGGCCCCTTATGTCACCGGATTGAACGGAGCCAGCGTTCGAATATAGCCCAGCACATCCAGCATGTCCTGCTCGCTCAAACGGTCCGCCCATCCGTGCATGGGACTGAAGAGCACCCCGCGAGAGATGGCGACCATCAATTCCCAGTCCGCCTTGGATCGGGAGCGCAGCGACAGAAAATTCGCCGGCGGAACGATCAAGTCCCGAGCATCCGGTCCCAGGCCATCGCCGGCACTCCCATGACAGCGAGCGCAGTGCTGCTCATAGAGCGCCTGCCCTTTCTTGGGATTGGCCGGCCGGACTTCCGCCAATACCCAGGAACCGGCGAAGACAACAGCGACGAACGAGGCGATGACAGCCATCCGCTTAGCCATGTGTCTTCTTCCTCCTTTGCGTGTCGGGAGTTTTCTTCGGCGCGTCTCGCTTTGGGGGCTCCACCGGCTGGTTCGCGAACGGACATGCGTTGGAAACAGTGACGGTCATGACGATGTCCCCGTGAGCGGCCGACCACCGGAACACGGCTTTCAGGCCCTCGAAGACCTTCTGTGCATTCCCCGTGACCACGGTGCTCATGGCTCCCGGACGCACATCCAAGCCGGACGAACGGAATATGCGAAGCGCCTTGTCAATCGTGCCCGACAGACGAGGCTGCCGCAACGGATAGAGGCTGACTTGCGCAGCGATGCTCTTCACGGATGCGGTTCTCCCTCAGGTTGGCCCATGCAAGCGCGCCGCGAGACCGATGAAGCCTCCCCAAGGCAGCGGGAGCGCCGGGAGGCTTCGCAGAGGCCACAGCGTCGTCTTCCAGGCGACAGCCCCAAGCCGTCTGCCGGCGGCCTTGACGGTCATGTCCGTCAGTTCGTTCACGGAAAAGAAGTGCGCCGATTTCCAAAGCGGATTTCCCGATCTCACGTACCGCCTCGCAAGGAGGCTGTTCCGGTTGAGGGCGCCGATCAGGAGTCCCTGCCGGGCAACCCGCGTCGCTTCCGTGAGCACTCGAATCGGGTCGGCGAGGAACTCCAATGTCGTGATCAGCATGACAAGATCGAACGTCTGATCGTGAAACGGCAGCCCGTGCCCGTCGCCTTGAACATAGGGGCCGTGATCCCGCCTTGCGGTCTCCGCCAGCATGGCCCACGAAGGGTCGAGTCCCGTCGCCCGGAAATCATGGTTTCCCATCCATCGCGTGAAGTGGCCTGTGCCGCAGCCCACTTCCAGAACCGACTCTGCCTGAGGGAAGTCCGCCAGCAGGCGTCCCAGGAGTTGCCTCTCGCGGACGTCGGCCTCCGCTCCCTCGCCCGCGTACCAACGTTCGTACCGAGCGGCAACAGCCGGATCATCGAACGGATTCGGTTCGGGTGAACCCTCTTTTCCGGCACGAGCCTCGGTCGAACCAGGTGCCCTACCCATGATGCAGGCGAAACAGCGCGATGGTGCCCACTCCCAGCAACATCACCCCAAACTGTCCAAGTCCCGCATTCGCGCCGATCCGGCCATGGAGGCCGGGTACGAGATCGGCCAACCCAATATACAAAAAACTGGCGGCTGATAACGCCAGCACCGAAGGGACCAGGTGTTCGACTTGGTCCAGCGCCACATAGGCCGCCAGCGCGCCAGGCACGGATGCACTAGCGGACAGCGTATTCCAGAGGAAGGCTTGTGACCGTCCGAATCCACTGTCCAGCAAGATACCAAAATCCCCGACCTCTTGCGGGAGTTCATGGGCGATCACCGCCAACCCTGTGGCAATTCCGAGCGGGATGGACGAGAGAAAGGCTGCGGCGATCACCGCGCCGTCCACGAAGTTGTGCAGGGCATCACCGACCAAAATCAGATATCCGGCCGTATTGTGATGCGTCTCGCATGGGCCCTCCATGTGACAATGGCGCCAGACCATCAGCCGCTCAAGTATGAAGAACACGACCAGTCCGGCCAACACCAGGGCCAAGACCGGTTCCACGGCTGCTTGTTCCATCGCCTCCGGCAGCAGCCCCAGCAAGGCCGCGGCCAACAGCGTGCCGGTCGCATAGCTGATGACATAGGGGATCAGCACCCGCCGCATGCGCTCGGGGAAGAGCAGAAAGAGCCCCGCACCGCAAACCGCGCCCACGCTGCCCAACAGGACAAAACCGAGAACCCACAGCAATGTCATGAGCAGCGCCTGTTGTCTTGAGTCTTGTGCACAATGCCGACAGCCACGTCAAGCAGTCCTTTTCGACGAACCGACTTCGGAGGGAGGCAGGGTGACCGGATCATAAATCATAAGAATCAGCGCGCCGGTTGTCGTGGTCAGGGTCGCCACAACCTTACGTTCCACGATGAACCGGTAAGTGCCGGCGTGGAACGTGTCGCCCTCCGACTCGTAGGTCCCTTCCAGCACGTAATGCTGAACCGGCGCCGGATGGCTGTGCGGTCGGATTTGCCCGCCCGGAGGCAGGCGGACCAGCAGCGTCATCGCCTCGCCCGGACCCTCATCCCGCAGCACCTTGACCTCCGCGTTGCCAGGAAAGTGAAACAGCTGGGCCCAGCTCAAATTCGGTGTATGAGTGATGCGATCATTCATCGTGTCCCTCGGCAGTGTCGGCACATAGAACTTGGTCGCTTCTCCTGTCAGCCCGTTCGGCTATGCCGTGAAATCGGCCTTTTCTTGCTGTATAAGCCGTAACGTTTTCCTAGCTTGGGCAAATGCGGTTCGGCCGACGACCCTGTCGGGAAAGTCGTACTGTTCGCCTTACCGATGAACAGGCAGTTTATCTTTTTCATGCTCGCGCCTTCGCTCTTCGCGCCTCTGTTCCCTCACTCCGATGCTGTCAGCGTGGATTTCACCGGCGGGACTTGGCTTAGGACCTCCCGTTCCGCCTCAAGCCAGTCGTCGAGGGCGAAACCATCCCGGCAACCTCGCTCCACATGAAGTTCATGCGCACGCTTAGCGATGAGTGCTTGGAGATCGTCGCATTCGGATACGAGGGGCTTGCTCGATACCGCAGCAGTGTCCGGTTTCTTAGTCTTGCCAGCTCCCACTCGGCGTGTTTTCTCTTCTCTCTCTTGTGCAGGTTGAGTTTTCATGACGGTGCCTCCGTATTCTCTATTCGACCGCCTCACTTCGGCAGTTTCGGCATCTCAAACTTGACGGGTTCCCCCGCAAGCGCATTCAGAAACCCGACCAGGTCCGCTTTCTCCCGCTGCGTAAGTCCAAGAGGTTTAATGAGCGGACTCAAGTTCGGATTCACCGCCCCGCCCTTGTCGAGAAAATCCACCACCTCTTCGAGCGTCTTGAAGACGCCGTCGTGCATGTAGGGGGCTGTCTCGGCGATGCTCCGGAGCGTCGGGGTCTTGAAGGCGCCTTTGTCCCGATCTTGGCGCGTCACATAGTAGCGCCCGAGATCCTCCTTCATCGGCCCCGTTTGCGGAACGCCGAGGTTATGGAACCGATTGTCGGTGAAGTTCGGGCCGTTGTGACACAGAACGCAGCGCGCTTTCCCTTTGAACAGGGCCATGCCGCGGATGGCGGCCCCGTCCATCGCGTCGGCGTCGCCCAGCATGTACTTGTCGAATGCGGAGTTTGTCGAGACGACCGTCCGCTCGTAGGCGGCAATGGCTTCGGCAATGCCCTGGAGATTCACGTCTGTTCCAAAGACAGCATGGAACTGCTGCCGGTACCCCTTGATCTTGCCGAGCTTCTTCACGACATTCTCATGCGTCTCCGCCATTTCGACGGGATTGACGATCGGTCCGATCGCCTGCTCTTCGAGGGAACCGGCGCGGCCATCCCAGAACTGGAGGGGAAGGAATCCCGTATTGTAGACCGTCGGGGCTTGCCGGCCTCCCACGCCGCCGCCCACACCGATGGAGGTTTGCCGTGGATCGGCGAAACCCGTGCCGGGATTGTGGCAAAATGCGCAGGAGACGGCATTGTTCTTGGACAACCGCCCGTCGAAATACAGTTGCTTCCCCAGTGCGATCTTGGCTGCATAGTTCAGGTTCGTGGGAGGGATCGGGACCGCTGTCGGCAAGGGACCGATGTCCGGCACGGTTGTGCCATCCGCAATGACCATCCCGCCCGGTACCAGAGACTGGGCCTGCACCTTGATCGAGAACGTTCCCAGACTCGCCAGCACGCTGGCCGCAAGACAACCGATCGCCATATACCTATATCCCTGACGGTGCCTGCTCATCGCTTCTCCTCCGGTATCTGTGGTTTGCATGGACCAGAGCGGTGCTATTGAATCATCCCATGCGGCACGCTCCGCTGCATTTCCCGTGCATGCTGCTCCGCCGCATCTGCTTCCTTCAGAAGCTGCTGCGCCATATCGCGCCAGTGCGCAATCCTCTCTTGATCCGGGTTTGGTTGCTTCGACAACACCTCCGCTTCCACTTCCCTTCGATGAGCCATTTCGCGTAATTCCATCGCCAACTTGCGATAATCCATGACCGCCCTCGCAGCTTCCTGTTGTGATGGCGGCCCGCCGTCCACCGCCCCCGACGGCGCGGACGCGCAGCCCCACGCCAAAGCTGCCCCGACCAGCGCACTCAGGGTCAGCACCTGTCGCTGCTTCATATAGTCTCCTTTCGATTCGGCCCGGTCCTAATCTTCCCCCGTTTCGAAGCGCTCGTCATATCGATGGACGAAGTCCTTCTCTACAGGCAAACCGCTTGGCCCTAGGCATAGGTCAGGATCTCCCGCATCGCGGCAAGAAAACGATGGTTCTCCTCCGGCAGCGCCGTCGTCACGCGCATATAGCCGGGCCCCAACACAGGATCGTTCAACGGTTTGATGAGAATCTGGTGCTGGCGCAGTCGGCAAACAATCTCATCGGCGCGG
>JAGWTI010000045.1 GCA_028876065.1 Nitrospirota bacterium
CCCTCCCTGCCCGTCATTTGGCGTCGCTCTTGCACGAATAGAAGACACCGAGCCGGCCGATTCTCGACGGCGTCCAACTGGGGGAGCGATGGCCCAACACCTGTGCACCGCCGACGGATGCGAATACTGCACGTGCCGTTCCGCCTCCGTCCTCTGCAACCTTCCGGCATCCGGCCTCGCCTCGTTGACCCGGATTACGCATCGGTTTCACTACGGGCCGCGAGAGACCGTCTTCTACGAAGGCCATGCCTGCCTCGGCCTCTACCTGTTGTCCGCCGGCAAGGTGAAGCTGACCCGCTCCTCGGTGCGCGGCGAGCGGCGCATCGTGCGGATTCTGACGGCGGGGCAACTGCTCGAAACCCACGCGTTTCAGAACGACGCGTTGCACCTTGTGACCTGCGAGACGCTGGACGCGTCGCAGATTTGCTTGATCGAACGCGAAGGCTACGTCGCGCTCGTCCGGCAGGACCCCCAGTTGGCCGTCAGCCTGATCCACCTGCTCAGCGGCGAACTGCAACGGCAACAGACCGAGCGGGACTCGTTGCTGTTTCAAAGCGCGCGGGAACGACTGGCAACCCTGCTGCTCGAATTGGTCCACCGCTTCGGGCGAGAGACCGGAGACACCGTGGAGCTGCAGTTAGCCCTCAAGCGGGAAGAACTCGCCGAGCTGCTCGGCGTCACGATGGAAACCGCCATCCGGCTCTTGAGCACGTTCCGAAGAGAAGGGCTCGTTCACCTCAAGGGGCGAACCATCACCGTCCTGAACCAGAGCCGGCTGGCGAGAATCGCGCGACGGCCCCAGGCTTCGTAATCGCCGGCACCCAGCGTCCAGGCTGTTCACAAAGCGTGGGGAATCGTGTACACTACTGAGTCGTTCTAGACAGAGGTGCGTCTGATGACAGCCTTGCAGGAGCTACAGGAACCCTACCCCGAGACGGTCCGCATCGCCGGCATCAAGGTCCGGGGGCACGGCGACGTGAAAAAGATGGGCGTCGGCGACGTCTTCTTGCGCGTGGGCGACCGCGTGATTTTGGAAGTGGACCGAGAGCCGACGTATGGCGTCGTGTACACGGAACCCCTGCCCATGCCGTTCAGTCCGCCGATGCGGGTCATGAGATCCATCGTGCGTCCGGCCACGGAGGCCGATCAGGCCCAGATCGCGCGGCACGAGCGGATGTGCCAGGAAGGGATGAGTTTCTGCCGGGAACGGGCCAAGGCGCTCGGACTGGACCTGAAAATGGTGGAGGTGTATGCCTCCTTCACCAGACGGGAAATTACGTTCGTCTATACGTCCGAAGACCGGATCGATTTTCGTCAACTCGTGCGCGACTTGGCCCGCCGGTTCGGCGGCCGGATCGAGATGCGGCACATCGGGGCGCGCGAGGAAGCCAAGCGGATCGGCGGGGTGGATTCCTGCGGCCTGACCCTCTGCTGTTCCGCCTTCATGACGGACTTCCGTCCCGTCAGCGTCAAAAAGGCGAGGGGCTACGGCCAGGACATCAGCATGAATGAAAACCGCCTGATCGGGATTTGCGGCCGCCTCAAGTGTTGCCTGATGTTCGAGGAAATGGAAGCGCGGGCCTCCGCGGCCGGGCAACCGCCGCGTCCCCAGGCCCTGATCACGCCGGAGCGCCCGACCGGACCAATCCGCCCGTCCTAGCCCGATACGCATCAACACAACGCTGTCGTGCGGCCGCACGGGCCGCCCTGGTGTCGTCATGACGGGCTTGTTCGTCTGGATCCACCTCACCGCCGCCGTCCTCTGGATCGGGGGCATGTTGTTTCTCTCGCTGACGGTGGTTCCCGTGCTTCAGCAGGGCACATTCGCCCCCCACCGCGGCCCTTTCTTCAAAGCGATGGCCCTGCGGTTTCGAAGGTTCGTGTGGCTCTGCATCCTGCTGCTACTGGTCACCGGGCCGCCGCTGCTCAGCCGGCACGTGGCCTCGTTGCTGGACCCGACTACCTGGCCGCCGATCGTGTACGCCAAGCTGGGCCTGGTGAGCCTGTTGCTGCTGCTGACGGCGGTCCATGACCTCATCCTCGGGCCGGCCGTCGGACGACTCCACACCGTTCCGGAACAGGCGCGAACCGATCGGGACCGGTTGTTGGTCCGGTCGGCCCGATGGGTCCCGCGTATCTCGCTGCTCCTCGCGTTAGTGATCCTCTATGCCGCTGCCGCCCTGGCCAGGACCTAGCCGTCCAGCCTTGTAGCCTTCCGCTACAGAACAGCCGCCGATCGCTGTAGCATGGCTCCTCCCACCGAAGCTCCCGCTCTCCCGTGCGTCAACAACGAGTTGATTTTGCTTGAAAATTCATTCGAAGAGCCGCGCACGATTCCTGGCTCTGTCCTTGCTTCTCACGAAAGCGCGGCGCTCTGAATCTTTCCTCACATCTTCGCCTCACACAGGCAAGAGGAGGCATGTATGAAACTGAACGACATGTTACGGCTCATCGCCGGCCTGTTCGTCCTTGTCGCCGTGACGTTGGGCGCAACGGTCCACCCCTACTGGAACTTTCTGGCTCTCTTCGTCGCCCTGAACCTGATCCAGTCGGCGTTTACCGGCTGGTGTCCGATGATGGCCCTGCTCAGAAAGCTCGGGGTGCAGGAGTAAGAACCCATCCAGGTGATACGTCAGGAACCAGTTCAGACCTCTTCGAAGCCGGCTATAATAGTCGCGCGGAGGGGTATCTGCGCCTGGTTGCCGCATTGACCATGTTGAGACGGGCGACACCATCCTCATTCATGACGGGCCTGGTGGCCTTGCTGGCCGTGGCCGGCTGCGGGCCCCAGGAAGACGCCACCAAACCTCCCGCCAGTTCCTCCCTGCCATCCGGCATACAGGCGACCGTCGTGGAGGTTCGGCTGGAGTCGGTCCCCGTGCGGCTGGAGTTGACCGGCCAGGTGACCGCCGCCACGCAAGCCACGCTCTCCAGCCAGATTCGCGCCGCGGTCGAGGAGCTACGGGTGCGGGAGGGGACCGCCGTGGCCAAGGGGCAGGTGCTGGTCAAGCTGGAGGACCGCGACCTCCGGGCGAACTTCTCGCGGGCGGAAGCGGAGGCGGAGAATGCGCGCGTACACCTGAGCCGGATGCAGCAGCTCTATACGAACGAGTCGGTCTCCAAACAGGAGTTGGACAACGCGAGCCGGGCCTTCAAGGTCGCGGAGGCGGGGCGGCAAGCGGCGGCCGCGCAGCTCGGCCATACGGTGATCACCGCTCCATTCGACGGAGTGATTACCGAGAAGAAAATCGAGGTCGGGGAGCTGGCCTCGCCGGGCCAGCCGCTCGTGAAGCTGGAAGACCCCCGCCATCTTCGACTGGAGACCACCATAGCCGAGGGCGACCTGAAGGCGATTTCCCGCGGCATGCGCGTGCCCGTGACCATCGATGCGCTCAACGGGAAAGGAGCCTCCCTGGAGGGGACCGTGTCGCAACTCCTCCCCACCGGGGATCCGAACACGCACACCTTCTTGGTCAAGGTGGATCTCCCCGCGATGCCGGGACTCAGAACCGGCATGTTCGGGCGCATCGAGCTGGACAAAGGCGCCGCCCAGACGATGCTCGTCCCCCGGTCGGCGGTATTCGAGCGCGGACAACTCACCGGCGTCTACGTCGTCGGACCCGATCGCATCGCCCGACTGCGCTGGGTCAAGGTCGGGCGCGAACTGGACCGGAGGCTGGAAGTGCTCTCCGGCCTCAATGCCGGAGAACGCGTGCTGGCCGAGGCCGCCAAAGGGGCGGACGGAATCCCGATCCGAACCTCCCGGCGTCCGGCCCAATCCCGCACCGCCTAACCGGTGGCACGGCACCGCTCATGAGACGACCAGGCATCAGCGGCCGCTTCGCCGCCCTGTTCATCGGCAGCAAACTCACGCCCTTGCTCATGCTGGGCGCCCTGCTGCTCGGCCTCTTCGCCGTCCTGCTGACTCCCCGGGAAGAAGAGCCCCAGATCGTCGTGCCGATGGCCGACGTCTGGCTGCCCTTTCCCGGCGCCTCGGCCAAAGTCGTCGAAGAGCAAGTCACCAAACCCATCGAACGCAAACTCTCCGAGATCAAAGGCGTCGAGTATCTCTACTCCCTCTCCCGGCCGGGCGGCGCGCTGATCATCGTCCGCTTCTACGTGGGCGAACCGATGGAGCAGAGCCTGGTGGACCTCTACGACAAGCTGA
This sequence comes from Nitrospirota bacterium, assembly GCA_028876065.1. GTDB lineage: Bacteria > Nitrospirota > Nitrospiria > Nitrospirales > Nitrospiraceae > SYGV01. Next base: position 4,169 of record JAGWTI010000045.1, read on the forward strand.
TGTCCAATCAAGACCTGCTGCCGCCGGGATCGGGCCCCTTCCTGGTCAAGCCGCGGGACATCAACGACGTGCCCATCGTGACGGTGACCCTGTCCAGCGACCGCTACTCCGACTTCCAGCTGTACCAGCAGGCGGTGCAAGTCCTGGAAGAGGTCAAGAAAGTGCCGGGCACGTCGGGCGGGTTTATCGTCGGCGGACGCGCCCGCGAGCTGCGCGTCAACCTCGACCCGACCCGCTTGAAAGCCTACGGCCTGACCCCGCTGCACATCGCCGGGGTCATCCAAGGCGAAAATCTGGCGCTCCCGTCCGGCCGCTTCGAGAGCCAGAACCAGGAACGTTTGGTCGAGACGGGTCATTTCCTGTATTCGCGGGACGACCTGGAATCCGTCGTCGTCGGGGTGCACGAGCAGCGACCGATCTATCTCCGCCAGGTGGCCGACGTCGCCGACGGCCCAGGGGAAGCGAGCAACTATGTCTGGTTCGGGGAGGGCCCTTCATCCGAGACCTCGCCCGCCACGCGACACGAATCGCCGGCCGTGACCATCGCCATCGCCAAACAGGCCCGCACCAACGCCGTCACCGTGGCCCGCGGCGTCCTGCAAAAAGTGGACGAGGTGAAAGGGACCGTCCTCCCCGGCGACGTCCGCGTCACGATCACGCGCGACTATGGGGAAACGGCGGATGAGAAGGCCAACGAGTTGCTCTGGCACCTCCTGATCGCCGTCGTGTCCGTCGTGCTCTTCCTGAGCGTGGCGCTGGGACCCCGTCCCGCGCTCGTCGTGTCCCTGGCCATCCCGTTGACGCTGGCGCTGACGCTGTTCACCTCCATGCTGATCGGGTACACCATCAACCGCGTCACCTTGTTTGCGCTCATCTTTTCGATCGGCATCCTGGTGGACGATGCGATCGTGGTCGTCGAGAACACCTATCGGCACCTGCAGGCGCGCCGCCTGTCTCACCGCGAGGCCTCGATCTACGCCGTGGACGAGGTCGGGAACCCCACGATCCTCGCCACCTTCACGGTGATCGCGGCGTTGCTCCCGATGGCCTTCGTCTCCGGACTGATGGGGCCCTACATGCGCCCGATCCCGGTCAACGCCTCGATCGCCATGTTTTTCTCCCTTCTGGTGGCCTTCATGGTCATTCCCTGGTTTTGCGAGACCTGTTACCGCCCCGGCTCGACGGTGGCGGGCGTGGAACAGGAAGAGACCGAGCGTGGACGAACCTACCGGCTCTACCAGAAGCTCCTCAGCCCGCTGCTGGCCCATCCGGCGATGGCCTGGGCCTTTCTGGCCCTGGTGGCGGTAGGCCTGGCCGCCTCCGCCTCGTTGTTCTACACCAGGGACGTCGTCGTCAAAATGTTGCCGTTCGACAACAAGAGCGAGCTGCAACTGGTGATCGACCTGCCGGAGGGAACCACGCTGGAGGAGACCAACCGGGTGACCCAGGCTCTCGCGCGCTACGTGGCCACGATCCCCGAGGTGCGGGATTACCAGGCCTACGTCGGCACCGCCTCGCCGTTCAACTTCAACGGATTGGTCCGCCATTACTTCCTGCGCGACGCCCCGCACCAGGCAGACCTCCAGCTCAATCTGATGCCGAAAGGGGCCCGTCGGGCCCAGAGCCACGAGATCGCGCAACGCATCCGGCCGGACGTCCAGCGGATTGCGCATCCCTACGGCGCCAACGTCAAAGTGGTCGAGGTGCCGCCGGGCCCGCCCGTGCAGTCGGTGCTGGTGGCGGAAGTCTACGGACCGGACTATGCCCGCCAGATCGATCTGGCCCGCGACCTGCGCCGGCTGTTCGAGCAGACCCCGGGCGTGGTGGATGTGGACGACTTCATCGAGTCCGACCAGATCAAGTACGTCTTCACGGTGGATCGGGCCAAGGCCACCCTCTCCGGCATCCCCTCGGAGGAGATCGTCCGAACCTTGCGCATGGCGCTGGAGGGGATGAAGATCGGGCTCGTGCACATCCCCCAAGAAAAGAGCCCGGTGCAGATCGTCCTCCGGCTCCCGCTGGCGGAACGTACGGGGCTGGAGCACCTGGGCGAGATTTGGCTGAAAGGCACGTCCGGGCTCACGCCGCTCTCGGAACTCCTGACCGTGGAGCAGACCGTCCAGGAGAAAACCATCTATCACAAGAACCAGAAGCCGGTGGTCTACGTGGTCGGAGACGTGGGAGGAACAGGGGCCTACAAAGGCGAGAGCCCCGTCTACGGCGTGCTCGGCGTCGGCACACTCGTGGATCAGTACCGCCCGCCCGAGGGGTACGTCATCGAACAACATTACACGGCGCAACCCTGGTCGGAAGCCAAGCTGGCCATCAAGTGGGACGGGGAATGGCACATCACGTACGAAACATTCCGTGACATGGGCATCGCGTTCGCCGTCGCCATGCTGTTGATCTACCTCCTGATCGTCGGCCAATTCCAGTCTTTCCTTACGCCGGTCATCATCATGGCGCCGATCCCGCTGACGTTGATCGGCATCCTGCCAGGCCACTGGCTCACCGGCTCCTACTTCACGGCCACCTCGATGATCGGGTTCATCGCCCTGGCCGGGATCATCGTGCGCAACTCTATCCTCCTCGTGGACTTCATCCAGCTCCAGCACGCGCAGGGCGTGCCGCTCGCAGAAGCCGTGATCCGGGCCGGGGCCATTCGGACCAGGCCGATCCTGCTGACCGCCGCCGCGCTGATGGTCGGGGCCTTCGTCATCATCCTGGACCCGATCTTCCAGGGCCTCGCCGTCTCTCTGCTGTTCGGGGTCGGCGCGTCCACCTTGCTCACGTTGATCGTGATCCCGGTCCTCTATTACAGCCTGGTCGGCGAGAGGACCGTCAACGGGTCCTTGCCGCCCCCCTCCGCAGACAGCCTGTCGGGAGACGGACAGCCCGACAGCAGGGATGAAGCTCTCGCGGATGTTTTAGCCAAGAGGCAGCCGGACGGCGAATCGCCATGATCCAGGTCAAGCGCGTGTACGATCCGCCGGGCAAGAGAGACGGGAGGCGATTCCTCGTGGACCGCCTCTGGCCGAGGGGCATGGCCAAGGATTCGCTGAAAGTGGACGGCTGGCTCAAGGAGGTGGCGCCCAGCCACGAGCTCCGCCGCTGGTTCGCCCATGACCCTGCGCGATGGAAAGAGTTCCTCCGCCGCTATGCCGAGGAGTTGGACGGGAAGCCGGACACATGGGCCCCGCTTCTCCTTGCGGCCGGGAAAGGCCCGGTCACGCTGCTGTTCGCCGCCAAAAACGAGCAAGCGAACAATGCCGTCGCCCTCAAGATCTACCTGGAGTCCCACGTGAAATAGGACCGAGATCCAGCCTGTAGCCTTACGCTCCATCGGCCGGCACGGAACTGTAGCAGGATTCCCCCGGTCCCCTGTCCCACCCCCGGAACAATTCGCAACCCATTGACATGGCTCATATTCTCAGCCGGTCAGCAAAGGCCTTGCCCTTGCAATGTGCCGTATGTGCTGGCCTGGCATGTGCTCAACGATTCCTGCCTCCGGCAGGAAATCCGGGAGGCGATCAATGGTGGTACGCGCATACCTCTTGGCGCTGGCTCTCTCGCTCCTCGGCGCAGGGTCGGCCTCGGCGGCCGCAAGCGAGCCGGCGCCTCAGCCTGAGCTGCGCCTGAGTCTCCACGATGCGATTGAGGCGGCCCTGGACAACAACCCCAAAGTCCGGATGCTCAAGGAGCAGATTCAGACGGCCCAAGGCATTGCCGACACCAGCCGCGGAGCGCTGCTGCCCAACCTGTCCGGCTTCGTGAACCAGCGGAACCAGACCGTCAACCTGGCCACCTTCGGGATCCCTTCCGATAAACTGAGCTCCCTGGGGATCGGGAGCGGAGGCGTCACCGCCCCCTTTAACGTCTTCGATGCCCGGGCAACGATCGTGCAAAACCTGTTCAGTTTAAGTCTCCTTCAGCGGTGGCACGCGGCACGGACCGGCGTGGACGTGGCCTCTCTGGAGGCGGAGATCACCAGACGGGACACGATGGCCACCGTGGCCCTCCTGTACATGGAAGCCCTCCGTGCGGAGGCGGCGGTGAAAGCCGGCGAGGCCAACGTCGAACTCGGCCAGCGGTTGCTCAAGCTGGCGCAAGACCGGAAAAAAGCCGGCGTCGCCACGGGACTGGATGTCACCCGCGAGCAAGTGCACCTGGAAAACGAGAAACAGCGCCTCCTGGTCGCGCAGAGCGATCGCGACGGGTCGAAATTGAACCTGATCCGTGTGCTGGGGATCGACTTCGATATTCGCCTGACCCTGACCGACGAGTTGAAGCTGGTCGAGATCGAGGGGCGCCACGCCCATGAAATCCTGGCCTCCGCGCGCGAGAATCGGGTCGAGCTGAAAGCGCAGGCCACCCGAGAGAAGTTGGCGGCCTTGTCCCTCAGCTCGATCACGAGCGAACGGCTCCCCTCCTTGAACTTCAACGGCGATTACGGATGGATCGGCTTGAAAGCGGATGACGCGATCGGGACCCGCACGGTCGGGGTCACCCTCTCCGTTCCGATCCTTGACGGAGGGCAGCGGGAAGGCCGTATTTCGGAAGGACGCAGCAAGGTCCGCCAGGAATCCATCCGGATGAAAGACGTGTCCGACCAGGTCACCCTGGAAGTGCGGAACGCCCTCATTACCCTCGTGTCCTCGCGCCAGCAAGTCTCGGTTGCGGAGGAGGGCCTCAAGCTGGCGCACAAAGAATTGGAGCAGGCGCAGGATCGTTTTGCAGCGGGCGTCGCCAACAACATCGAGGTCACGAACGCGCAGACGTCGGTGGCCCGCGCGCGCGACAATGTCATCGAAGCCCTCTTCCGCTTCAACGCCTCCCGGGTCAATCTCGCCCGCGCGGAAGGCCAACTCGAAACCCTCTACTGATGATCGCGGGGGGCGTCGAAGGCAAGCCGGAGCATCCATCGTGAAAGTACCGATCGCGCGGATTGTGGCGGCCCTCGTCCTGGTGGTCGCGGCGGCGGGCAAGTACCGGTGCGCACGCTCTGCGTGCTCGTTGCCAGCGATAGCCGTCCTGGGCGGTTCGCTCTTCGGCTTCGGCATGTGGCGCTTCCGCACACAGTTCGAATAGGGAGGGGCGGCTATGAACAAGAAGCTCTCTTTTTCGATCTGGTACATCTTCCTCGCGATTTGGGCCGTGATCCTCGTGCACGATTTCATCCATGCCCTGCAGAAGATCGAAGAATTGCCCTACAGTCAGTTCAAGACCCTGGTCGCGACCGGCAAAGTGGCGGAGGTGTCCGTGAGCGGCCAGATCCTGACCGGGAAACTCAAACCGGAGGGCGAATCGAAAGAGCCGCAGCTGTTCAGAACGATCCGCGTCGAAGATCCGGACCTGGTCAAGGAACTCACCCAGCATAGCGTCACCTTCACCGGCGTCATCGAAACCACGTTCTGGCGCGATGTGCTCTCGTGGGTCTTGCCGGTCGTCCTCTTTGTCGGCGTCTGGTTCTTCATCTTTCAGCGGTTGGGCCAAGCGCAAGGCGGCTTCATGCGGGTGGGCCAGTCCAAAGCGAAGATCTACATGGAGAAGGACATCAAGGTGACCTTCGCCGACGTGGCCGGGGTGGACGAAGCCAAAGAAGAACTGCACGAGGTGATCGAGTTCCTGAAGACCCCGGAGAAGTTCACCAAGCTGGGAGGGAAAATTCCGAAGGGTATTCTCTTGGTCGGCCCGCCGGGCACCGGGAAAACGCTGCTGGCTCGCGCCGTCGCCGGCGAAGCCGCCGTGCCGTTTTTCAGCATCAGCGGGTCCGAGTTCGTCGAGATGTTCGTCGGGGTCGGCGCGGCCCGCGTGCGCGATCTGTTCGAACAGGCCAAGCTCAAGGCGCCCTGCATCATCTTCATCGATGAACTCGACGCGCTGGGCAAAGCCCGCGGGATGGGGCCCATGGCGCACGAGGAGCGCGAGCAGACCCTCAACCAATTGCTGGTCGAGATGGACGGCTTCGATCCGCGCATCGGGGTGATCCTGATGGCCGCGACCAACAGGCCGGAGATCCTCGACCCGGCGCTGCTGCGCGCGGGCCGTTTCGACCGACACGTGTTGGTCGATCGACCGGACAAAGTCGGCCGCCTGGCGATTCTGCGCGTGCATGCCAAGCAGGTGGCGCTGGCCGGCGATGCCGACCTCGAGACGGTCGCCGGCATGACCCCGGGATTCTCCGGCGCAGACCTCGCCAACATCATCAACGAGGCCGCGCTGCTCGCCGTCCGCCGCGGGAAGGATCAGGTGGGGCTCTCGGAACTGCAGGAAGCGGTCGAACGGGTGATCGCCGGACTGGAAAAGAAAAATCGCGTCCTGAACAAGATGGAGAAGGAGCGCGTGGCCTATCACGAAACCGGCCACGCGTTGGTGGCGCTCTCGCTGCCGGGCGCCGATCAGGTGCAGAAAATCTCCATCATCCCGCGCGGCATTGCCGCGCTCGGCTACACGCTTCAACTCCCGACGGAGGACCGGTTCTTGATGACCAAGTCCGAACTGGAGAACAAGGTCGCCGTGTTGTTGGGCGGACGGATCGCGGAGGAGTTGGTCTTCGGCGAGGCCTCGACGGGCGCGCAAAACGATCTCGTCAAGGCGACCGATATCGCCAAGAGCATGGTCAAAGCCTATGGGATGAGCGAGAAACTGGGAACCATCACGCTGGAGCGGGAACGGCAGCCGCAGTTCGTGCAGATTCAGGCCGCCCAAGAGAAAGGCGATTACTCGGAAGAGACCGCCCGCGAGATCGATTGCGAAATCCGGCGGATCATCGACGACCAGTACGAACGGGTGAAACGGCTTCTGGGCGAGAGGAAAGCCGCCCTTCAAGAAGGCGCGACGCTCTTGTTGGAACGGGAGGTCATCACCGGGAGCGATCTGAAGACCATTATGGACAAGGCGTGAGAGACTCGACCGGGCCGCGCGGATAACGCCGCGCCGAGTCGAACCGGATCGGCTATGATGGGACACATGGACGCAACGCTGACAAACGGGGCGCCGGCCTCCCTCGACCGACTCGACGACCGGACCCTGTCGTGCGGCGGGGCCTGGACCCTACCCTGCCTGGACGGCATCGAGCGCCGGCTGGCCTCCCTCCACCGGCCGGAGGCGACGGCGTTCGTCTGCGACGCGACCCGGATCACCGCCATGGATGTCAGCGGCGCCTGGCTGCTCCGGCGCACGCTGAACGGCCTGGAGACGGAAGGCCGCCGGGTGGAGCTGCGCGGCCTGCGTCCGGAGTTCGCGCAATTGCTCCAGATCGTCTCCGCGACCGCCGTGCGCCCCGCGCCCGCCGAAGGCGGAGGCACCGACTCGTGGCTGGAGCGGATCGGGCTTCGGGCCTGGCGCGAGGCGGCCGACGGCCTGAAGGCCCTGGCCTTTCTCGGCGAAAGCAGCGCGGCGCTGGGACAGCTGCTCGTGAGGCCGCCTCGCATCCGGTGGCGGGCCCTGGTCCGGAGCATGGAGCTGGACGGATTCAACGCCCTTCCCATCGTGGGCCTCCTGTCCTTCCTCATGGGCGTGGTGATCGCCTACCAAGGAGCGGAACAGTTGCGGACCTTCGGCGGCAACATCTTCATCGTGGACCTGGTCGGCATTTCGCTGTTGCGCGAGATCGCCCCCCTGGTGACCGCCATCCTCGTCGCCGGCCGGTCCGGCTCCGCCTACGCCGCCCAGCTCGGCACGATGAAGGTGACCGAAGAATTGGACGCGATCCGCACCCTGGGCCTCTCGCCGATGGAGTTGCTCGTCTTGCCCAAGATTCTGGCGCTCGTCCTGGCTCTGCCGCTGTTGACCGTCTACGCGGACGCGGTCGGGGTCTTCGGCGGGATGCTGGTCGCCTCGAGTCAGTTGCACGTGACCTTCACCGAGTTCCTCACGCGCTTCGAGGATGCCGTCGCGCTGCGGCATTTTCTGATCGGAGTGGGCAAGGCCCCGGTCTTCGCCGTCATCATCGCCCTGGTCGGCTGCTACCAAGGTTTTCAGATTCGAGGCGGCGTGGACGACGTCGGACGCCGCACCACGATCAGCGTGGTGCAGGCCATCTTCATGGTCATCGTCGTGGACGCCTTCTTCTCCGTCGCCTTGAGTTGGATGGATCTATGAGCGGAAGCGACGCCGTCATCGAGGTGGACCACCTGTCGACCCGCTTCGGCCGGGCCGTCGTGCACGAAGACGTGAGCGTGACGGTCAACCGCGGGGAAGTCTTCGGCATCGCCGGAGGCAACGGCTGCGGGAAGTCCACGCTCTTGCGCGAGATCCTGCTGCTGCAACAGCCGACCTCGGGCCGTATCAGGGTCTTCGGGCAGGAGGTCGGCGCGATGACCCAGGCCGACGTGCGGGTCCTGCGGCGGCGGTGCGGGGTGCTCTTTCAATATGGGGCGCTGTTCAGTTCGCTGACCGTCCTTGAGAACGTCGAAGCGCCGCTCAGGGAGCATACGGAACTCGGCGACGACGTGATCCGCGAACTCGCGGTGCTGAAGATCGCCCTCACCGGGTTCCCCCTGGCCGGCATCGAAAAACTTCCCAATGAACTCAGCGGCGGGATGCGCCGGCGCGCCGCCCTGGCGCGGGCCATCGCCCTGGACCCGGAGCTGTTGTTTCTGGACGAGCCCACGGCCGGGCTCGACCCGGTGAGCGCCGGCGGGTTCGACGAACTGGTGGAGCAGCTCCAGCGGCTGCTCGGTCTGACCATCGTCATCGTCACGCACGACCTCGACTCGCTCTGGCGGGTAGTGGACCGCGTAGCGATCATGGGCGACGGCCGGATCCTGGGCACCGGCACGATGGAGGAGCTGTCCCGCGCGGATGATCCGGCGATCCGTCTGTACTTCCACGGTCCCAGGGGCAGAGCCGCCAAGGAACAGGCGGAGGAGCAGGTATGGAACCAAAAGTGAACTATGCGCTCGTCGGAGCCTTCATGCTCGTGCTGACCGCGGCGCTCGCCGGCGCCGTCCTTTGGCTCGGCGAGGGAGACTACCGGAAGGTCTACGACCGGTACTACGCCTACCTCGGCGAATCCGTGTCGGGGCTGAACATCAACTCGCCGGTGAAGTACCGCGGGGTCGTGGTGGGACGGGTGAGGGAGATCGTCCTCAACCCGGACAACACGGAAGAAGTGCGGTTGACGTTCGACATCGCCCGCGGCACCCCCGTCAAGGAGGACACCCTGGCGGTGCTGGACACCCAAGGATTGACCGGCCTCGCCATCGTGAACCTGACCGGAGGCAGCAAGACCTCCCCGCCGCTGGAAGCGGCGCCGGGGCAGGAGTATCCGGTGATCAAGTCCGGCCCCTCGCTCCTGTACCGGCTGGACACGGCTCTCTCCCGGTTGCTCGCCGACCAGAGCCTGACCAAATTTCTCTCCAATTCCACCGGCTTGGTGGGAGATGCCCGCCTCTTCCTGGGTCAGGACAACCGCGCCGCCTTCACGCAGACCCTGGCCGATTTATCCACGGTCTCGCACGCCCTTGCCCGGCGCGCCGAGCAGTTGGATCAGGGCGTCGCCGACGCGACGGAGACGTTCCAGAACCTGGCCAGGGTCAGCCGGACGCTCGATCAGGACCTGCCTCCGATCATCGCCCGGGCCGGTCGCAGCGCGGCGGCGCTGGAAACCATGTCGAAGGAGCTGGCCCAGGCCGGCACCTCGGTCAATGCCTTGGCGGCAGACACGAAACCGGCGCTGGAGCAGTTCACCGGGCAAACCTTGGGAGAAGCCGCGCTTCTCGTTGCCGAGCTTCGCCAGCTCACCGCAACGCTCCAGCGCGTGGCTGCGGACTTGGAACGGGAACCGAACGCCTTGGTCTTCGGTCGCGCCCCCCAGCCGCGAGGGCCGGGCGAATGAGTTTGAGAAGAGCGATGACGGGGCGACTCCGACAACCGGCCTGGACCGTCCCACTGCTGGCCGGCCTGGTTCTTGTCCTGGCCGCATGCAGCCTGATCGCTCCGAGAAGCGACCCGGAGATGCACACCCATTTCCTGAATCCCGACGAACCGTCGGACAGGGCCATCGAGCAGGCCGGCCCCAACAGAGGGACCGCCACGTTGCTGGTAAGCCTTCCGCTGGCCCAAGCCGGCTTCGACACGGTCCGCATGGCCTATCTCCTGCGTCCCCACGAGGTCCGCTACTTCGCCGTCCATCAATGGGCCGACCAGCCGGCACGAATGGTCGCGGCGCAACTGCGACGGACACTGGAGAAGGCCGGCGCCTGGCGCGCGGTGGTCCAGGCTCCCGCTGCGGTGCGAAGCGACGTCCGATTGGACGTAGACCAACTGGTTTTGCTCCAGGACTTCACGACGCACCCCAGTCACGCGCGCCTGACCTTGGGGGCGCAGCTCGTGGACCTTAAGACACAGCAAGTCATCGGCGCGCGCCGCTTCGAGGCGATCGAAACGGCCCCCAGCGACGATCCCTACGGCGGGGTCGAGGCGGCCAACCGGGCCCTGTCCAAGCTGCTCGACCAAGTCGTCGCCTGGGTTGACGCCTGCGTACGCGCATCTGCCCCACGAACCCCTTGACATATGGAGGCCCAGCATGACCCTTCGGAGCAAGACGTACACCTACTCCACGACGGTACGCTGGACGGAGCGGAAGATCGGCAGCATCTCCGCGGCCGGCAAGCCGGATATCCAGGTGGCGACCCCGCCGGAGTTCAAAGGCCATGAAGGCATCTGGTCGCCGGAAGACCTCTTCGTCGCCTCGGCGAACATCTGTCTGATGACCACGTTTCTGGCCTTCGCCGAACGGGCTGGTCTTGCCTTCACCGCCTATGAGAGCGAGGCGGAAGGCCGGCTGGAACTCGTGGAGGGAACGTTCCAGTTCACCACAATCACGCTCAAACCCAAGCTGACGCTGACGCCGCAAGGGGATGCGGGACAGGCCAAAGAGATTCTCGAAAAAGCCGAAGCCGCCTGTCTGATTTCCAACTCGATGAAGTGCCCCGTTCGGTTGGAGCCGACGATCGTCTAGCCGCCCGGCGATAGGCTGACAAGCCAGACCCGCTTGGCCGCTTGCTCCTTGCTCCCTTGCCTTCTCGCGTTTTCACTGTGGCGTCTCGCACTAACGGACCTCCGCGCCTTGTAGCGTTTTGCTCCAGCCTCGCCTTTCGGCTCAGGCTCTCTTCGTCAAGCCCTTGTTTATCAATACTTTCTAACACTTCGTCCCCGGTCAGAATGGCATGTTCCTGGCAAAGCAAGTGGCGGGACTGTCAACGGTAGAACCGACCCAGCCAGGAAGAGGCCACGTCGAGCATGTCCGCACGACATTGTTGCATCGCCCTACTGGGGCTCTGGGTAGTGACCGCCCTGGCCGGGGGGTGGCTCTTCGTGGCGGGGCTCACCAAACCGGGGACGGGCGGGCGGACCGAGATCACATTGGCCGCACAGGAGCGGGACCAGATTCTCGGTGAAATGCGCGAGTTGCTCAAAGCCGTGCACGGGGTAGTTGCCTGGGCCGGCGGACCGGACCAGGCCGCGGACCGTCAGGCGGCCGGCCAGTCGGCGAGAAAGGCCGGGATGGGCATGGCGGCCGACGTCAATCCTGCGCTCATGGCCAAGCTACCGCTGGCATTCAAACAGATGGGCATGTCGGTGCACAAGGATTTCGACGGATTGGCCGACGCCATCGGGCAGGGCGAATCATCGACGCAGGCGCTGGCGCGCTTGTCGAGCATCACGGCGCGCTGCACGACCTGTCATGACCTGTATCGGTTGCCGGAACACAAATAGCGATCGGCCGTCAGTTTCTGCATCAAACGACTGATCGCTGAAGGGTCCTCTAACAAGGAGGTTGACCATGCAATGCAACGTCGGCGGAATCGAACGGCCGATCCGGATCGGATTGGGGGTCGTGTTGGTGGGAGTCGGGGCCTTTGCCGGGCTGCCGACCGCGGCGACGGTCGCGGCCTTGGTGGTCGGCGGCGTCGCGTTGGCGACAGGCCTCATCGGCTACTGTCCGGCCTGGACCTTGTTGGGGATCAACACTTGCCCGACGAAGCCGGCCGAAAAGCGCTGAACGATCAGCGCACGGTCTTCAGCTTCGGAGCTGACTGCTGAGGGCTGATAACCGAAAGCTCTGCGGGAAGGAGCGACTATGGCACGCGTCGTCATCATTGGCGCATCCATCGGAGGGCTCCCGGCGGCCTATGAATGCCGGGCCATGCTGGACAAGAAACACAAGGTGACGGTGATTTCGAACGTGGACTATTTCCACTTCGTCCCGTCCAACCCTTGGGTGGCCGTCGGCTGGCGGAACCGGAAGGACATCAGCTTCCCGCTGGGGCCCGTCTTGCAGAAAAAGGGCATCGAGTTCGTCCAGGCGGCGGCGACCAGGATCGAGCCGGAGCAGAACCGCGTGGTCACCGTGAAGGGCGAGGTGCCCTACGATTATCTCATCGTCGCCACCGGCCCCAAGCTGAACTTCCCGGCCGTGGCCGGCCTCGGACCCAGCGGCTACACCCAATCGGTCTGCACGGTGGACCATGCGGAGCAGGCCTGGGGCGTCTACCAATCGTTCCTGAAGGACCCGGGCCCCATCGTCGTCGGCGCGGCGCAGGGCGCCTCCTGCTTCGGGCCGGCTTACGAGATGGCCTTCATCCTCGACGCGGACCTGCGCAAGAAAAAACTGCGCCGCAAGGTCCCGATCTATTTCGTGACGCCCGAGCCCTACATCGGGCACATGGGGCTGGCCGGCGTGGGGAAATCCCGCCGGCTCATGGAAGACGAGTTCGCGGATCACTCGATCAAACCGATCGTCAACGCGACGATTCAAGAGGTCCAGCCCGGTCGGCTGGTGTTGGAAGACGGGCAAGCCATTCCGTTCCGGTACTCGATGTTCATCCCGCCCTTCGCCGGGGTGGATGCCGTGGCCGGGACCGCCGGGCTCTGCAACCCCAAGGGGTTCGTGAACATCGACGCCTACCAGGCCAATCCCAAGTACAAGAACGTCTACGCGGTGGGAGTTTGCGTGGCGATCCCGCCGGTGGAACAGACGCAAGTGCCGACCGGCGCCCCCAAGACCGGCTACATGATCGAGTCCATGGTCTCCGCCGCCGTCCACAACATCCAGGCGGACATCGAGAACAACCCCAAGCGCGAGACCGCGACCTGGAATGCGATCTGCCTGGCCGACATGGGGGACACGGGCATGGCCTTCGTGGCGCTGCCGCAGATGGCGCCGCGCGACGTGACCTGGGCGAAGAAGGGCAAGTGGGTGCATCTGGCCAAGATCGGACTGGAAAAATACTTCTTGCGGAAGATGAAGAAGGGCGTCAGCGAACCCTTCTACGAAAAGGCGATTCTGAAAGCCATCGGGATTGCCAAGCTGGAGCGGAAAAAATGAGGCCGCACGGCCCCCCCTGCGTCGGCGGTCTGCTTGCCGGAGCGGCGGGCCTGCTGATGGTGCTCGGATGCCAGCCGGTGCCGAAGGCCGAACCGTCGACCACCCAAGCAGGCCTGATCGGCAAAACCAAACAGGAACTCCTGGCTTGCGCCGGCGCACCGACGCACGAAACAATCGCCGACACCATGGCAACCCTGACCTATTACAAGCGGGCCAGTCCGTTGGAACATTTCTTTTCCGCCACGCGCAGCGGCGTCGCCTGTCCGCGGCGCGGCTGCGAGGCGACGGTGACGCTGAAAGACGACCGCGTGATGTCCGTACAGTACCGGGCCGAGCCCGAAGCCCTGGATGGATGCGAAACATGCGACGCAATTTTTGCCGACTGCCTCCGCTAGACACGCACGGCCGGCGGCGCAGACACGGGGCCCCCTCGAGACGCCCCGACTCCCGAGCGGGACCGAGGCAGGCCCGATGACCGGCCAGGCCATCCTGTCAATCATCGCGGGGCTGCCGATCGGTTTGCAGCTCGGAGCCACGGGCACGGGCGGCGCCATTCTGGCCGTGCCCGCGCTCGTCTATGTGGCCGGCATCCAACCCAAAGAGGCCGCCGCCATGTCCCTGGTCATCGTCGCCGCGTCGGCTTGGTTGGGCGTGTGGGAATACGGGCGGCTTGGATCGGTCAGGCCCAAGGCCACGGCGGCCTTCTCCGGCACCGGCATCGGCGGGTCTTGGCTCGGAGCCTATGGCCACCAGATGGTGCGGGGGGACGTGCTGCTGATCCTGTTCGGCCTGCTCTTGCTCCTGGCTCGGTATGTGATGGCGCGCCATGCCGTGCGCCATCGGGCGGCTGAACCGGAGTCCGGTTGCGCCATCCACTTTCCCCGAACCTGTTGGCTGAAACTCGCGGGGCTGGGACTGGTGGTCGGGATGCTGAACGGGTTCTTCGGCGTCGGCGGCGGGTTCATGATCGTACCCGCCCTCGCCCTCTTCGCCGGCTTCGCCCAACGCCAAGCCGTCGGCACGTCGCTCTCCATCATCGCGTTGATCTCCCTGGGGGGCATTGCCCGCCACCTCGAGGTCGGCGCCCTCGACGGAGCGCTGACCGCCCTGGTGATACTCGGCAGCGCCGCGGGGATGCTCCTGGGCACGAGGCTCGGCCAGAGGGTGTCTCCCAAGACCATGAGCCGGGTCGCGGCCTCCGTCACGATCAGCCTGGCCGCCTGGCTCATCCTGTTCAATACGGCCAAATTGTTGGGAGTCCGTCTATGAACCATCCGGAACAACAAGACCCTGTCACGGAAGGACGTGACGAGCTGGCCGGCTCGCGCCGGACCTTCTTCAAGCGGGTCACAGGAGCCGCGGTTGCGTTCATCGGGATGGGCCTGGCCATCCCGCTGGTCGGCTACCTCGTCTCTCCGGCCTTCAAGCGGCGGGACCAAACCTGGGTCGAAGTCGGCGACGTCGCCGACCTGCCGGTCGGGGAGCCCAAACAGCTCGACTACCTGCAAGCCGTTCAGGACGGATGGCTCACGACCAAGCTCCACAAGGCGGTCTGGGCGGTCCAGCAGGCCGACGGGCAGGTGACGGTCTTCTCCCCGCTCTGCACCCATCTGGGATGCGGCTACCGTTGGGACGACCCGGACAAACGATTCACGTGTCCCTGCCACGGCAGCGTCTATGACCTGGCCGGCAAGGTGCTGGGCGGACCGGCCCCGCGCCGCCTGGATGTCCTGCCGTCGAAAGTGGAGCACGGGAAGTTGTTCGTGATCTACAAGGAATTCAAGGCGGGTCTGCCGAACAGTGTCGAGTTGTGAGTTTTGAGTGCCGAGTTTCAACTCAAAACTAAAAACTTAAATTCAAAACTCTGCGGAGGAGCATGGCTTCCAAGGTCTACGAATGGCTCGATAGCCGGCTGAAGCTCAAGACGGTGGAACGGACGTTGCTGGACGAGCCGATCCCCGGCGGGGCAAGCTGGATCTACGTCTTCGGCTCCGCCACGCTCTTCCTGTTCCTGCTTCAGGCGATCACGGGCATGTTCCTGGCCCTGTACTATGCCCCGACCCCCGACCATGCCTACGACAGCGTGACGTTCATCGAGAACGAGATCGCCTTCGGGCCCTTCGTCCGGGGCCTCCACCATTGGGGCGCTTCGGGCATGGTCGTGGCCATCGGCCTCCACATGCTGCAAGTGTTCCTCTACGGCGCCTATAAGCCGCCCCGCGAACTGCTGTGGATGGTCGGCGTCGTGCTGTTCCTGATTACGTTGGGGTTCGCCTTCACCGGCTACCTGCTGCCCTGGGACCAGAACGCCTACTGGGCCACCCAGATCGGCATCAACATGGTCGGCACCGTGCCGGTCATCGGCGATCTGGCGGTCCGTGTCCTGCGCGGCGGGGAGACGCTGGGCGCGCTGACGCTCTCGCGATTCTTCGCCGTACACGTGCTGTTTCTGCCGGCGACGATCGCCGTGCTGATCCTGCTGCATCTCTTTATTTTGCGATGCGTCGGCCCGGCCGGTCCCTGGCGGGGCGGGGCCGAACGCCGCAAGAGCGGCGAGTCCGAAGAGCCCTCCTACGGCCTCGTCGAGCGCCGCCTGCGGATCAGCGAGCCCTTTTACCCCAGGCAAGTCTCTATGGATGCGGTCGTCATGCTGGCCATCTTCGCCTGCCTGTCGCTCCTCGCATTGACCGTCTCCTTTCCCCTGACCGACAAAGCGGATCCCTCGGACACCACGTTCGTGCCGATTCCGGAATGGTACTTTCTCTTCTACTACCAGTTGCTGAAGTACGTGCACGGACCGCTGGAACCGCTGGCCACCTGGATTCTGCCCGCGCTCTTTTTCCTGGGGCTCCTGTTCTGGCCGTTCCTCGACCGGAATCCGGCCCGACATCCGGCGGCGCGTCCGGCGGCCCTGGCCGCAGGAACCGGCTTCCTCCTGCTGGTGTTCGTTCTGCTGGGCATCTCGTTGCGCGACTTGCATGCCGTGCCCAGGACGGACCCGGCGGTGGCGCGAGGGAAAGCCCTCTACGTTCAGTTCGGGTGCGCGGGCTGCCACCGCATCCACGGCGAGGGCGGCGCGGTCGGGCCGGACCTTTCCTATGTGGGCGACACAAGGCCGGACCGGGACTGGCATCTCCGTCACTTCCGCGACCCCCAAGCGGTTTCGCCCGGCTCGTTCATGCCGAAATTCCCCTTGACCGACCGGCAAATCGGCGACGTAACCGGCTATATGCTAAGCTTGAAGCGCCCGACATGAGCGGAACGGCCGAGCTTGCAACCCGATGAATCCTTTTTTCAAAGCCTGTCTCTATCGGAGACAGGCGCAAGTGCCGAGGTTCCCGTCCACTCACCAACAGGAGGCTACAATGTCCAAATCATTTGCCGTCATCGGTACCTTCGTCATAGCCCTGCTCGCCGGCGGGGCGGCCCAGGCGGAGGAGAAACAACCTAGCCCGGCGGAGGGGTTCAACATCCACGTGATGGCCCCGCACAAGTTCGAAGACGGGACCGTGCACGGCCCCTATCATCACTACTGCAAACCGATTTCTGCTGAAGTGCTGCAATGTCTGCTCTTCGAATCGACCAAACCCAACGCCTTGTTGACGGATATCGAGTATTTCGTGGCCAAACCGATCTCGCGAGAGCTTCCCCTCGATGTCTGGAACAAGTTCTATCACGATCACGAAGTCGAGATTGCCACGGGGCGTGTGCAGGTTCTGGACCTGCCCGAGGATAAAGCCAAAGAGATCGCCGCGGCAGCGGCCAAAACCGACGGGATCATTTTCCACTTGTGGCCGGATGGGAAGCCCGCACCAACCGGTGAGGTGGGGCATCCTCAGTCCGTCGGCCATAAGCACCGCAAAGAATAAATAATGGGTTGGACTGAAGGTTGGAGGAGGGGTCGCCGGTCGGCGGCCTCTCTTCCATTGGTCTCAATTTTTATTCTTGCCGTGCTGACTCAGGGCTATGGCCGGCCCCTTGCCTGGGCGGCCGATCCAGCGGTACTGCGTCCGCGCGTCCCGGTGGACCAGATTCAAACCGTGCGCACGATTACCAACCCGCTGCCAGCGACGCCGGAAATGGTCGAGAAGGGCAAAGCCCTTTTCCATGGCAAGGCTTTTTGCGCAGCTTGTCACGGGAGGGACGGGAAGGGACTGGGCACCGACCTCGACCTCAAGGGCCCGCTCCCGAGAAACTTCACCGACAAGGCCTGGCAAGCAGCCCGCACGGACGGCGAACTCATCTGGATTCTCAAGAACGGCAGCCCGGGCACGGACATGGCGCCGTTCATTCCCTTGGTCCTGACGGAAGAAGAAGCCTGGCAGGTGCTGCTCTATGTCAGGTCCTTCGGCCGACCCTGACGACGGGCACAGCCGACGGACAGAGTGTCGGCAGGCCTGTCTTGTCGCTTGGTCAGCAAGACTGTTGCTAACGCCGCGTCCGGCTTCAACGATACCATCACCTCGATCGGCGCCCAACACACATTCTAGCCGGCCGGGCCAAGCCAGGGCCGCGATACCGGCTCCCCTGTGGCGTCCTGCGCCACAAGAAAATTGAATCCTTGCCCCCTTTCTCTGCATCTCAGCCGGTAACGAGGACAGGCCCGATCCAAGTCCTGGAAGAGAAGGGCCTTTTCCCGCGCCGCTTCGGCATCGTTCTGGCATAGGTTCCCGATGACCGCCGAGCAGGGAGGCCCCGGCATGAGCCTGACCGTTTCGTTCAAAGGTGGAACCAAATTCGACATCGTCAGCGGGCGGCATCGAGTCGTCACCGACCAGCCGATCGAGGACGGGGGCACGGACGAGGGCATGGGTCCGGTGGAGCTGTTCGCCGGGTCGCTCGCCGGCTGCGTCGGCTATTTCGTCGCCCGATACTGCGCCCGGCACGGCATTCCCTCCGATGGCTTGACCATCGACACGGATTGGTCCATGGCCGAGCAGCCCCATCGGGTCGGGTCCGTGGACATGAGACTACGCCTCCCGGCGACCCTCACGCCGAGCCAGCAGGAACGGCTGCTCAAGGTCGCCCATGGCTGCACGGTCCACCAATCGCTGGCGGTCCCGCCCGACGTGACCATCACCTTACTCACCACAGGTCAACCATGACGAACCACGAGGGTCCGGGCATCACGAGACGCAGATTGCTCGCCGGAGCGGCAGGGGGACTGGCCCTGGCCTTGACGGGAGGCCGCCTCCGGTCTCCGGCCGAGGCGGCAGATCCAGGGCTTGGAACCCCACCCACCGACCAACCGCTGCGCACCCATGTGGCCCGCCCTCTCGATGCGGAAACCCCGCCCCAGGTCTTCACCCAGTATCTGACGCCGAACGACCGGTTCTTCGTCCGCAGCCACTTCGGACCTCCGGCTCCGGACCTGGTGGCTCCTTCCGTCTGGCGGTTGAGCGTCGCCGGATCGGTGGAACGGCCGCTCCGCCTGACCCTGAACGACCTCTCGACATTCGACGAGATCACCGTCACGGCCGTGGTACAGTGCAGCGGGAACGGGCGGGCGTTCCATCGCCCCAAGGCGCCGGGCGTGCAATGGGAGAAAGGCGCGGCGGGCAATGCCAGCTGGACCGGCGTCCGGCTGCGCGACGTGTTGCAACGAGCCGGGCTCACGGCCCGGGCGCGGCACCTCCAATTGCAGGGAGCCGACCGGCCGGTGGCCGCCTCCGTCCCGCTCTTCACGCGCAGCATTCCGATCGAAAAGGCGCTCCATCCCGACACGATCCTGGCCACTCGAATGAACGGAGCCCCGTTGCCGCTGTTGCACGGCGCCCCCTTGCGATTGATCACGCCGGGCTGGATGGCCGACTCCTGCGTGAAGTGGCTGACGAACCTGACCGTGCAGGAAGAGGAGGCCGGGGGCTACTACATGCAAACGGCCTATCGCTATCCGAGCCGTCCCGTCAAGCCGGGCGAGGTCATCGCGCCGCAGGACCTGAAACCGGTTGAGGCCATGGTCGTCAAATCGTTGATCGCCGCTCCGCAGCAAGGAGCCATTCTCGCCAGCGGCGCCGTGATGGTTCAGGGAGTGGCCTGGACCGGCGAGGGACGGATCGAGAAGGTCGAGGTTTCGACCGACGAAGGCCGGACCTGGGAGCAAGCAAGACTCGTCGGCGACGAGGCCCCCTACGCCTGGCGTCAGTGGCGGTTCCTCTGGCGGACCGGGGGATCGGGCCGGCGGACGATTCTCTGCCGCGCCACGGACGATCGCGGGCAAGTCCAGCCGATGGCGAGCCCCTGGAATCCCGGCGGGTTCCTCTGGAACGGCTGGGATCATGTGCAGGTGCAGGTCAGGGAGGCATAGAGGTGAGGACGCGTTGGGGTCAACGAGCGGGCTGGCTCTTCCTGTTGCCTGTCATCCTGCTGGGACCGACGTGGCTCGCGACGGGGCGGGCCGAAGAACAGCCTGCGGATCAACAGGCGCAACGGCTGCTCGCTTCCCGCTGTGCCGTTTGTCACAGTACCGATCTGATCCAACAACAGAGACTTCCGCGCGACCGATGGGAAGCGACCGTCGATAAGATGGTCCATTGGGGGGCGCAACTGGACAAGGAAGAAGCAGCGCTGCTGACCGCCTTTTTGGCGACCTATTTTCATCCGGAGGCAGGGCCGGTCGTGACCTTGCCCGCCGCCCCATCCATCCAAGCCGACCAAGCCGGCCGGGAATCGGGTACCGCGCCGGCGCCCGGCGGAGCCGCAGCCAGGGGCGCCGCCCTCTACAAACAGAACTGCCTCGCCTGCCACGGGGAAGCGGGGAGCGGCGGGGTGGGCCCCAAGCTGGCCCACAATCCCATCCTGGCCCAGGCGGACCGGTTCCGGACGACGGTCAGCCAGGGGCGCGGCGCCATGCCGCCCTGGGGAGCCGTGCTGCGACCCCAAGAGATCGCGGACATTCATGCCTGGTTGAACACGCTTCGGGACTAGCAGATACGCACGTGTGATTGTGGGAGGGAGAATGATGAAGACCAGCAGAGCCATAGCCCTGAGCCTGGTGCTGTTCGTAGGCATCGTCCTGGGACTCTTTCCGAAGCCGCTGTTCGGCGGCGACCAACAGCGGGCGAAGGACCTGGTACAGAATGCCTGCGTTCAGTGCCACCGATTCGAGGGCCAGCCCGAATCCCGGTTCAATCTGAAAGCGCCGGACTTGATGTGGGCCGGCAGCAAGTATCAACGGCCCTGGTTGATCCGATGGCTGACGGGCAAGGAGGCGCCGCTCTACGCCAAGGGCTATCGTTGGGACCTGGACCAGACGCCGACCAAGCATCCGACGGTGACGCAGGCGGAGGCGGAGGCCATCGCCGATTACTTCGACCAGCACAACAAAGACCCGCGCGTGAAAGTCGGCGCGTTCGACGTCTCGAAAATCACCAAGTTCGAGGCCTCGTTCGGCGGCATGGCTTACAAGGCGCATGCCTGCCTCGGCTGCCACGTGATCGAAGAGAACGGGAAGATCATCGGCGGGCCGCAAAGCGCCTCGCTCGTCGCGGCCGGCCAGCGCTACAACCAGGATTGGCTCTTCCGTTTCGGACAGAATCCGCAAGATTTCACGCCGCACAGCGGGGAGTTTCTGGCGGACGCGACGGAGCCGCAGCTGCGCGCCGTGATCGGATTCCTCATGGTGCAGGGCGTGAAAGACTTCGCGTATTACGAACCCTGGACGAGTCCGGAGTTCGGGATGGCCAGCGTGGACCGAGGCAAGGTCATCTACAAGGAATATTGTTCGCAATGCCACGGCGCGACCGGAAAAGGCGACGGTCCGGCCGCGTCCGGTCTGGAACCGAAACCGGCGATCCATACCAACATTCCCTTCGACAAGGTGCCGATCGACTATTTGTACAACGTGATCAACCATGGGGGCGCGGCGATGGGCAAGTCGCCGAACATGCCCTACTGGGGACTGACCATCGGGCAGCAGGGCGTGGCCGACGTGATGGCCTATCTGAAGGTCACGTTCAAAGGCGGGCCGCAGGTGGCTCAGGCTGCGCCGGGCGGCGGCCCGTCCGGGGTCTGCCCGCAACCCCGCAAGACCGTCAAGGCGCCGGAGGAGTTCCTGGCAAAAACCAATCCGCTTCCGGCCTCAGCCGGCACCATCAACGCGGGCAAAACCCTGTTCCTCCAAACCGCCCAGCCGGTGGCCTGCGCCATGTGTCACGGCAACGAGGGGAACGGGCAGGGATTCATGGGCGCGGCGCTGATCCCGCCGCCGCGCAACTTCACCTGCGGCAAGACGATGAAGGACCTTCCGGACGGGCAACTGTTCTGGATCATCAAGAACGGCTCGCCTGGCACGGGGATGATGTCCTTCGCCGGATTGCCGGACGACCAGGTCTGGCAGCTCATTCACTACATTCGGTCTCTCGCAAAATGAGCCATCAGCCTTCAGCAGTCAGCAAGGAGCTGATGGCTGAACGCTGACAGCTTCTTCAAGGAGTCGATCATGGCGACGTTTATCATTTCCGGCAGCCGAGGCACCGACGACCCCACGATGGCCACGCTGCCGTTCATGGCGGCGAAAGTGGCGAAGGAGCAAGGGCACGATGTCATCTTATGGCTGTGGAACGAAGCGGTCACGCTGGGCCGGAAGGGCACGGCCGACCATGTCACGGGGGTGAACCTGACCCCGCTCAAGGATCTCCTGGTCTCCATGCAGACGGCGAACATTCCCATCTGGGTCTGCGGGGCCTGCGCCGTGGCGCGTCAGATCGGCGGCGCCGACTTGGTAGCCGGCGCGACGATCAAGGGCATGCCGGATTACATCAAAGCCGTCGCCGAACGGGACCGGAGCGTCGCGTTCTGACACCACGTGGGAGAGAGGTGCGAGATGTCCGGCTTACTGCCAGGCGTGTCCGCTCCAGGGAGCACCCACGCCTACTTCATGACCATCGCTGTGCCTGCCCAGACGGACCATGCCCTGATCTCGGCCGCACGGTGGCCGGTCGAGACTTGCGCCTTCACGTTGGGGCGCACGATTCGTGACAAGATTCGCGAAGGCTCGAACTATACCTCGCGGTTCGCGGAGTAGGATATGCTTGACGACAAGACCACGGCCATGGTGCTCGAAGCCCTGGACGATGAATACAAGGCGCGCGCCTTCTATCGGCTGGTGATCAAGACATTCGGCGAGGTGAGGCCGTTCATCAACGTTGTGCAGGCCGAAGACACCCACGCCGGGGCGATCGAGGCGCTCTGCGCCCGTCACGCCATCCCGCTTCCGCCCGACAATTGGGCGAAGACGCTTGAGCCCCCCTCCTCACTTCTGGAAGCCTGTCGAGCCGGTGTCCAAGGGGAACTCGACAATATCGCGATGTACGATCGGTTCCTGCGCGAGACGAAGGCGCCTGACGTCCGTGCGGTTTTTCTGCGTTTGCAGCACGCGTCGCGCAACGATCATCTTCCGGCTTTTGAACGATGCGTCGCCAGAGGTGGCGACGGGGGGCAAGGGTCCGGACGAAGAAGTGAGCCCGCGTCCGAACGGCAACTTGGTCAAAGACGGCGGAGGAAGCGAGGTGTCTCATGACGTCGATTCTCGAAAAAGGGGGCGGCACCTTCGAAGGCATCAAGATGCTGCTCTGCGAGAACCCCCTGCCGCCGCTCGATGAAGCCGTTGCCGCCGCGCAGGACGAGCTGGCGAGGAGCAATTATTATACGGAGCCCTACTCGGCGCCCCTCCGCCGCCTGATCGGCGAACAACTCGGCGTTCCCGAGCGGCTGATCCATATCAACGCGGGTTCGGAGCTGATTCTGCGCCAGCTCTTTGCTCGGATCGGGAAGCGGGTCCATCTCCTGACGCCAACCTATGCCCTCTTCCCGGAAATCGCTGAATCGTCTACGGAGACGCGCCTTTCCCCTGAGAAAGATTTTGCGTTCGATCTGGCGGCGCTCGAAGTCCCGGCTGGTACGACGCTCGTCGTGATTGTGAACCCCAACAATCCCAACGGGGGCACCTTCAACATGAGGCCACTCCCAGACCTGCTCGCGCGTTACCCTGACACACGGTTCCTCGTGGACGAGGCCTTCATCGGCCTGGCCGGCGAATCGGTAGCATCCTGGGTGCCTCGCTATCGCAACCTGCTTGTCACGCGCACGCTCTCCAAAGCGCACAGCCTCGCCGGCTTCCGCGTCGGCTACGCGATCCTGCCCGAAGCCTTGGCGGACGATCTGAACAGCCATAACGACGCCTATCCTTTGGCCAGACCGAGCGAAGCGGCGGCCATCGCCACCCTTCGGAACGAGGACAAGATCAAGGAACGGGCCATCGCGCTGCGCGGGTGGGCGCAGGGCCTCGCGACGGAACTTGAGAAACTCGGAGCAACCACCTACCCCTCGGAGACCTATTTCTTTCTGGCCGATTTTGCTCCG
>JAGWTI010000046.1 GCA_028876065.1 Nitrospirota bacterium
GGAGGAGCAGGGGGAGGTGGCCAATGTGGCACGCGCCGCGCAGCCGGGAGAAGAGAGGCTCGGAACGTCCGATTTGAGCCCCGAGGCAAGCTGTGTCAGCGCCTCCTGGTCCATATCGGGCGCAGCGGGATTGGCGTCCGATGCTTCTGGGACAAAATGGAGCTGCTCGGCCAGTTCCACGCACCCCAAAAATAACCACAGGGCCAGCAAGCCCCGTGTCATCAGTCGAAGGCCTGGGCTTCGGGGACGCAAGAACATAACGGAACAATAGTTCAACCGCGAGGACCAGTCAAGTCAAT
This sequence comes from Nitrospirota bacterium, assembly GCA_028876065.1. Lineage (GTDB taxonomy): Bacteria > Nitrospirota > Nitrospiria > Nitrospirales > Nitrospiraceae > SYGV01. The sequence goes on from JAGWTI010000046.1 coordinate 300, forward strand.
GGAAGCCCGCAAAGGAACTCAGTCGCGCGGTGGTCGGCAGGATGCACCACGTGGATGCTGGGAAGCTCTTCGTGCAAGAAGTGCTGGACGAAATAGGACGATCGGTTGTCGTCTCCAAGCAGGCCTCCGACATTGTTGAATCCGATGGCGCTCACGCCTCGGCGAGTTTCTCGCAGGTGTCCTTCTCCAGAAGTTCAAAGGCCTGTGGCGTTAACTCAAAGTGGGCGAGGACCGACGGCCCGGCCACGTCCCAGTCATGGTATTCCTCCCGGTAGCCGAGACGATAATTGATGATTTCCGCCATCGCCAGAAGCGCGACTGCGTTCGTGAGGGCGTCGATGTCCTCGCCCCGCTGCGTCGTCCGCTTGCTCGCTTCCAACAGATCGTAGGCGTGATGATGAAAGCGGATGCTGAGGCAGATGGCATTGGGCAGCTTCCAACTCCGGCCGACGAAATACCCTACAAGTGCATGGTCAGTGCCGAGGTGTTCGTCTTCAACGGTTGTGATCGATCGATTGAGGGTCGTCTTAGCCGTCTGCATGATCTTCTGATAATCCGGATATTTCTGATGCAGTAACGGCATGCCGCAATCATGGAACAAGCCCAGCAGGTAGGCCTGTCCGGGCGGCATGGCACACAGTTCTCCGGCCAGCGACGACATGATGAGGGCCACCTGTTGGGCTGAGTCAAAAAACCGGTCCAAGGCGGGAAACTTTGCCGCCTGCATCGCGGACCGCAGCGACAGCGCGGTCACGAGATTCACTACATTATCGAGCCCCAGCAAAAACACCGCCTGCTCGATGGATTCCAGCTTTCGCCGGAGGCCAAAGAGCGGCGAATTGACGGCTTTGATCACGGCCCCCGCGACACTGATATCGCGCTCGATCAGACGGGCGATCTCGCTCAGACGGGGCTCGGCCTTGGCGCGCTCACCGTTGATGCCCGTCAGCGTCGCGGGCATGGGCGGCAGGATGATGCCTTGCAATGACGCGTCAGTTGGCTCCTCCATCGTCAGGTTCGACATGCTGAGTGCTCCATGAATTCCGCCTGGATGGCCCGGCCATGGGGCAGGCCCCGCAGTCTGTCTCAATACTATCGTCATCCTCTCATCGGACGGGACGGCGGCAGACTTAACGGTCCACCGGTTCGCCCACGGATCGGAGCGGCCGACATGCCCCATGAAGAATCATGCGCGCGGGACACCTCGATTTCCCGATTTGCCGCTCCGTTTTTTGGGATGAAATGGATACGACCACTCGAACTTGACCGTACCTCTCTCATAGTTCGGACAAGTTGCGGGAGGGGTGAGATCGGGCAAAAACCCGAAAGCCGGGCACCAAGTAGGTTGAACAGACGCCCGTGTTATTTTGGAGAGGCTTCCTCCTTGAGGCGCATCACGAGCAAACGCATGGCATGGTCAGTGGAGGCAGTAAGGGCTTGCCTTGCCGTTTTCCCAGCGAGACACGGAAATCCGCGTCTTGACGCCGAGCAATGCCGCTAGCTGGCTGGCAGTCAGACCGACCCACTTTCGGAGAAAGCGAAATTCAGGGCCGGTGAGGAGTGAGGGCTTTTTCAGAAGCTGATAGGCGATGGCATCGTGCAAGCGGTCAATGGCCGGGATCTGCACGAGCTTTTCCCCGCACTCGCACTGATAGGTGGCGATGTGTTGCAGGTAGACGTTGCCGAGCCCGGACTCCCGGTACTGATACTCTTTGAGCGTTCGCATGCGGCTTTCCATGGATGCCGTCCGTGCGGTCATGTCGTTACAATGCAAGTGCGAAACGAAGGGCGTGACGCACCTGGGACATCCGGTCGGTGGTCAACGTCGTGATCAGGGCTCCGAGCTTTCCTTTGGATACGGTCTGAATATGATCCAGATTCACCGCGCAGGCTTGCGGCATGCCGTCTGTTTTCCCGAGAGGCACTTCGGAGGGGATATCCCGAATCGTCCCGGTCACGGGTGCGACGGTCACTTCCCCAAGAAAAGCCAGGGCTGAATCTCGTGTCAAGATGACAACGGGTCGGCGCTTGTCCGGATGAGAGAATTTGTACCACCGTACTTCCCCGCGGCGCATCAGTCGCCCCAAGCCTGTTCATGTTCCCAGGCGTCGAATTCACCTTTCTTCGGGGGCCTCTTGCTATATCCTTCCTTGTGTTTTCGCTCAAGCTCCTGCATGCGGATCCTTGCCAGTTCTGAGCGCAAGGCATTCCTCGTGAAGGCGGAGCGACTCGTCTTCAGTCGTTTGGCCGCCCTATCAACCGAGCTGACCAAGTCGTCGTCAAGGGTCATTTGGATAGTTTTCATATCGTTCCCTCAAATGGATACAGATATAGCTATGACTATCCATAGTCATATAGTCATGGAACACAAAAAGCAAGCCCACCGGTCAGCGTTCACGGACTATTCTGCAACCAGCGCGGGACAAGCAGAGCTGGTAGTTCTTGCGTGATCGTAGGCACACCCAGCTGTTTGCAGGGGCGTGGGCTAAAAGGCTTGCAACAGTTCATGGCGTGTCTCGATCGTAAATCCCTTGGGCCGCAAGGCCCATCCCGGTTCGAGTCCGGGCTCAGGCACCACATTCCGTGTAGTTAGGGAAAGTGGTCGTTTCCTCTTCCCTCCTGTGTAAGGGCTTGCCTTGCCCGTTCTCGTATGGAAATCAGCGTTCGGTTAGCAGAGGGTGGCGCTGCGTCGAGCTGATTCGGTCGAACAAAAACAGCGACTTAGCATGCCCTTGACTCTTAAGTCCGGTACGGCAACAATCAACGCATAGGGAGTTTGGATTGAATCTTACCGCCGTACCGGCGTTGTCTCAGAAGGACGATGAACCTCGATGCTGCGCTCGCTTAAACGGCACCCCATCCCCGAACACGTGGATTTGCCCTTCGGCTACCGGGTGATGATCAAGCAGGTTCCTCGAAAGGAACTCGAAGAGCATTTGGGAAATGGCGTGATGGCGAGTTGGGTGGTCGAGGACCAGACGATTTATCTGGACAAGTCCCGACCGATCAAAAAGCGGCGGGCCGACTTGGCCCATGAATTGGTCCATGCCCTGGCCGATTGGCAAGCGAAGGTGCTTGGAGGCCCGTTGGGCGACGCCAAGAACTAACGGTCTGGTCTCGACCCGTCCGTTCCGGTTTTTGTTCCGGCCCCACCATTCATAGACCTGCTTAAATCCTATTTCCTCCGTTCAAGTTTTTCGGTCGATCGGCCGATACCGTCATGGCACCTCACGGCCTGTAGGATCATGGTCCCATTCCCTCTGCAACCGTCGTTCATCCTTTCCGCGCCCGTTCGGCTCGACGGCCAACCGAACCTGGAATCGTTACTGATACCAGGCGAAGCCATTCGGGCCACCGTCCTGAACATGCAGGACGATGGCTCGTTGCTGCTCGTGATCAAGGGCGCCACGCTCAGCGCTGCCTCTTTGGTGGGGCCGCTGCCGGCGGGGACGGTGGTGGAGGCTCATGTCGAGCTGAAGGACGGGCAAGTCCTCTTGCGGCTGGATCGGCCTCAAGAAGCCTCGTCCGCGATTCCGATCGGAACCGATGCCGCCGATCCGCCGGCCGCAAGCAGACCGGGAGGGCTTGGCGGCGCTCCATCGGCGATGGCGCTTCTGAAAACGCTCCTGCCGGCGGATCAACCGCTCGCGTCCGGCCTGGCCGCATTGACTGCTTCGTTGTCGGCTGCGGCCGAGCGGGGCGCTCTCGCGCCTCAGACGGTTACCCGGTTTGAAACCCTCGTGCAAACTATTCTGTTGGCTCCGGACCAACTTGACGCGCCGATCACGGGCGAGCGCATCCGCGGGGCGTTGTTGGCGTTGGGCGTTCAGCATGAACAAGCGCTTCTCTCCGAATGGAGCAAGACCGGCACGCTTGCGGGGCAGGGGCAGGCGCCGAACCTCAAGGCGTTGCTCCTCGCCTTACTTACGGAGATGACGGCGGACGGGCGTGAGGAACGTCCGCCTTTGGTTGCCGCCAATTCGCCTGAGCCATCGGTGAGCCCGATGCTGCCCGCGGCGGTGGCGGCTTCTCCTCTCTACGATGTGGCACTGGTCCGAAACCGTGCGACGAGTCTTTCCTCCGGCGGCGCCGCTCCGCAAGAACCGGCAGGAGCGGCGCCTCTATCGTCGGAGCAAGCGGTGGTTCGCTCGGAGGGACGCGTCGTTGTGCCGCTCCAAGCCGAGGCAGAAGGCGCTTCTCAGGCTCAGATGCTTATAGCCACGACAAAGCTGCCGCCCATAAAGCTGCCACCCGTTCAGCCGATGCCGGCCCGACAAGTCGAACCCTCTGCCGGTCATGCGCCGGTTCAGGCTCAGTCGAGCCAGGCGAGGGACATTCCGGAACAAATAGGAGCGGGGGCAGGGCCAAGTTCCGAGGCACAGCCGCCTCCTTCTCATGGAGAGGGGGCTGTGCAGGTGGACAATCAAGGTCGGCCGGCAAAGGCGGGACCGGGTGCCTTGGCTGCCAGAGCTATCCCCCCTGTCAAAGCCGGAGCGGTTACCCCAGCCGCTGCACCAGAAGAGGAGTCGGCCGAGCCAACGGATGCGCCATCCGCCTTGGGGCAAAGCGGACCGGAAGCATCAGAGAAGGGCGGCTGGATTCGTGATGCGCAGCAGGTGCTGACACTGATCGAACGGACCCAAGCCTTGGCCCTGCTGAACGCGCAGACGGGCCAGCCGATCCCCTTCGAGCTTCCTTTGGCCGGCGGCGGTCAGGTGCGGGTCTATGTGGACGAGCGGACATCCAGCGGGGGGCAACATCAGGAGGCCCCGCGCACCTGCCATGTCGTGACGCTGCTCACCTTAGATGGTCTTGGCCCGGTTCGGGTGGATACGGCGCTGACCGGCAAGCGACTCTCGGCGCGATTCTTGCTGGACCAAACGGATGTGCGGCAGCGGGTGGCTGGATATCTGCCGGCGTTGGACAGTTCGTTGTCCGCCAAGGGCTATCAGGTGGAGGTGCTGGCAACCGACCTGGGCGAACCGCAACAGATGCGGGGGGATGATGTGCGCGCCAGGGCGGTCCCGCGTGTCAGCCTGGTGAGCCGGCGTGCCTAACTTTTTGTGCGATGAAGCGGGGAGCCATGTCCCAGCCTCGACGTAAGTCTGCGGTTGCACTGGAATATGCGCCATCCGCGCGGCCCGCGCCGCGGGTGACAGCCCAGGGCCGTGGGGAGCTGGCCGAACAGATTATTCGTGAGGCGCGACGGGCCGGGGTCCCCATCAAAGAAGATCGGGATCTTGTCGAATTGCTCATGCAGTTGGACCTGGAGCAATGCATTCCACCGGAATTGTACCAGGCTGTGGCTGAAATCCTCTTTTTCCTCTACGGGTTGAACGAACAATGGAAAGCGGATCATCCGGCGCACGGGCCAGACGGGAAGGAGGCGGGGCGATGAAGATCGTCGGCCCTGCGCTGGTTTTTGTGGCGGCGCTGAGTCAGGTATCCTGCACGGCGCGATCCGCGCCGCCCGTCCCGTCGGCGTCCGGCGGGGAAAGCAAGGTCCAATCAGTCGCCGTCTCCTCCACGGCTATGGCCTCGGCCGGCGCCCGGTTTCCCTCATCGTTGGTCCTGTCCGTGCTGTACTTCGAAGACCGGACCAGGGTGCCGGACCTGGCGTGGTTGCGCAAGGGGATGGTGGATATGCTTGTGGCGGAGTTTGCCCGCAATCCCTCGTTGGTGGTGGTGCAGCGCGAGCGGCTCGAAGAGGTCTTTCGCGAACAGGCCTTTCAACTGTCCGGCCGCGTCGCGGACGACTCGGCGGTGCGGGTCGGCCGTATGGCAGGCGCGACGGTGCTGGTGACCGGCAGTGTCAGCGTGGTGGACGGATTCCTGCGCATTGACGCCCAGTTGCTCGGCGTCGAACAGGGAACGATTCTGGGCACGGCCAGCGCCCAAGGGCCGATGAACGATGTCTCCTCGACGGCCAGGCATTTGGTGGAGAAGGTGGTCGAACTGGTGCCTTCCGGCGGAGCCCACCGGGTCGTGGCGGAAGGCGAGGCGGGTCGGGGCCTCGTGCAGGCGGCCAAGGCGAACGACGCAGGGGAGCAGCTCAGTCGGGAAGGGAAAATGTTTCAGGCATTGGAGGAATTCGAACGGGCCATGGCCGCCGATCCTTCTCATCCGGCCGCCAAGGCGAACTATTCCAAGACGGTGAAGAATCTCTCCGGAGCCGATTTGTTGAAAACAGGACCGGCCGGTGTCTCCATCGGCGGGGACCGGCTGGTCGTCGGCCGCCTGGTTGAGCGGTTGACCGGAGCGGGCCTGGATGCCGATATCGCGCCGGCCAAGTCGGAGTTGGCTGCCGACGGTTCGGTAACGCTGCGGATGCCCGTCCGTTTCCGGTTGGCGGCGTCCGCCGTGGAGGCGGTCGCCGAATCCGTCCAGACATTGGGGGGGACGATTCGGCGCAAGTCGGGTGGGCAATCCGACGCTGCCGATGAGGCCGCGATGGACGTCCAGTTGTCCGCTCGCCCGGACCTCAACCGCGAGTTTGCGAAGCAACTCGCGGTTCCACGTCGCATCTATCTCCGCCTCCTCTCCACGGACGGGCGGACCATTGCCATCTACTCAAACTGGCAGAAGTGGCAATTGGCAACCTGGGTCGCACCGCTGGATGAACAGCGCGTGCAGATCAACAATGGGTTGGTGTTGGCGTCCGAAGCGGTGTTCGCGGGGCTGACGCCCGAACAAGTCGCGGGGGTGCGCGGGGCGAAGGTGACGGTGGATGCCGTCCCGCGCGAACGTGCGACATTGCGGCTGGAAGTGTCCGATCCGGACGAGGGAAAGCCGGATTCGGGCCGGAACCGTCCCAGACCTGGCTCATCGGCACCGGAGTCGGACGTGGTCAATGTCCAGGTCCTCCGGGGGGAGTTGGAGCAGGCCTGGAGCCCACCTGTCACGGAGCGTGGATGGGGGCGCGGCTACTTGCCCAGCAACGAGCGGACCGCGGTCGTCACGGCGATGGTGGACCGAGGCAGCCCTAGCCTTTTGGAAGGGCCTCGGCTGGCCAAACCCTCGGGGGACGCGGAGTTTGACCGGGTAGCTGTCGCATCGGTCAGGCAAGCCGCTCAACGGTGGGCAGCGACCAGCCCCGCCGATGGGTCGGCGCGATCCAAAGAAGGGACGGTTCAGGCCACTCAACCGCAACCCCCTGAAACCAAAAGCGGTCGAGAGCAAGGTACGCTCAAGCTTCGTATCCAGTTCCGACTGATCAAGGATGTGCCGGCACTCAATATGATTGGTGCAGTAGGATTGTCCGAACGACAAGGCGCATCACGTCCGCTTTCCTCTTCCGGAGAGAGTTCTCCTTAAGCCCCCGTCTACCCAAGCGATTGTTCGCCGCCTCCTTCTGCGACTGTCCCATCACCGGTCGGCAATGTTCCATTGTTAAATTATTGACGCAGTGGATTGTGTGGGTAAGTGTTAATTTCTTGTTGATGTCTCAAGCGCCAACGGTGGTCTTACCTTGGGATCATGCAATCTGGTTTTGTTTGGACACCACAACTACTTGTGACTTCAGAAGAAGAATTGATATTGGAAATCAAGGCACGAAACACAAGATCAGAGGACGGTTAAGAGAAGGGACGAAGGACAAGTACTCACACGCTCAGGCATGACACCTGCAGCTCTGCTGGACCTCAAAAAAGACTCTTGACGGGCATAAACGAGCAAGGCATCATGCCAACGATTTTTCTTCGCATCGGGTTGTTCACATGTCGGCAGTTTGCCGGAACGCAGAAGCGTACGATTTTCCAAGAGGGCGTTCGGACAGCCGTTGAGCCTCGCCGTTGGAGCCGGATCAGATGATCTCCATGCATCGACAGATAACAACGAACGTCAATCGATCATGGGTCGTCAAGCTGTTGACGGTCCCGCATGCCCTTGTACTTTTTTGACGAAGGAAGAGGGGATCTCATGAACCATGCGCACATTGTGATTGTGGATGACGAATCAGCGGTTCGCGAGACTCTTCGTGATTTTCTAGTGGAGGAAGGTTATCAGGTCACGGCCGTAGCGGATGGCCAAGCCGCCGTCCAAGCGGTCAAGAGTGAACCGACTCAGGTCGTGCTGACCGATCTTCGGCTGCAGGGCATGGATGGGTTGGAAATCTTGGAACGGGTGATGCAGGTCAATGCCCAGATCAGTTGTATTGTCATGACCGGGTTTGGAACGATCGAACAGGCAGTCAAAGCCATGAAAGCCGGGGCTTACGATTTCATTACCAAGCCTATCCAATTTGACGTCGTTTCATTGGCCATTCGTAAGGCCTTGGAATTTCAGCAACTTCGCCAGGAGAATTTTTTACTGAGAAAGGCGGTCCGGGAAAAATATCGCTCCCAGTCCATGGTCGGCACCAGCGAGCCCATGCGCGAGCTCCACGATTTTATTGATAAAGTGGCGGACAGCGACAGCACCGTCTTGATCCAGGGGGAAAGCGGGACGGGTAAGGAATTGGTTGCCCGCATGCTCCATTACAACAGCCTGCGGCGGGACCGTCCGTTCGTGCCCATCAATTGCGGGGCCATTCCCGAGAACCTGCTCGAATCGGAACTGTTCGGGCATGAAAAAGGCGCCTTTAGCGGCGCGATTGCCACCCGGATGGGACGGTTTGAGCTGGCGCACGGCGGGACGCTCTTTCTCGACGAAGTGGGGGAGATGAGCCCGCCTTTGCAGGTGAAGCTGCTGCGTGCATTGCAGGAACGGGCATTCGAGCGAGTCGGCGGGAGCAAGACGGTTCGTGTGGACGTGCGCATCATCTCCGCCACCAATCAGGACCTGGAGCTGGCGGTGCAGGAGAAGCGCTTTCGGCAGGACCTCTACTATCGGTTGAATGTCATTCCCGTGATGATGCCGCCCTTGCGTACCCGACAAACCGACGTCCCTCTCCTGATCAATCATTTCCTGCGACAGTTCAACGAAGCCAAAGGCACCAGCGTGCGAGACATGGACGGGGCCGCGGTGGACGCCTTGTCGCAATATGGATGGCCGGGCAATATCCGGGAATTGGAAAACCTGATCGAGCGGCTTGTGATCCTGAAACGAACCGGCACGCTCACGGTGGCGGACCTTCCGGAGAAGATCCGTGCGGCCCGGCCTGTGCCGTCCGGCCCCAGACCGGTGGAGGGGCCGGTGGACTTCAACGGATCCGGTGTGGATTTGGTGAAAGAGCTGGAGCAGTACGAGAACCGGTTGATTTTGGAGGCCTTGAGACAGACCAATGGAGTGACCAGTAAGGCCGCGCAACTCCTGCGTCTCAACCGGACGACGCTGGTTGAAAAGCTGAAACGCAAAGGGCTTGAGGCGAAAGTCTCAGGGGTGCCGGTTCCCGAGCGCGGCTCCCTTGCCTCGTCTTATTCGTCAACTGATTGACTGTCGAGATTCGATCCCGTTCGTTGATTTGACTCTTTCCGCTCGATCGATCCCCTGCGCGCTCATTCCTTGTTCCTAACCTCTCAATCCCGCTGATTTTTTTATAGCGCATCCATCCAAGCTCAGCGGCACAAAAGTTGCTGAACCTGGAATCTGTGGAACGTCATCCCTTGCTCATCCATATTGGGATCGCGCTGGCGCTGCTCGGAACTCCCGGCGCCTCGCCGTCATTTGGATCGGGGGCCGCGACCGAGCCGGCCGCGCACGATCCAGTAAAGCCTGCGGTTGCGGCGGCGCAGCCGCAGACGGATGCCCCCTCGCCCCAACCGCAGCAGCAGGGAGCGCAACCGGACGGGGGCGGCGGATCTGCCGTGGCGGGGCCGTTGCCGCTGGCACCCTGGTTTCCCGACCTTCCTGATGCCGGGCCCAGATATGATCGTTCTCCGGATGGGCCGGTCAACTCATTGTTTGTGCAGGGGTTGGTGGCGTATGCACGGAAGGCTTGGCCCGAGGCGGAAGCCTCTTTTCGTCAGCTTCTTGAGCAGAACCCCGATGGGCCTTTCACGGACGAGGCCCGGGCATTCCTGGCGGAGCTGTTGGTCTTGGGAGACTCGACTGCGCAGCGCGGCCAAGCCGCGATCGATGCCTATCGCCGTATTATCAGAGACTTTCCCCAAACCTCCAATGCCGAGCGCGCCTACTGGCGCGTCGGCGACCTGTATGTCGGCCTGAACATGTGGGTCGAGGCGCAGGCCGCGTACGAGCAGGGTGCGGCCGTCATTTCTGCGGGAGCGGATGCGGATCGTGCCTGGCTGGGGCTGGCCGCGACCTATGCGGCTGAACGTCGATGGCCCGAGGCCGAACGCATTCTCAAGCGGCTCATCGGGCAGACGGCGGACGACGACATTCGCCGCTATAGCATGCTCGCGCTCGCGGACCTGCTGCATGCCGAGCAACAGTTTCAGTCCGCTCAGCCGGTCTTTGAAGCCGTCGAGCGGCAGTGGGCGGAGTTCCTCAAAGGGAGGCCACAGTCCTTTTTGCGCGCGATCGACAATGCCAGGCGGACCGGGCGGTGGGACTTGGTTCGCCGCTGGTCCTTGCTGTTCTACAATCTCTATCCCCGGTCGGAGCAGGCTCCCCTCGCGCTCGTGGAGATCGGGGATGTCTTCCATCACGAGGGGGCTTCCGCCCGTGCGGCCCGGTTCTATGCGGAGGCGATCACGCGGTATCCCGACACGCAAGGAGCGGGACTCGGGCGTGTGCGTCTGGCGGAATTAGGACTGGAGCAGGCGACCGGCGATGCCCCGCATCTGATCCGGTCCACCGTGGCGGCGCTCTTTCGCGACGGGCCGACGCCGAACCTGGACGCGACCCAGCGCGGCAAGGCCCTCCGGAATGTGGCGGACGCGGAGGCGGACGACACGAGCGGGAGCGAGGCGCTCTTTCGCCTCGGCGAACATTACGAGGCGGTGCCGGACATGCCGCGCGCGCTTGCCGCGTACCGCGAGTTGGTGCTGCGGGCGGGGCGTGTGCCGGATGATCCATGGCCGACGACGGCCGGGCAGCGACTCTCGGCGCTGCTCATACCCCAACTCCGCGATGCGCTCAAGCAGGCCAACGACCTGCAGGCGGTGACGTTGTTTTATCAGCTGTGGGGGAGCGACGAGCAGATCTTCGCCGATCAGGAGACCGTCTTGCAGGCGGCCACAGTCTACCGCCGGATCGGGTTCACGGCCGAGTCGGTGCGCCTCTTCCAGTATTTGCTCCGCGTGTCTTCCGAGGGGCCGACTCGGGAGGAGGCCTTGTTTCACCTGGGGCAGGCGTATCTGGATCAGGACGATTGGGCTGCGGCCCGCCAGGTCTTCGAACGGTACCGATTGCAATATCCCTTGGGCCGCTGGAAGGCCGACGCCATGCTGCAGCTCGCGCAGGTCCATCGCGGGCTTCGGAACGACGAGACGGTGGTGCGCATTCTCCGCCGCTGGCTCACGCTGTTTCCGGCCCATCCGGCCCGCGAGGAAGCCCGGATGATGCTGGCCCAGGCGCTGGCGGACACCGGTCAGTCCGACGGAGCGCTGCGTCTTTACGCGGAGGTCGAGCGGACGGGCATACTCGCCCGGCCGACCGGGGTGGCCGCGCTCATCCAGTATGCGGACTTGCTGCAAGCGTCCCGGCGCTATGACGACGCCGTCACGCGGTACTGGCAGGCCTTGCGCGCGTCGCCCGACGCCGCCCAGACCGACTGGATCAGGATTCAGTTGGCGAGGGTCTGGCGCGCGCAGGACCACCGGCCTGCGGCGCGTCAGTTGCTCAAGGACTTGAATCGGCTGACGACCGATGAACTGCTCGCCCGCCTGGCCGCCTCGATGCAGGCCGATCTGGCGGCGACGAAGACGGGAGGATCGTAAGATGGCGCAACCGAGCCCGGCCGGCGCGTGCGAACTGGATCTCTTGCAGGATGCCTTCCGGAGTTTCGATCAGGCGGCGACGACGCTTCAAGAATCCTACCAAACCCTGACCGCGCGGCTGGAGCGGATGGACCTGGAGCTGGCGGCCAGCAATGAAGCGCTACGCCTCAATCTGAAAGAAAACGAGGAGATGCGCAGCCATCTCTCGGCGATCCTCGAATCCCTCACGACCGGCGTGATCGTGGCCGATGGCGCCGGGGCGGTGATCCGCTGCAACCGCTCCGCGGAGATGCTGTTGGGGATTTCGCGCAATCGGCTGCTCGGCCGCCCGATCGCGTCGGTGCTGTCGGACTATCTTCCCGACGGCGGCGGGTATCCGATCGCCCCGAACGGCATCCCCCTGTCCCTGTCGCGGGCCGTGTTGCGGAACAACGCGGGCGAGTCGGCCGGCACGATCCTGCTCCTGCACGATATTTCGGCGGTGCGACGCCTCGAGGAGCGGTTGCAGCGAAGGGACCGGCTGGCCTCGATGGGCGAAATGGTGGGGCGAATCGCGCACGAAATTCGAAACCCGCTCGGCAGCGTGGAACTTTTCGCCTCCATGCTGCGACGGGATCTGCGGGACGATCCGGAGCGCCGCCGATATGCCGAGCATATCTCCAAGGCGGTCGAGGCGATGGACCGGCTGCTGTCCAACCTGCTCGTCTGCACCAAGCCGAATTGCCCGAACGCCGGCTGGCATCGGACGGATCTGCTGGTCCAGGACGCACTGGCGCTGGCGAAACATGCCACCGTCCGAGGGAACATCACGGTTCGGGTCCAGCTCGCCCCGGCGGTTCCGGCCCTCTGGTGCGACGACGGACAGCTCAAGCAAGTGTTGGTCAACCTCATCCTCAATGCCGCGCAGGCCATGCCGGGCGGGGGCGCGCTGACGCTGAAGGCCGGCCGGGACCATGAGGCGGCGAGCGGGCAGCCGGTCGCGCGCCTGTCCGTGTCGGACACGGGAGCCGGGATCCAGTCCGACCACCGCTCGCGGCTCTTCGATCCCTTCTTCACGACCAGGGAAGAGGGAACCGGGCTGGGGCTGGCGATCGTGCATGCCATCGTCGAAGGACATCGTGGACGGGTGGAAGTGGACAGCGAGGTCGGACGCGGCAGCACGTTCACGGTCATTCTGCCGCAGCCGGAGCACGCAGAGCCGTCGGCCATCAACGTTCGGCGGTCGGTTTCGGAGAAGACGCTGACGGTTGAGCGGTGACGGTTTTCATCTTTCAAGAGGAGGCACCATGTTAGGGATGTCAACGCAACGCGCCGGTGCGGGGGGCCGAGAGGCCCGGTCGGTGTTGGTCGTGGACGACGAACCGTCGATGCGGCTGGCGTTAACGGAGTCGTTGCGTCGCAACGGGTTCGGCGTGTCCCAGGCCACCGACGGCCGGGAGGCGATCGAACAGCTTTCGCAGTGCAAGCCATGGCTGGTGCTCACCGACATGAAGATGCCGCGGTTGAACGGGATCGACGTCCTCAAGGAAATCAAGAAGCGGTCGCCGAACACGGCGGTCGTGGTGATGACCGCCTATGGCACGGTGGAAACCGCCGTGGAGGCGATGAAGCACGGGGCCAGCGATTACCTCCTGAAGCCGTTCGCCACCGAAGCGCTCGAGCGGGTGTTGGCGAGATTGGGGGACGCGGGAGCCGAGCCGGCGTCCGGGCAAGAGGCCGGACGGTGGCCGGCCCGCTCGATCCTGACCGAGGATCCGGGCATGGTGCGGTTGCTGGGTATGGCCGAGGTGGTGGCCATGAGTCAGGCCACGGTGTTGATCCACGGGGAGAGCGGGACCGGCAAGGAACTGCTGGCCCGGTTCATCCACAGCCGGAGTCCCCGCGCCCATCGTCCGTTTATCGCGGTCAATTGCGCGGCGTTGCCGGACGGACTGCTGGAAAGCGAGCTCTTCGGACATGAACGGGGAGCCTTCACCGGCGCGCTGGTCCGGAAGTTGGGCAAATTCGAAATGGCCCATACCGGCACCCTCCTCCTGGATGAAATCAGCGAGATGGACCTGGGGTTGCAGGCCAAGTTGCTCCGTGTGCTGCAGGAACGGGAAGTGGACCGGATCGGGGGACGCGAACCGGTGCATGTGGATATCCGGGTGATCGCCACGACGAACCGGTCTCTCCGAGCCGAGGTGGATCAGGGGCGCTTCCGCGAAGACCTCTATTACCGGCTGAACGTGTTTCCCATCCTGCTGCCTCCGCTCCGGGAACGCCGGACGGACATCCCGGTCTTGGCCCGCCATTTCGTGGAGGCGGCGGCAACCCGCAACGGGTTGCCGGTGCCCGTCTTATCGGAGGCCGCCGCGGAGGAGATCTGCGCGCGCCCGTGGAGGGGCAATATCCGGGAACTCGAGAACGTCGTGGAGCGGGCGGTGCTGCTGGCTTCCGCCGGCGTCATCCAGCCCGAACACGTCCAGCTTGACGAGAGTCAGAGCGCCGGCGTCGGCGCCGTGACGGCGGTGACCGGCGCGGCTCTCTCGGGGCTCCCGCCGGCGGCGCAGGCGCCGACGGCGGGCACGGGGACTCCAAGCGGCGGATCCTTGTGGGAAATGGAGCGGGACCTGATTTTCAAGACCCTCGCAAAGGTGAACGGGAATCGCACTCATGCGGCCAAGGTGCTCGGCATCAGCATCAGAACGCTGCGCAACAAGCTGCGCGAGTACCGGCAGCAGGGGGATTCGTCGTCTCCCGAGCTTGGAATCCTGGAGGCCGCTAGGCAAGAGTTGCCTATGGCCCCGGTTGTCTGAGGGAGTCCGGCAGAAGGCAAACCGGCTCCTGTCGCAGCCAGGACGGAATGAGGAGTTGAGCGGGGAGTCGGGTATACGGTTTGCAGGACATGCGGAGCAGAAGGGGGAAGGGAGGCGGGCATGCAGATCTTCGATAAGACGATGCAGCTGCTGGAGCAGGATCTGGATCTCCGCGCCGCTCGGCATCGCGTGATCGCCTCCAACGTCGCCAACGAAGAAACACCGGGATATCGAGCCAAAGAGCTGCAATTTCTCGACGCGTTGGCCGCGGCCACTCACGGGAAGTCCGGCGCCACGCTGGCCACGACGGATATCCGCCACATGGGTGTGCAAGGGCGGACGGGCGAACGGGTGCATGGCAAGGTGGTGGAGCTGCCCTCGCCGGAGCTGCCGCTGGACGCCAACTCCGTCAACCTTGACATGGAGATGGCCAAGCTGGGCGACAACGCCATCAATTACAACGCCGCGGCGACGATCGTGTCGATGCGGTTCCGGCAGTTGATGGACGCTATTCGAGGCGTGCAGTAGCGGAAAGGACACGGGCGGACAATACTCTCCGCCTGCGCCTGATCGAAACAGGCGGTTCACGCAAGCTCGGTGTGGAGGTGCCCTATGCGATGTCCGCAATGCGGGAACATTACGTTGGCCGCGACGCAGACTCGCGGCGTGGCGACGGCCTATTGCGAAGATTGCGCGCAGTGGTGGGAGTGGGTGAGCCGGTCGAGCCCCGCGGTCCGATCCGGTCGGCAGGGCCGGACGGGCGGGTGCTGGATCGTCCGAGTGGCCGTCGAGCGTCGCGCGGGCGGACCCGACCGCAGCCGGCCGCTGCTGTGGCGCGGGCGTCTGTTGCAGGAGTCCGAGACCTCGTCCCGGCAGCCGGTCTCAGCCGGAGCGTAACCCTCGCCGACACCGAGACCAACCGAAGGGAGTTGACCGATGGATATCAACGATACGATTGCCATCTCCGTGTCCGCGTTGGATGCCCAACGTCACCGGTTGAACGTCATTGCCAGCAACCTGGCCAACGCCCAGTCCACGCATACGGACCAAGGCGGTCCCTACAAACGGCGCGATGTGGTATTCCAGGCCGCCCCGGTCGTTCCGAAGTTTTCCGGCGCCTTGTTCAAGGCCGGGTCCGACCCGCATGCGCAGGCGATGCAAGGGGTGCGGGTGTCGCGGATCGTCGAAGATCCGAAGCCGGGCAAGGCCATCCACGACCCCCAGCATCCGGATGCCGACGCGCAGGGATTCGTGCAGATGCCGAACGTGAACGTGATGGAGGAGATGGTCAACATGATCTCGGCCTCCCGCGCCTATGAAGCCAACGTGCAGACGATCAGTACGGCCCGGACCATGTGGAACCGGGCGCTGGATATCGGACGGTAACGACAATTGAATCATCGAGTCATTGACGATTGTCGAAGTGCCCAATGAATCAATGATGCAGTGAATCAATCGTCAATTCTTGCCGGAGGCGAACTATGGACGATATCCGCATTCAACCCAGTCTCCCGCTTCCCGGCGCGCCGGGCGCCGGCGCCGTTGGCCCGGCCGGCTCCGCGGCGACCGGCTTCGTGGGCACGTTGAAAGACGCCATCGCCAAGGTGAATGAAGTGCAAGTGGAGGCCACGCAGGCCGTGGAAAAGCTGGCGACGGGCGAGAGTCAAAACGTGCACCAGACCATGATCGCGTTGCAAAAGGCCGACGTCTCGTTTCAGCTGATGATGCAACTCCGCAACAAAATCGTGACCGCGTACGAAGAAATTCAACGGATGCAGATTTGATCTCGCCGGGCGCGAAGCGGGAGGGGTAAGGCATGCTGGGGAAATTCAACGAACTGCCGGCGGGGCGACGGTTCACGATTCTGCTCGCGCTGGCCGTGGGAATCGCGGGCCTGGTGGCCGTGGGGCTCTGGAGTCAGCAGCCGGAGATGCAGGTGTTGTTCGCCAACCTGACGCAGGAAGACGCCGGGGCCATCGTCGAAAAGCTCAAGGAAACCAAAGTGCCCTACGAAGTGGGAGCCGGCGGCGGGTCGATTCTGGTGCCCAGCGCGCAGGTGCACGACCTGCGTTTGCAGCTGGCCGGCCAGGGGTTGCCGCACGGCGGCGGCGTCGGCTTCGAACTCTTCGACCGTACGACGGTGGGCATGTCCGAGTTCGTCCAGAAGCTGAATTACCGGCGGGCCTTGCAGGGCGAGTTGGCGCGAACGATCGCGCAGATGCCGGAAGTGGAACGGGCCAGAGTCCATCTGGCGGTGCCGGAGCGCCGTCTGTTCAGCTCCGAGCAGGACAAGCCCAGGGCCTCGGTGGTGTTGTCGTTGAAGCGCAGCGGGGCGTTGAGCAAGTCGCAGGTGCAAGGGGTCGTGCACCTTGTGGCCAGCAGCGTGGAAGGCCTGCAGCCGCAGCACGTGACCGTGGTGGACGGACACGGCCGGATGTTGTCGGAAGCGGCGGCCGACGGGCCGACGAGGCTCTCCGGGTCGCAACTGGAGTATCAGCGGTCGATCGAGAAGGACATCGAGACCCGCATCCAGACCATGCTCGAACGGATCGTGGGGACGAGCAAGGCGGTGGTCCGGGTGTCGAGCGTGCTGGATTTCCGGCAGGTGGAACTGACCGAGGAGCGGTTCGATCCCAACGGCCAGGTGGTCCGGAGCGAGCAGCGCAACCAGGAAAAATCCAACGGTACCAGCGGCCAAGCCGGGGGCGTGCCGGGCGTCGGGTCGAACGTGCCTTCGGGGCAGGTGGCGCAGCCGGTCCAGAACAGCAGCAACAGCACGCAGACGAAAAACGAAACGCTGAACTACGAGATCAGCCGGACGGTGTCGCGGATCATCGAACCGACGGGCACGATCAAGAAGTTGTCCGTCGCGGTGCTGGTGGACGGGACCTACGAGGCGCCGAAGGCCGCCGGCGAGGGGGCCAAAGACGGCGCGGCCGACGCCAAGCGTAAGTATGTGCCGCGGGCGGACGCCGAGATGAAGCAGATCGAAGAGATCGTGAAGAAAGCCATGGGGTATTCCGTGGAACGGCAGGACCAAGTGGAAGTGGTCAATGTGCCGTTCGGGGGTGAGGAGATCGAGGAAGGGCCCGGCGCGATCGCCACGGCGGCGCTGCCGACCGCGGCCGTCTGGGCGCCCTATGTGCGCTACGGCGTGGCGGCCGTCCTGTTCGTGTTGATCCTGCTGTTCGTGGTCCGCCCCTTGATGGGGACGCTGACGGCTCCGCCGAGCGCGCCGATGTTGGCGGCCGAGGGCCCGTTGGCCTTGCCCCAAGGCATGCCGCCGGCGCTTCCCATGACGGTCGGGCAGTTGGAGTCGTCCATCGGCGGCGTGCCGCGGACTCAGATCGTGGACATGGCCAGGGGCAATCCGAAGTCCACCGCGTTGATCGTCAAGCAATGGTTGAAGAGTCCGGTTGAATGAGCCCGGCCATGGCGATGAATCTGAGCGGGGAAGAAAAGGCGGCGATTTTGCTGCGGGCGATCGGCGAGGATGCCGCGGCGGAGGTCATGCGACACCTCGACCCCAAGGATATCCGCAAGATCGGCTCCCACATGACCGCCATCTCGAACATCTCACGGGACGAGGAATCCACCGTCATCGCGGAATTCCAAACGGCGGCCTCCATCGGCGACGTCGGCTTCGAGGGGAAGGAATATATCAAGAGCGTGCTCACCAAGGCGCTGGGGTCCGATAAGGCCGAGCGCATCCTGGAAACGCTCACCAATACCTCGTACCCCGGGCTCGAGTCCCTGAAATGGTTGGACCCGAAGACGGTGGCGCAGATGATCAAGGTCGAGCATCCGCAGACGATCGCGGTCATTCTGGCGCACCTCGACCCGGATCAGGCCAGCCAGATTCTGACCCATCTCCCGGACTTCATGCAGGCGGATGTGACCCTGCGGCTGGGCACGATCGAAGAGATCCAGCCGGAAGTGTTGCAGCATTTGAGCGAGGTATTGCAGGAAGCGTTCAAGGGCGGGAGCAAGACCAGGGGATGCAGCGTCGGCGGGACCAAGGTGGTGGCCGAGATCATGGGCCGCCTCGACAAGGCGATGGAAGGCAATATCATGGGCAAGCTCGCCGAAAAGGACCCCGATCTGGCCGAGAGCATCCGCTCCCTGATGTTCGTCTTCGACGATTTGGTGAAGGTGGAGGACCGAGGGCTGCAGGAGCTCATGAAAGAAATCAGCAAGGAGGAACTGCCGGTGGCGCTCCGCGGCGCCGGGCAGCCGGTGCGCGAGAAGTTCCTCAAGAACATGTCCAGCCGCGCGGCGGAAACGCTCAGAGAAGACATGGAAGCGCGCGGCCCCGTCAAGGTCAGCGAAGTGGAGAAAGCCCAGCAGAATATCCTGAAGCTCTGCCGCAAGCTGGAGGCGGAGGGCCGGCTCGTGATTGCCGGACAAGGGGAGGAGATGGTGTGATCGCGCAGGACTTCGCACGGATCTTAAAAACCACCGATGCCGAGTCGGCCAAGACCTATCAGCTCGAGCCGGTTCCGACGAGTTCCGACGCCGATGACCGCGAATCCCGCGAGAAGCTCGCGTATGAGCGGGGGGTTGCCGATGGGACGCAGCAGGCCAGGGCCGAGGCGGCGGATCTGCTGGAACGGCAATGTCGGCTGCTGACCGCGCTCGTCCAGGAATTGCGGCTCACGCGCGACTTGTGGTTCAAGGACGCGGAAGAACCGATTGCGGCGCTGGCGCTGGCGGTGGTGCGAAAGGTGTTGCGGGAGCAGGGCGACGGGCTGCGCGACGCCATCGTGGGGCAGGTTCGGGAGGCCGTCGCGAAGGTGCGGGAGGGCGGGCCCATGAAAGTGCTGGTCAACCCGGGCGACGCCTCCCTTTTGGAGGAGGCGCGTGAAGCGATCGCGACGTCGTTCGACGGCGCGCTGACGCTGCAGGTCGAGGCGGACCCGCGCATCTCGTCCGGCGGGTGCCTGGTCGAAACGCCGTCCCGCGTGGTGGACGCGCGGATCGAAGTGCAGCTGGCCCGTATCGCCGAAGCGCTGCGGCAGACCATTCAAAAATAGTCGGGATGCCCATGGTGAATCTGACCGAACGGCTCGAGCAAATCGCGGACCTGGACTCGATCGCCGTGCGAGGCCGGGTGGCGCAGGCGGTCGGGCTCGTCGTCGAGGGCTACGGGCCGATGAATTCGATCGGCGAATTGTGCGAGATCGTGCGCGAGGACGGATCGGACCGAATCCTCGCGGAGGCCGTCGGGTTCCGGGACCAGCGCGTCTTGCTCATGCCGTTGGGCGAAATGCGCGGGATCGGTCCGGGCAGCCACCTGATCATGCAGGGGCGCACGGCCTCGGCCCCGGTCGGGCCAGGCCTCTTGGGGCGTGTGCTGGACGGGCTCGGCCTGCCGCTGGATGGGAAGGGGCCGGTCTCGGCCGAGGCGGACTATCCGCTATACGCCGCCCCGCTCAATCCGATGCACCGGCGGCGCATCACCCAACCGCTGGACTTGGGCGTCCGGGCCATCAACGGGTTTCTGACCTGCGGCCGCGGACAGAAGGTGGGCATTTTCGCCGGGTCGGGGGTGGGAAAAAGCGTGCTGTTGGGCATGCTGAGCCGGTATACCGCCGCCGATGTGAACGTGATCGCGTTGATCGGCGAACGGGGGCGCGAAGTCAACGAGTTTCTGGAGCGGGACCTTCAAGCCGCCGGCCTGAAACGGTCGGTGGTGATCGTGGCGACGTCGGACCAGCCGCCGTTGGTGCGCCTCCGCGGCGCCTTCCTCGCCACGGCGATCGCGGAATATTTTCGGGATTGCGGGAAGCAGGTCCTCCTGATGATGGATTCGCTGACCCGCTTCGCCCATGGGCAACGGGAGGTCGGACTCGCGATCGGCGAGCCGCCGACCACCAAAGGCTATACCCCGTCCGTGTTTACGTTGATGCCGAAACTTCTGGAGCGGGCCGGGACCTGCCAGGGTGCGGGCTCGATCACCGGTCTCTATACGGTGCTCGTGGAAGGCGACGACTTGTCCGATCCGATCGCCGACGCCGCCCGATCCATCCTGGACGGGCACATCGTCTTGTCCCGCGAGATGGCGGCCCGCAATCAATTTCCCGCCGTCGATATTCTGCAAAGCACCAGCCGGGTCATGCGCGATGTGGCGGTGCCCGAGCACTATGCCGCGGCCCGGTCCGTCATGGAAGCACTGGCGACCTATCGCCATTCGGAAGACCTGATCAACCTCGGGGCGTACAAGCCGGGCATCAATGCGAAGCTGGACCGGGCGGTGACTCAGCACGGCGCGATCACGGCCTATTTTCGGCAGGAGGTCAACCAGAAGGCGCCGTTGGGCGAATCGGTCGTCGCCTTGCTGAAATTGGCGGAGGCGCTCCGATGAACCTGACCGTGCTGAAAAATTACCGCAGCCGATTGGAGGAGGGGTTGCGTCTCGAACTGGCGGCCCTCGATCAACGGCTCCAGACCGCGGAAGAGGCGTTGGTTCGGGTGCAGGCGGCGGCGGATGACGGCGCGCGCGCCTATCTGACGGACGCGGAGACCGGATTGACGGCCGATGAAGTGGCCGGCCGGTACGATGCCTGGGCGGCGCTGGCGGACGCGATTCGACGAGCCCAAGCGGTGGTCGAGGAGGCGCGCCGCCTGCGGAACGAGAAAATGCGCGAGGTGTTGGAGATGTCGCGCGACAAAAAGCAGGTGGCGCTGCTGGAAGCGCGGGAGATCCGACGGCTTCGCCGCGAGGAGGATCGGCGCGAGCAGCGGGCCATGGACGAAGCGGCGGCGGTCCGGTATCGCCTGGATGGCCGGAAAGGGTGACGGGGGTTGCGACGATGGCCACGTCCGTCGTGAGAACGCTGGTTCTGTCGGTGGCGCTGTGGGCGGCGTGGGGGCCGGTGTGTGCGTCGGCTTTGTCCGGCAAGGCGGCGCAGAATACGCCGCCGTCGGCCGACGAGGCGAAACAGGCCGCCGAGATGAAGCAGAAGGAGGCCGAGCTGGCCGGTCCGATCCAGGGGCCGGCGACGGTGGCGCCCCGAGAGATCTTGGACATGCTCGACCGGCGCAAGCAGGCGTTGGACAAGAAAGAAGCGTCGCTCCGCGCGGCCGAAACCCGCCTCGCGTCGCTCAAGGGCGAAATCGAAGAGATTCTCGTGCGCCACGAACAAGCCCTCAAAGCGGCTGAGAAAGCGCGTAAGAACGCCGAGGCGGACAAGGCCGCCGCCGCCCAACGTCAGGGCAAGGTCGATGAGCAAACTCGCCAAGCCGATCAGGCCAGGCTGGCGAAGATGTACGAGACGATGCCGGCCGAAGAAGCGGCGGCGCGCATTGAGAAGATGCCCAACGCCCGAGCCCTGGAATTGCTCCGCCTGCTCAAGGGCAAGACCGCGGGCGCGATCCTGGCTCAGGTTCCGCCGACGAAAGCCGCCAAGCTGACCGAACAGTTGATCCCCAAGCAACAGTAGCCAGCCTTCGACAGGGCTCCCGCGCCTCGATCTTCACGCGAGATCACCGCGTGGTAATCATCTCCCGAACCGGTGCGCATCACGGAGCCTCCCGCTCCGCTCTCCTTGTCAGCCCTTCCTTTCCGCCGGTCCGTTCTTGCCGCCCGCCCTGCAGTATTTACCTAGTGCTGGATCCGCTCGCAGGTTTGGCCCGTGGAAAGGTTGATTTTACAGGGGATTTTGCGCAGCCGACGGACGATAAGGATTGGCACAGGGCTTGAATAAATACGGGCGGCGCCTGGTCTTGCCGGGCGCAGGATTCAATGAACGGAGCGATGCGGTGAACGCTGGCCCTCTCATCTCTGTCCCGACCGGAAGCACCGGCGCCCAGGCGGCCGGGCAACCTTCGGCGGATGCGTCGAAAGCCGGGACGCAAGCGGACGACACGTCGTTCGGGCACGTGTTGGCGCAGGTCGGGAAGCAAGCCGACAGCGCGACCGACAAGAGCGATGCCGCCCCTTCGACGTCGGCGACCCAGGCGAAGGCGAAGGTCTCGAAGAACGCGAAGGTCTCGCAAAATGACACGGACTCGAAGGATGCGACGGACTCGACGGATCCGACGACGGCCTTGTCTCCGCAGCAAATAACCCTGGCCGTGCAAGCGTCCGTCTTAACGGTGGACCCGACGGGGCAAGGTGGCAGCCAGGCGAAGGGAGACGGACAACCGGCTACGGCTCAAGCCAACGCCGCCCCGCTTGCGACGACGGTGGCGGATGGGCAACAAGCAGTCCAGGCGGTGCCGGTTGGTTCGGCCACATCGGCGACGACCGATAAGCCGGCTCCAACTGCTTCCGCATCGACGGCGCTCGAAAACGGGGCGATTCCCCCGACGTCCGGCAAGGCCGGGCCGACCGCCGACATGCCGTCGGTCGATCCCCGTCAGGGCGCGCTCCTCAGCGATCCATCGGACGTTGCCGATCGGGCGGCGGCGGCGCAGAGCGATCTTCTTGTGGTGGCGTCAGGCGCGAGCCCCACGCAAGCTTCCGACCGTTCCGTCAAGCTTGCGCCTAACGCACAGGCCTCTATCCAGGACCAAGGAGTGACGCTTAACAAGACCGCACAGGCGGAGGCTTCGAAAGCCGTGCCTGCCGCAACGGGTCTCGACACATCTAGTCTGGGGTCGGAGCCGCATACGCCCGCCGCTCCGTCGTTGCCGCGCGACCTTGCCGGCACAAAGGGTGGGACGATCGCCGCGGTTAACGGCAACCTGAGCCAGCCGACGCAGACCCTATCCGAGATGAATGTAAACCAGCAGGCCGCCTTGTCGGCACAAACCAATCAACAGGATCGGGTGATGACCGAGCAAGTGCGTCAAGGTGTCGCGGCCGTATCGGCCGATAAGGGCAAGGTATCGGGCAAGGCGCCAAAAGAGACTTCGTCGTCCCCGTCACTGACCGGGGCTGAGCGATTTGTCATCGGCAGCGACGGCAGGATGGAACGTCTTGACGAAGCGCCCAAAGTGGCGGTTGCGGCTCCTGTGATTGTCCCGCCGGCGGAACCGACCGCGGTGCCTCCGGTCCAATCCCTGAACTTGAAGGTCGAGCATCAGGATCTCGGCGGTGTCCAGGTCCGTGTGGTTCTGGCCGACCAGACGGTCCACACCAGCGTCACGACGGGGCAGGTCGAAGTGAAAGATATGTTGGTGGCAGGGAAAGACCGGTTGGAAGCAGGGTTCAAGGCATCGGGTTTAGAGATGGGCGAGTTTCACGTGAACGTGGACCAACAGGGCCGTGGGCAGTCCGGTTCCGGTTGGTTTGCCGGAACGCAAGGGGATTTTTCAGGTCAGGGGCGTCGGCAACCGGAACTCCAGGAGGCTCAACTGGTGCAGGGGGAGCCTCGGGTCAACCAATGGGGCGGTTCTGCTAATGGGACGTGGGGCGGAGGCGTGGAGCGTCGAGCGTTGAACGTGTTCGCCTAATTAAGGACGAGAAAGGATTACCATCATGGCGTCAACCGTTTCATCCTCAACCACAGGGCAGTCGACGTCGCTGGCCGATGCGCTTAATGCGGCGACAAACGCCACGGCTGGCTCCAACTCTCCCTCCGTGACGAGCAACGGCACCCCTATCGTGAGCGGACCCAAGCCTTTAGGACAGGCGGATTTCCTGAATCTCATGATTGCGCAGCTTCAGAATCAAGATCCCATGAAGCCGATGGACAATCAGGCATTCGTCGCTCAGATGGCCCAGTTCAGCCAACTCGACTCGACTAATCAACTGGTGACGCTCATGAAGCAGAACAACAGCGACCTGGAGAGTACCAAACAGATGGGACTCGTGTCTTTGATCGGCCACCAAGTCAATCTGAGCGGCGCCATGGTCCAACTCGGCAGTGCTCCCGTAGCGGTCAATTACACCCTGTCGGCCGATGCGGCTTCCGTCCAAGTCAATATTCTGGACAGCAACAACAATGTGATCAAAACGATCTCGGCAGGCAGCCAAAGCGCCGGCGGCGAAAAGGCGACTTGGGATGGGACGGACCAGAATGGGCTCCAGGTAGCTCCGGGCACCTACGGGTTTTCCGTAACGGCACAAGGCAGCGCCGGACAATCTGTGACAGCCACGCCTCTGACAATTGAGACGGTGACGGGTGTGCAAAACAATGCCGGCAACCCCATGCTGTTGGTGGGCACCCAGCAGGTTGATCCCAAAAACGTACTCGCGGTCTATTGAGCTGACGAACGTGGAGGAGGAGTAGTGCAATGGGTGGGTTTTCATCCGTCTACATAGGCATGAGCGGGTTGAGCGCCGACAGCCAATGGTTGACGAATATCGGCAGTAATATTGCCAATATGAACACCGTTGCCTTTAAGTCGAGCAGCACGACATTCGCCGATCTCGTACGAGGTTCGCTGGCCGGCGGCGGCAATGGGGCCGATGGGATGGGGGTGGCCGTGTCTGCGCCTCAATTGAACTTTTCGCAGGGTTCGATGAGTCAGTCCAGCAACCCGATGGACTGGGCGATTGACGGCAGCGGGTTCTTCGAGGTGAAAGACGCGGCCGGCAATAACTTTTATACGCGCGACGGACAATTCAAGCTCCAGGCGGGACCGAGCTTCGACCGGATCACCGATGTTAGCGGTCACGTGTTGCAAGGGTTTCAGGCGGATGACAAGGGCGCGATCGGCGACACTCTCGGAGATGTGCAGCTCGACACAACGATCAAGTCCAAAGCGACGACGACGCTGTCCATGGCGCTCAACTTGAATTCATCGGCGACAATCCCGACAGGCGCCTTCGATCCGACCAATAGCGCGACCTATGACTTTTCGGCCAGCCAGACGATCTATGACACGCGGTCCGGCGTGGACGATGTTTCCCATACCATGACCTCCTATTTCGTGAAAACCGACACCAATACATGGGATATCCACATGCAAGTGGACGGTGGGCCGGTGAGCGACGCGGGCCAATTCGTCTTCAATACGACCGGAGCCTTGATCTCTGGCGCCACACAGGCTGTCACGGTGGCGGTTCCGATTCCCGGCACCCCGACGACGAGACTCTCCCAGTCCCTGACATTGGATTTTACGGGGACGACCCAATATGGTGAATCGTCAGGAGTCATCGCCCAGTCCCAGGACGGCTACAACCAGGGACGGTTGAACTCAGTCTCGCTGACCGGCAACGGGATTATCACGGGAAATTTCTCCAATCAACAGCAAAAGGCGGTCGCGCAAGTGGAGTTGGCGAGCTTCAACGCTCCCGGAGGGTTGAGACAAATCGGGCAAGGACTCTTCGTGGCGTCTCAGGATTCGGGCGCCGCGACAACGTTCAAACCTGACAGCGGCGGTACGTCCGGTCAGCCATCGGTCGGTCAAGCTCGATCCAACATGCTGGAGCTGTCCAACGTCGAATTGACGAACAACTTTGTGGATATGATGGCCGCCCAAGCCGGATTCCAGGCCAATTCAAAGGCGATCACGACGGCCGATGAGGCCCTGCAAACGGCCATCGGTCTGAAACGCTGAGAAACCAGTGTATTGTAGTCGTGTTCGGGTGGGGCACGCTATTCATAACGGGAGGGACATGACATGGGCATTCTGTCTTCTTTGTTCGCCGGAGTCAGCGGGTTGAATGCCACCGGCAACCAGTTGTCCGTGATCGGCAACAATATCGCCAACCAGGGCACCGTCGGATTCAAGTCGAGTACGGCGACCTTTGCGGACTTGGTCAGCTCGTCGTTGGGAGGCGGTTCGGGCACGGTCCAGACCGGGATCGGCGTCGCGCTCACGAGCATCCAAACCAATTTCTCGCAAGGCTCGCTGGTGACATCCACGAATGCCCTGGATATGGCCGTCGACGGGAACGGTTTCTTCACCGTGAAAGACGCCCAGGGCGGGACATTTTATACCAGAGCGGGACAGTTCCGGTTGGACGACCAGAACCGGGTGGTGAATCCCGACGGTCTGTTCCTCCAAGGCTACCAGGCCGATACGAACGGCAAGATCACCGGGGCGATCGGCAATATTGCACTCCCGTCTACGACCGCCTCGCCGAACAAGACGACCAAAGTGACGACGTCCGTGAACCTCAATGCCAGTACCACCACCCATACGTTCAGTCTTTCGGATCCCACCGGGACCTCAGACTTCTCGTCGTCGCTCACGGTATTCGACTCGTTGGGCAACAGCCACTTGTTGACCACGTACTATACCAGGACGGCAGCCAACACCTGGACCTACAATGTCGTTGCCAACTCCAGCGAAGTGACGGCTGGAACTACGAGCGGAACGTACGCGGCGGCAAACATCAACAGTACGTTAGGCGTGGCTCTCGTGGCGTCGGGGACGCTCGGGTTCACCACGAGCGGGGCGTTGAATACGGAGAGCAATGCGACGAGCTACGACAGCGGAACCGCCGCCGGCGTGACCGGGGCGAGCGAGGGAGCGACGACCATCAGCTTTACGGGAGCCACCGCGAGCCAGCCCGTCAAGTTCGACTTCGGCACGAGTTTGACCACCGACGGCGGAACGACGGGCCTTGACGGGACGACCCAATTCGGCGCCGCTTCCGCGTTGGTCAACCAGACGCAGGACGGATACGGAGCCGGTTCCCTGCAAGCTTTCTTGGTGGACAGCACGGGGACGATCAGCGGACGGTTCTCCAACGGACAGATTCGGACCTTGGCGCAATTGACCTTGGCAAAGTTCCCGGATCCGGTCGGATTGATCCGGTCCGGGAAGAACCTCTA
>JAGWTI010000138.1 GCA_028876065.1 Nitrospirota bacterium
TTTCGATGACAGCGGAGACCTTATAAGACTGGAGAAGAACCGAGGATGTAACCACATAATCGGATACATCGATGGACAAAAACACAAGGTCGTCCGTGAATGGCGCCTGATGGCGAACGAGGAACTGCCCAGGGATGCGCTTGATACATCTTACCTGCAAAAAATCTATTCCCAGATTCCCTTCAAAACCCAGCAGCAACTCCAGGAGGAAGTCCAAAAGAAAGCAAGACACCTACGGTTCGGATGGTGGATCGTATTTGTTTGGGCTGTAGTTGTACCTGCGGGCGTCTCGATTTTGGAGTGGTGGAGTGACTGGTTAGGCGTGGTGGTGTTGCTATACAGTCTCTGCAAGGCCTTAGAAAAGGCGCTTCGACTTATGGGTAAATGGCCAAAGACGAAGGTAGAGACAGAGAAAGAAGCGGAAGAAACCAGAATGCGCCATCATCACTACCATTGCGAGCATAATCCCAAGGGGTTCGAACGCTTGAAGGCGGAAAATTTCGAGCGCTGGGCGCGCGAAGACATCCGAAAAGAAGCTCTATCGCTAAAGCAAACATCGAAATGCGATGCAAGTGACAGTTAATCCTTAGTGCAGCATCCGGTCTATTCGTGGTGTGCTGGTTTTGTTCTCGATCCTGTTCCGGGAAATTGTTTGCCGTCCGAGTTGCGCCGATTGACTTTCTAAGAGCGCTGTATTAAATTTTAACACAGCGAGGTGGGGGGATGAGGCAGACGGTCACGATCAGTTTGACCGAGGAGACGCGTAAGGAACTGGATGCCATCGCGAAACGGGAAGGCGTCTCGCGCAGCGATTTGATCCGGGAGTCCTTGCGGGATTTCTTGTTCGTCCGCAATTTCCGTCGGCTGCGCGAAACGATGATGGCGAAGGCCAAAGCCAAGGGGGTGTATACCGATCAGGACGTCTTTGATCGCGTGTCATGAGGCTCGTCCTCGACACCAACGTCTTGATCGCCGCGTTCATTGCGCACGGGACCTGCCAAGAAGTTCTGGAACACTGCATCTACCATCACGAAATCGTCGGCTCCTCGTTTTTCCTCAATGAGTTCCATCGGACCCTGGTCCGCAAGTTCGGCTACAGTCGGTCGGAAGCCGGCGCCGCCGAGCAGCTTGTGCACTCACGGATGATCATCGTCGAGCCACAGGCTCTTGAGGTTCCAGCCTGCCGCGACCCGGATGACGACATTGTGTTGGGCACTGCGCTGGCCGGTGCCTGTCAGTGTCTTGTCACCGGCGATGCCGATCTTTTGGCCTTGGTACGCTATCGCGGCATCGACATGATCTCGCCGAGTTCGTTCTGGCGTTATCAGGGTTCCAAGTAAAACTTATGGGAGTTGCGTTCCCCTGCCTTGCTCCCTCATCTACTGGTCCAGAGCAGCGGCGGAACCTGCCTTGTGGGAGCCAACAGCTAGGCAGGAACGGTCAGGTTCTTGGCGAGGCGTTCCGTCACCGCGCGGCAGCTACACAGGCGCTCTCAGCAAAATCACGAGGTTCGCCCGTGGCACGTGGATTGCTCAAGTCTTACGGGAAGGCAGCCGACAGTCCTACTAGAGGGACAAGCAGTTGGGACCATGGCAATCAGTCAAGACGGAAGGATCTATGGACAAGTGATGGCCTGAGTGGCTTGCCGGTAGCCACCCAAGAGGTGTGGTATGCGCCTTCTTGTGTCGATCATGGCTGTGCTGGTCATCCTGATGCAGGCTCCACCCCTGCGTGCCGACGAAACCGTGCCCGATCCTGCCGCCTATTCCCTGGACGATACCACCGAGATTCGCATCCTTCCCAACAGTCTTCTGCTCATCATCTATGCCGACCGGCAGACGGGCCTGTCCGCCCATGCGACCTTGCACCGGGTCTATGCCGTGATGCCGGCGCCGGCCGATCCTGATTTTTCGGCCCTGGGCCTGTTGGTGACCCTCTATACGACGGGCGGAGCGGAGGGGTTGGTCACTTATGCGGTCGGGACGCATCCCTTGTTCTACGGAGACCGGCTGGCGGACGATGGATTCCCGGACCGACTCTGGGAAGACCCGATGGAGGATGGATTGAACGGGAACGAGGTGAGTCTGGCGGAAGGCTTCCGCCCGTCCGACCACCTGCAGGTGGCCGATCTGGACCTATAAGGTTCCTGTCCGGCCGGTGCTGGTCCCCGCCGGTCCGATTCTCCGCAAGCCGGCTGATGGCTTGGGCCACTCCGGCGACTCTTCACATACGGCTCGTGCAATCCTCGATCATTTCCACTAGAATCCCCCCGATAGGTTTGGTCGGGACGGGTTCTTGGTGCCCTCCTCGGCTCGTTCGTTCAGCTCACAGCACAAGGTCGAAGGTCCCGCCTCGTCGGCGCACATCCATGTCGAGCATCGATTTTACCCAGGCGCTCGCTTCCGGCGCACGGTCGTATGACCGGCACGTCGGACGATGGTGGGTGCAGCGCACGAGCAGCGCCGCCCATGCGGAGGCCTATGTCAATATTGCGCGCTACGTGGCGAGACATGCTCGGAAGCGGAGCGGGCTGCTCGTGGACTATGCCTGCGGTGCCGGGCTGTTGACGAGGCAGTTGGTTGCGGCGCTTCCCCGCTGGCGCTTCCTCGGCATCGATGGTTCCAGGGCGATGCTCCGTTTCGCCGAGGCCTGGGCCAGGCGCAGAGAGCCAGGCAGCCCTGCGGCCCTTGAGTTTCGTCTGGCCAAGCTGCCGGACTTTGCCTTGCCCATGCACAAAGCGGATCTCGTCGTCTTTGCCTTTCCCAATATCATTACCGGAGCGGGAGAGCGGCGTCATTTTGAGAAGATCTATGGAAAGGACAGCGTCCTGGCCCGGCTCCTCGCCGCGAAGCGGGAGCAGGCCGGCGCGCACGTTCTCTACGATCAATTGTTCATGAACCGGATGATTGCCAGAAATCTCCGCTGGCTGCTTCGGAAGGGGGGCTTGTGCGTTCGCGTGGACTATAGCCAGGGGAGCCGGCATGAGTTGGAACGGTGTGACCGTGTCGCGACCGTGTTTGAAGAAGGGTCTCTGTCTGCCGGCCAGGGCGGGAGGAAGCCGGAGAAATTCTTCGACCTGCTCTATGCGCGCTATTACCCGTCGGATGTCATCCGGGATGTCTATGAACAGACCGGGGATGAGGACTTTCTGGAGGGGGGCTATTCGGTCAGCCTTCTCAGAGCGATCTAGCAGGATGTGAGGACCGCGCCGACCGGTGATGTGCGGGGCTTCCGTTGACCTGCGACGGTCTTGCCTGGCGCAGGTCGCCACGACCCCAGCGGAGGAATACTCCGGGGGGTCGTGGGGATCGCTGTGAATCGGCCTGCGGACGGCCTGGACTTACTTGCCGTCTGCCGGTGCCGAGTCGGTCGACCAGATAGGTCCGTCGTAGGGCTTGGCCTTGCGAGCCGGAGCCGCGACTTTCTTGGGCGGCTCTGGGGCCACCGTGTCGCTCGCCCAGACCTGATCCGGGTACGCCTTCTTGGCGCCGTCTTTCTTTTCCATGGCCTTCTTGGGCGGATCGACGTCCGGCACCCCGGCACCTGCGGTCATGGGAAGGCCGAAGCCACCCAGCACTGCCATGCACACCAACATACCAATGGTCCGCTTCATGATATCCCCCTCTGGTTGCGCCGCGGGTTTCCCCGAGGCTGGTCTAAGGTTGCTGGCTGTGATCCTTATCGGATAAATACTCATCGGACCTAAGCGACGCGCCAAGTTCGTGCAATCCTTGGGCCTTTCCACTACAATCTCCCCTCAGCAACCTTGTGGAATGGGCGTAGCCTATGGCGTTCCAAATGCCTTCTGTCGGATGGTTGGTCAGTTATCGCCGGATCAGGCGCACGGCCTTGGCCTATCGGCGGTTTACGCGGCGGTCCTTCCTCGGCGGCTTCTTCCTCGGTAATCGGTGGTTGTTGATCCTGGTCCTGCTCTTGGCGCCCATGGCCGTCGCCGGGTTCGAGCTGACCCAGCGCGCGAAGATGGACTACTATCTGCTCACCGGCCCCAAGGGAGGGACGTACGATGTCGTTGCGCCCCGTCTCGCCGAGGTCTTGAACCGGCCGGACAAGCTGGAGCGCTTTCTGCACCTCAACATCGTGCCGGACTTCACGTTCCGGGAGACCTGCGGGTCGCTGGAAAATCTCTTCTACATCGACCATGGGATGGGGCAGCTGGCCTTTGCCGAAGACGGCCTGCCCTTACACTTTACCCGGACCAGCGAGTGCAAGCTGCCGATCGGGTCCGAGCCGGTGACGGAGCAGGGCATGCACAGGGAAATCCGCATGCGGGCTCTCATGCCGCTGTACAGGTCGCCGCTCCACATCGTGGCCAGGAAAAGTCTCGGGATCGCCGATGCCGACGATATTCCACCCAGGACCAGGACGTACCTGGGCCCGGAAGGCAGTGCGACGGCGTTCCTCGCCCATCTGGTGCTGGACCATTACGGGATCGCCGTGGAGCGCGTGGGGGACGACCTGGATTACGAGCAGGCGGCCCAGCAGATGAAAGAGGGAAAAATCGACGTGGGCTTCTTCCTCTCGGGTCTGAAGGCCGGCGTGGGGAGCGCGATCGCGCGCCATGAGGGGGAGTTCCATCTGTTGCGGGTGCAGCATGCCCAGGGGTTGACGATGCTCTACCCGTTCCTCGTGGAGATCAAGATTCCCGGCGCCGCGTTCCAAGACGCGTCCCAGGAAATCTCGACCATCGGGACCAACACGATTCTGGTGGCGTCCAGCGACCTGAGCGATCTCGAAGCCTATGAAATCGCCGTGAAGATCGACCGCAACGACCAGGACATTCTGCAGGGCATTCCGCTCAACTACGCCAAGCTCTCGGACATGGACCCGCGGAAAGGGCTCTACTACACGCTCCACGATGGGGCGGTGCGATTCTACGAGCACAACCCGCCATTTTTCATGGATCCGCGCACCTTGGCCGGCATTGGGACCTACTTGTCGCTGTTGGTCGCCCTCTTTACCCTCTCGTCGCAATTCATCCGGGACTATCTGGTGCACCGCTTCTTGTATTCCGTGGATCGGGCGGTGAAAGCCTTCAAGGTGACGCCCAACCAGCCGGCCTCGAAGCGCTATCACCATTATATTCACCGGCTCAAGTACCGGGCCTTGACCCTGTTGAAGGACGAGCGGATCAGGCTGGAGGACTATAAGCGGATTGATGAGTACATCAAGGGCCACTCTTAGCAGGATGTTGAAAAAGTCCGCCAGCATTTCCGTGAAGCGTGAAGCGTGAAGCGTGAAGCGTGAAGCGTGAAG
>JAGWTI010000002.1 GCA_028876065.1 Nitrospirota bacterium
CCAATAAAAAACTCCTACCGACCCGTGGCCAGTAGGAGTTATCAGCCGGCGGCTCTCGCGAGCCGAGGCGGTTTGGGTGAACTCCATCACCCGCATCTGCGTAGGGCCGGTTTATACACCCGACCCGAACGCCTGTCAAATCCTGCGGCAGGCATCGGCCCGGGCTGGGCCGAAATTAGAGAATCGGCAGGATGCCTTTCGCATGTTGCAAGACCGCGAAGGCCAGGATGAGCAAGGCCACGAGCGCAACTTCCATCCAGGGGCTGCAAGAGGATTGCGTCAAGCCCCCGTCCTCTCCGGACCGGTCGCCGTTACGCACCCCGCTCGCAGTCCAGGCCAGCCCGGCCATGAGAGCCCCAGCCGAAACCAGCCATAGCCCGCTGCTCAGTGCCAGCCCGGTCCCCAACAGCGGGAGCGCCCATGTATCAGCTTTCACAGGGCTCCTATCCCATAGCCGCTTCCAACGAAGCCCCACCCCCGCAAGCATCGTCGCAATCCCGATTCCCATCATGACGACGGCCCCTTGACGGTCGGGGGAAGTCTGCACCATGGCCCAGAACAGTGTGAAGGCGGCCATCACGACGAGGGTCACGCGGACAAGGGCGCGCGACAGCAGCATCCGCCAATCCATGTACGAGTAAGCCAGCCAGGCTCCGCTCAAGACTCCGACGATCGCGCCGGCCACCACGTCGGTCGGGAAATGTGACCCCCGCCAGACGCGGCTGCAGGCGATCAGCGCCGCAACCAGGTAGCCGACCCACCCGAACCGTGGGAAGTGCCGGGTCAGCACGGTGGCGACGGCAAACGCGGCAGCGGCATGGCCGGAGGGGAATGAATCGAACCCGCTGACCAGGGACGGCTCGAACTGGAATTCGCCTTCGTGAGTCACACGCGGCCTGGGTCGGCCGATCGTATGTTTGAGCAGTTGGGTCGCCAGAGCCGCAACACCATGGGCCAGCAGTCCCTGCAAGCCGGCACGGAACCACGCCGCCTGCATCCCGATACGGCCGGCGACGAGAAGCGCCGCGCTGAACGCCACGAGGACCGCGCCGCTCCCGAGTCGCCCCAGTAGATCGCCGCCCGCTTCGAGCCAGGGCCGATGCACCGAGCGCATGAACCGAATCATCGGCATGTCGAGCTGGTGCAGACCCCAGAAGACGAGGCCCAGCGCCGCACAGGAGAGGGCAAACGGAAGCCACGTGATGAGTGATGAGTGAAGCGTGATGGGCCAAGAGGGACGACTCTTGACAGACCTCTCACCCATCACCGATCACCCATCACCATTTTACGGCACCCAATCGGCGAGGAAAATATTGAACTCGCCGCGGACGCTCGCCCCCCGGTCCGAGATCCAGATCAGCTGTTTGCCGTCCGGCGAGAACATGGGAAAGCTGTTGAATCCGCCCGCGAAGGTCACTTGCTCCAAGCCGGTTCCATCCTCGCCGACGAGGTGGAGATGAAACGTCGGCGGGCCGGAGGGGGTCTTGCCGGCCTGCCGCTCCTGCACGTTGGAGGCAAACATGATCCGCTGCCCGTCCGGGTGGAAAAACGGCGCAAAGTTGGAGGCTCCATTGGCCGTCACCTGCCGCTTGCCGCTCCCGTCGGCGTTCATGACAAAAATCTCCAGCTGGCCCGGCTCGACGAGATTCTGCGCCAGCAGGGCTTTGTACCGGGCGATCGCCTCCGGCTCCTTGGGATGCGACGCGCGATAGACGATCCGTTTACTGTCGGACGAAAAGAACGCGCCCCCATCGTAGCCTACCTCGTCCGTCAAGCGACGCACGTGGGTACCATCCAGGTTCATGGCATAGAGGTCCAGATCCCCGTCCCGCACCGAGGTAAAGACGATGGTCTTGCCGTCCGGCGAGATCGTCGCCTCGGCATCATAGCCAGGGGTGGAGGTCATCCGATGCGGTTGCTGCCCGTCCACTTTGACCGAAAAGATGTCGTAATTGTCCAACGCCCAGCGGTACCGGCCTTCGCTCTTGGGCTTGGGGGGGCAGTTCGGCCCGGTCAAGTGCGTGGAGGAGTAGAGGACTCGGCGGTCTCCGGGGAAAAAGTAGCCGCAGGTCGTCGTTCCAAGCCCGGTGCTGACCCGTCTGATGGCCCGACTTTGCAGGTCCAGCACATACATTTGATAGCAACCCAGGCTCGTGCCCTCCCTGGGCTGGTCGATCATCTGCGCTCCGTCTCCGTAATCGGTCGTGGACTGAAAAATCACTTTCGTGCCGTCGAAGGAGAAATAGGCCTCGGCGTTCTTGTTCCCGACCGTCAATTGTCGAACATTTGCCAAATGACGTTCCGCTGGATCTGCCTTGACAGACAGCGGCCAAGGCTCGGCCAGCGCCTCTCCCGTCAGGATCGAGGCACACAGCGCCAGCGCGGTCACCACATGGTTACGGCGTTTCAACAGGCACCTCCCATTCGTCGTGCGAGAGGGGGAAATCCCCCCGCGCCACCACCACCCCGTCACGAAAGATCACATAACTCTGCCATCCATAAAAAAATAGCAAGCGCGCAACGTTTTCCGCCGCCCGTGCCGACAGGCCGTAGAACAACGTGACGACGCTGCCCGGTTGATTGGGACGGGGGCAGGACAGCAACAAGGCCATCCCCGACCCCTCATAGGCGGTTCCTTCGACCAGAAAACGGTCTCGCTCCAACCGCACCTTGTCGCCGCAGGACTGCCGCACGAGCAGGGCACCCTCGTTGAGCGTCGGTCCGCCCAGAACGAGCAGCGACCCACCGGCCGGCACAGGCTGTCGGTCGGTGACCTGCGCCATGGTCGGCTCGCGCGAGGCCACCTGCCGGCCCAACTCCCGATAGGGGGCGGTCTCCGCCGTTTGCCCTTCGGCCGGTAAGACCACCGTCCTGTCTCGGTCGGTCACGTAGAGGTTGAGCATCGGGGACAGTTGCGCCCGCTCCAGACGCCGAAAACTGTCGAAGTCCGGATCGAGGCGGACGCGCACCGGCACACCCGGCACAGCAACGCTGAAGGTCTGCTCGGCCGCCCGGGCCTCCAACCAAGCCTCGTGCGTCTTCCCTCCCGCGAGATCCACCAGGATCCGGAGACGCAACCGGTACGGCTCGCCTCGTTGCACGAGTCGAACGTCGAGTCGACGGATGGAATCCCGGCCGGCGGGGACCCGATCGGCACGCGCGGTCGCAATCTTGACCATCGGCGCGCCCGGCCGCTCCACCCACTGTGCAAAAAACCAGCGCAGGGCTCTCCCGCTTGTATCGGTGAACACCCGCTCCAGGTCTGACCATCCGGCATAGCTTCCGCCGTAGTCGGCGACCAGCTTGCGGATCGCCCGCCAAAACATATCCTCACCCACCTCGCGGCGGAGCTGGTGAAAGATCATCGCGGCTTTTTGATACCCGATGGCATTGTCTTTCTGGTCGGTCTTCTGCCGGAAGGCCGCCACGGGATAATCGTCCTCAGGCCGCACATAGACCGCGTACCCCAGGAGCATCAAGCGGCGCTGGTCTCGGGCTTGGCCCGGCGTGCCGGTCAGCTCATCGTAGTAATAGTTGGCCAGATAGGTCGTCAGCCCTTCCACCCAGTTGCCTTGGTCGTGACGGTTCAGGACCCAATTCCCGATCCAGGAATGGACGATCTCGTGTCCGAGCGCATAGGGCTGGACATAGTGGCGCTTCACCACACCGCTCCCCAACAGGGTGAAGGAAGGCATGCCCAAGCCGCTGGCAAAAAAATTCTCGACCACGGCGAACTTTGGAAAAGGATAAGGCCCCAACAGTCGGCTGTAGGTGTCGAGGTAGCGGGCCGTGGCGTCCAGATACTCTTCGGCCAATTGGGCCTCCTCCGGGAACAGATAGGTTGCCAGGTCCACGGTCCGACCGTCCGGAGATTTCCATGCCCGATGGGCCTGTACGAAACGGTTCGCGACCAGCGTCAGCGCTTCCGTCCCCGCCGACACATCCCAGTCCTCGACCACATGCCCCCCTTCGGCATGTCGCGCGACGGACCGGCCATGCGTCACGGCCGCCCAACCTTCGGGCAGGGTAACCCGCACGGCGAAAGTCGGCAAGGACCCTTCGACATCCGGATACCAGTGGGTCTCGCCGCTCAGGTAGACCCCTTCGGTTCCGATATGGCCTGTCGTTTCACTGGGCGTCACGAACCGGAGCTGGCGGGATTCGCGGGGAGGATCGTCGAGCAGCCCTTCGAACCGGACTTCCAGCGTCAGCTCATGCTGCTGCGTCACGGGTCCGCTCAGATCAACCGTCACCCGTTGTAGCGGATCCTGTCCGGCCTGGCTCTCTCCGACCGGCTGAACCTGCGCCGGGAGGGGTTGCCCCTTCCAGGTCACCGACAAGACGCGTAAGGCGGGGTGGAGCGACCAGGCGAGCGAAGCCGGATGGTCCGGAACCGTGACGGTCATCCGATCCGTCGCGCGCAGCCGGTGCTGCTCCGGCAGCAGCTCAATGGAAAGTTCATGGCGCAGAATGCGCGTCGCTCTCTGAACCGATGCGGACGAAGCGGAATGGTCTGCCGCATCGGCCACCGAGACGGCCCCCGTCGCAAACACGGCCGCGATCAGGAAGCCATAGGCGTGGGGGATGATGGTTCGCACTGTCGGATCACCAGGCTGACGCCGGAGCCGGGACGAAGGACTATCGCGCCTCGACCAACGCGTCGACAAAATCTTCGGCGTGGAAGTCTTGCAGGTCCTCGACCCCCTCTCCCACACCGATCAGACGGACCGGAATCTTCAACTCGTCGGCAATGGCGACCACGATCCCGCCGCGGGCGGTCCCGTCCAGCTTGGTCACGACCAGCCCGGTCACCCCCACCGCCTCGTGGAACTGCCTGGCCTGGGAGAGCGCATTTTGCCCCGCAGTTCCGTCCAGAACCAGCAACACCTCGTGCGGCGCGCCGGGGAATTCGCGGGCCAGGACCCGCTTCATTTTCTTCAGCTCATCCATCAGGTTCGCCTTGGTGTGGAGACGGCCGGCCGTGTCGATCAGCAGCACGTCGGCGTGCCTCGCCTTCGCCGCAGCCAGCCCGTCGAACACCACGGCCGAGGGGTCGGATCCTTGCTGATGGCGCACGACCTCCACCCCGGTGCGCACGCCCCAGACCGCCAGCTGCTCGATGGCCGCGGCGCGAAACGTGTCCGCCGCCACCAGCACCGGCCTGTGTCCCGCCTCTTTCAGCCGCTGCGCCAGTTTGGCGACCGTGGTCGTCTTGCCCACCCCATTGACGCCCACAGCCAGCACGACGTAGGGCTTCGGCCCTTGCTGAATCAAGGCTTCGAGCGGCCGGCCTTCGCATCCGCTCAGGGTCTCCAAGAGGGTGCCCTTCAACAGAGCCAGCACCTGGTGTTCATCGGGACCGGACGCAAGACGGCCCCGTTCCGCTTTCAAGCGGTCGATCAGCCGCGTCACCGTATGAATGCCCAGGTCCGCGGCGATGAGCGTTTCTTCCAATTCCTCCAACACAGCCGGGTCAGGGCCGCGGCTGACGAGCCGGCTGAGCGAGCTCCGCACCCGCTCCCTGGTCTTGGCCATTCCCTGGCTGAGCCGCGCAAGCCATCCCATAGAACGTCCGTCCGATTACCCGTTCGTGTGTACCAGCGCCGGCACGGGGCTGACCGCCGACAGGACGGTCCGCTCCTTCCGCTGCATACGGTGCGCGTCGGCCGGGCTGCGTTCGTGATCGTACCCGAGGAGGTGCAGAATCCCGTGCACGAGCAACTGCGCCAGTTCGCGATTGAGCGGGACGTTCTGCGCCCGAGCCTGACGGGCCGCCTGGGGAAGTGAAATCACCACGTCGCCGAGCAGGAGAGGGTTGGGTCCCGGAGCTTCCCGCATGGGAAAGGCCAGCACATCGGTGGTGACAGCTTTGCGGCGATACCGACCGTTGAGACGGCGCATGAGGTGATCACCGACGATCAGCAGGCTCAGTTCCGCTGTCGGAACCCCGGCCGCGACCAGAATACGTTGCGCCAACGTTTCGACCGCAGTCCGTCGCAGCGGAATGCGCCGCACCGAACAACGCACCGTCACCGGCATCAGCAAACCAACCCCAGGATGTTCAAAAAGGCCGCCGTCCCACCCGCCCACCCCAGGCGCGCCAAGACGCGCCTCTTCCACGGGTGCGGCCGCAGCGAATAAAGAGACGAGTCGTACTCTGCGCCGTACGGCGAGCCTCTGCGTGATGCGAGAACAAAGCTGGCGGCATTTTTCAACATCCTGTTAGTGGGGCTGCTCCCCGTTCCCGGTACGCCCCTGACGCCGCCCCTGGGGATACCCGCGGTGGCCCGCTCCCCGCCCGGACTTGTCGTCCCGTCCCCCGCCGTGCCGGATCGGGCTGTGCCGATCGTAGGCCTCGATAATCTCCTGCACCAAACGGTGGCGCACGACGTCCCGCTGGTCGAAGTAGACGAACTGGATTCCGGGAATTTCGTGGAGAATGTCCCGGGCTTCGATGAGCCCGGAGACCCGATCGGAGGGCAGGTCCACTTGCGTGATGTCGCCGGTCACCACGGCCTTGGAGTTGAAGCCCAGCCGGGTCAGGAACATCTTCATCTGCTCGGCGGTGGCGTTTTGCGCCTCGTCCAGGATCACGAACGAATCGTTGAGCGTCCGGCCGCGCATGAAGGCCAAGGGGGCGATCTCGATCTCGCCCCGTTCGACCAGCCGGTTGGCCCGCTCCATGTCCATCATGTCGTAGAGGGCGTCGTAGAGAGGCCGCAGGTAGGGATTCACCTTGGCATACATGTCGCCGGGCAGGAATCCCAGCTTCTCCCCTGCCTCCACCGCCGGTCTGGCGAGAATGATACGGCTGACCTCTTTGCGCGTCAGTGCGGCCACCGCCATGGCCATGGCCAGGTAGGTCTTCCCGGTCCCTGCCGGACCGATGCCGATGACGATGTCGTATTTCTGAATCGCCTCGAGGTAGGCCTTTTGCGCCGCCGACTTGGGCGCAACGAAACGCTTGGCGGTGGCGACGGGAACGGAGCTGAGAAGCAGTTCCTTCAGCGGAACCTCCGCCGGACCCCGCGACGCCTTGAGCGCCACGGCCACGTCTTCGGCTTTCAGCTCGTATCCCTCGGCAGTCAACGCCGCCAACTCGGTCAGGAGGCGCTCGGCCTTCCGCACCGCCTCCTGGGAGCCGGCCACTATCAGCTCGTCGCCGCGGGCCGACACTTGCACCCCCAGATCGCTCTCGATCATCTTCAGATGCAGATCGCGCGAGCCGAACAGGCTGGCGGTATTGGTGCCCTCTCGCAGTTTCAGCTTCCGCACGCTGAGGTTATGGAATCCTCCGAAAGAATCGATGCATTGAACTATGGGCCTACGGGCGCATTCTAGCAGAGGGGCGAAGAGGGAGACAAGGCAGGCTACGAGGCGGGACTCATGTCCAGTTCAAATTCCTGAAACCCCTGGCCTTCGTGATTGTCGCGCACCAGCACACGGACCCGCTGCGAACCTTTGATTCCTGGGGGCACCTGCCATTCGACCCGCCCCGTCGCCTTGTTGATGGTCATGCCGGGTGGAGCCGTTTCCAAGGCATAGGTTAACGGATCGCCCTCCAAGTCGGACGCGGTCACGGCATACTCGAATCGTCCGTTGGTAAGCGCTCCCGACGGCTGAGAGGTGATCGTCGGATGGCTGTTGACGATCGTCATCGGCGGCGAGCGGGAGACCCGGCCTTTGTCCATCCCGTCAGAGGGAGTCACCTCCACCAGGATCGCGTCGCCCCGCACAAAGCCGGCGGTGCCCAGACTCGCCTGGTCTCCACGCCCGCCTTCGATCGGGACGTTGTTGCGAAACCAGCGGAAGGCATGCGCAATCGCGTCTCCGTCCTGATCCTTGCTTTCAACTTCGACGTTCACCCGGTCCCCGATATGCGGCGGACTCGGACCTACGGTCAAACGCGTGGTTTCCGGCGGAGAATTGGGCATCACCGCCGGCAAACTGCGCATCGGAACTCCGTCTGTCTTCCCATCCATCGGCGTCACTTCCACGGCCAGTTGATCGCCCCGTTTGAGCATCGTGGGCAAGAGGGTGGCGGTGACCGCGCCGGGGATCGGCTCCCCATTGGCAAACCACTGATGGCGAAAGAGGATCGTATCGCCGTCCCGATCTTCTGCGTCCACCTGCGCTTGCACCAACGAGCCGGGCGCGATCGGCTCCGGCATCAACTTAACAGCGTGAATCACGGGAGGATGGTTCGCGGCCAGGGATTCAGCCGGTTTTGTGGGAGAAGCCGGAGAACCCGGAGAAGGCGCGGATGACGAGGCCGGCTGAGACGACTCGGAAGAACAGCCAGCCGACCAAATGAAGACAAGGGCGGGGAGAACCTTGGAGAGGGTTCTCCCCGCTTGAAAGTTAAGGCAGGCCCGTATAAGTAAATGACTGTTCACCCTTCCGCTAGCGGCACTCCATTCGGAGCTTCCTTACCGGCTAATCTCGCTGGTTGATCCAGGAAATATACCGACTCCAGGACATCATCGCCGGATTGAGATTGACTTTCGTGATATTACCGGCACCGCTTTGAATATACCCCGAAACGCTCCCCGAGCTACCTGACGCACCACTTGATCCGGCCGAACCGCTCCCCTGAGCACCGACTTGGACCGCCATTTGAGAGGGCAGTCCTGTGCCGAGCGACATGGAACGATTTACAACCGTATTGCCTCCCGATGTAGTGGTTCCAATGACAGAGGCCTTGTACGCACTCCCCGTCTTGTAGAAGAGGGCGTAGAGATTCCCAGACCCCGATGACTGACAGATATCGCTCGAGGGAATGAAGGTGGTAAAAAATACGATGCCCCCGAGGACCGTCGCCGGACT
The DNA here is from genome assembly GCA_028876065.1 of Nitrospirota bacterium. Classification (GTDB taxonomy): domain Bacteria; phylum Nitrospirota; class Nitrospiria; order Nitrospirales; family Nitrospiraceae; genus SYGV01. The sequence goes on from JAGWTI010000002.1 coordinate 8,827, forward strand.
CAACACGCGTTCGACCCCGTTTGTCCCACTCCCGGTCGCCAGGCTGATATACCAGCCATCTAGGCTCCCGACTTTCCCCTCTAGGGTAGTTGTGGGGTCGCTCCCCGTCAAGGTTGTCACACCGGTAATCCCCGTCACTTGATTGGTCCCGGATGCGCAGGTACTGCAAACGGAGACGGACGAAACATTCAAAAGATTGTTTTTTTGGCAACTGGTGGGCGAGCTTTCGACACAAGCACCTGTCATAACCGGGTCCTTAACCCCAAAGAAATACTGCGTGTCGGTCGTGTTGGTTTTATCATTGTTGTTGTAAAATCTTCCTGTGCCGACGTAAACCCATATCTTACTGGTATCGTCTGAAGACACGACCGGCGCCGCGGTGATCGGTCCTGAGCTGAGGCTATTATCGGAAGGGAACGTACTGAGCAGCACGGTCGGAACTCGGCTCGATCCGGAGAGTACCCCCCAGGTGTTTGGATCCACATTACCGTTATTGGTCGCCAAGCGATACAGTTTGCCAAGCCACGAGGGATTGCCCGAATTGGTGATGACATTCCCGAGGTAGGATGTATCCGTCCGATAATCGAGGTTTGCATCCAACGTCACGGCATCTCCCATGAAAGATTTCAAGTCGCTCGTCGGAAACGAGAACCATTGGTTGGCACCGCTGGATGCATCAATCGGTCCATTTTTCAGGTCAATGACAAAGACCGAACCGGTTTGGGCACTGCTCCCATCATAGCCTGTCGGGCCTGAACCGAGCACCACGAACCACTTGGCATCGCTGTTGTCAACCTTGCAGTTGGTCGCCGTACAAGAAGGCTTCGCACGTACCACGGCCGGATAGCTCGTGGTCAGCCCCAGCGTGCTGTCGCTGAAACTCCAGAGCAGCGTCGGCGTCTTCTCCGGATTGGTAATATCGAGCACAAAATAGGCGCTGTAGAAGACGCGGGTGGTTTGCGTCCCGCTACCGGTGAAATCCGCTGTGACGCTCATCGGAGGCCCACCCGTACTGGACGTACAGGCGCTGCAGCTCCCGCCTAGGCGGAACCCGGCGATTAAGATCGTCCCCCAGCCGTTCGGGTGGTCGGTGTCCGGGGTAAAAATACGCGCATCGGTCACCTTCGGCTTCAAGTCCACATAATACACATGGGTATACCCACTTTGCGTTAGCCATTGCAGATGTGGCAGGAGCTGATAGGGGACGAACCCCCAGAGTTCCTGGCCCAACGCTGCCCCACTGCCGTTGTCCGTCGCGTTCTTGGTAAAATACCCATGCTCGATGACGCTCGCCGTACCGGGATCGTCGCCGCGATGGTAGAACCCGCCGTTAAACGCGTGCAGCATCCCATCGTTGGCTCCAACGTAGGCCACCTCACGACGGTTCTTGTACTGTTGAAAAAAGGCGCCGTAGGAGTCATCCCCATAGATCACGTCATAGCGCTCCTTGGGAGCAGCCACCACCGTCGGCGTGGAATTGATCGGGTCCCCCATTTTCCAGACTTGCAACGCGCTGCCTCCACTGTCGTCCGTGACCGTGACCTGGCGGTCCCGAAGGCCAGACACCTCATCGCCCCGGATGAAATTGATGATGTTGCTGGCCGTGAAGGGAGCCGTTCCTGCGCGTAAATAGGGCGACAGAGTGGTGGCATTGGTGGAGTCGAATGAGATCTGCTCTCCCGCGTCGACGACTCCATTGTTGTTGGAATCCACCCAGGTCTGGACGGTGCGGGAACTTGAAGCGGTAAGGGCCAATCGACGTCCGGCTTCCCAAATGGGTTTGACTTGGGTCAGTGCGACAGTCTGGAAGGGACTCGTCGTATCCGCCTTGCCATCCCCGTCGGCATCCCGGTATTGATCCACCAACACGTTGCCACTATTGGTGTCATATCTAGTCACAATGATGTTGTCGTCCGTATACACCAGCTTGGCGTCTCCGTTGGTGTCCTCTCGGATGTTCCCGAATTCATCGATGAAAAGCCCCTGTGTATAGCCGGTCCATAGGATGGGATTCAGCCCCTCATACTTCAGGGGATAAAAATAGGCCTGGTACAGGGATCCGTCGCCGCTGGAAGACGTTGCCAGTACCGAGACCGATGTTCCGGAAGCGCTCCTCTGGAGGATGCTGGTGATGGCTGCCAGCAACCGCTCCTGAAGTTTACTTGCATCCTGCGCCTCGAAGTAGGTGTCGGGGACTCCATCGGCACCCTGGGCGCCGGTCTGGTTATTGACCTGATCCCACTCCTGCTGAAGATCAGGGAGGTTGTTCCCGTTTAAATCTGTAAACCCACCGACCTTCGCCGCGTCTTTCAAGAGATTGCCGCCAGCTCCAAAGGCAAAGAAGGTATAAATCGTCAGGTTCTGCATCCCGGCCAAATCTTTTCCAGCCTCGTTGAGGACTGGGACCGTTGTCTGCCGCAAATCAGTCGTATGGGCAAAGTAGGCCACGTCATCCAAATAATGAGACCCATTGTAGTTGCAGGAGTCTGACGTGTGGCCGCCGTAGTAAGCGGAGCAATTGTCGTGATGGTCCGTATGTCCATCGTGCCACGTGTTGGAGGTATTTGAGTGGTTGTTTTCCGTGTTGGTACAGCCTGAGGCGGTGGAGCAGTGATCGCTCGTACCGTGGCCGGCCGCAGTATGGGCATAGTCTCGTAAACTGCTGGGAACATCCAGGTCCTGCGTCGGCTGTCCGTCGGTAAAAATAATCACAAAACTTTTGCAGCAGGGCACATATTGCGAGCTGGTGGCCCAGGTGGGCTGTTGAAAATAATAGGGGTCGCTATTCGTGACGTTGTACTTAAAGTCGGAGGAGGCAAAGGCCGGAGTGAGCTGAGCGAAATAACGTGTCGCTTCATAGAGCGACTCGGACAGGGGCGTCCAGGCAGAGGGCGTGGTATTCTCAATGGCTGTGACCATGCTGGTGGTGGTCCCGCCCACAATATTGCTGACATTGCCTCCATCGCTCGTAGTGGTATTGTTGTTTCCACTGTTGAACTCCATGAGCCCGAATCGGGCCTTGCTTCCCACCTGCTGGATCACGCCAGTGGGGTTGGTCGTCACGCTGGATTGAATCTGATACTGGTTGGGACAGTTGGTGGTGCCGCTCGGCTGGCTGCTCGAACTGGACACACAGATACTGCCCTTCAGCGAGCTGACCCCTCCCATATTATGAAAGTAGACACTGCCGGACCCAGGGATCAACGAGGACGGCATCATTCCTGAAGCTTGAGCCACGGTCACGCTTTGTGTTTGATTGACGCAGCAGGCCGAGTTGGAAAAGGTATATTGGCCGGCGAGAGTGGAGCAGGTGCCTTGTGCCGAACGGCCACCAGCAACACACTGTCCTCCCAGCATAACGACTTTGACGATGTCGATTTCGCGCATCGTCACGTAGTTCAAGAGATTGCCGTCCCAGGGGTTGGATGAGGCGCAAGGCTTCGTCGTCGAACTGGGCTGAAACACATTGCTGGAATAGCTATAGCACTGGGTTGCATCGAAAATCCCCGAATAGGTGTAGGTCGGGTCAAAGGCTGACCTATAGGCCATATTGTTCATGCTGCCGGAGTTGTCCAGCAGCAACAAGACGTTCGGTGGGACGGCGGCCGTGGTGAAGGGAGGACTGGAGGTATAATCCGATAGGGACTGGGCGCGGACCTCTCCCTGTTCTTGGCCCAATCCAATCAGCGTTGCACATATAATTGCGACTGTGGCAACAATATACCGTTTCATGGTCGACCCCCTCCTCGTCAAAAGCCACTCCAATCCCACTTTCTGTCACCGGGGCAAGACCAGAATCAACTGGTCGATCTGATCGTGTCGCACATGGAACTGAATGGTCGTTCCCTCCCGAAATGCATCGAGATCTCTCGGCTTCCCCGCATCGTCTTTGATCGTTACGGCAGGAGCCAGCTTATAGTCCTTGCCGTCGATTTGGATGCCTGTGCCTTGCCTCCCCGTCACCTGGCCCGATCGCAGATCAGTCCTGGACTCCGACGCGGCTGATTGAGCCCAGCTCTCATGGCCGACGGATAAGGCCAGACTCACAAATGCCAACACGACCAGGAGTCGGAACGGTGCCGTCTTTCGCATGGGACTAGTCGGCGGAACAAAAAAATCTCTAATGGATTCGACCCCTGATTTCTCCATCACCAACCTCCTACTTCTTCTGACAGGTTTCTCCAGTCACCGTACAAGCATAGACCGCAGTGACCCGACTAGTCGTGTTCGTCGCCACATTGGTCGCCGTGCAATCGATTCGATAATAGATGTCCACGCCCCCACCCGCTGCGCCGCCAGCAGTCCCTTCATAGCCCCCCGCAAATTGCAAGGAACCTCCGGACTTAGCTACGACATACAACCGATCGATATCGCCCCGGACCGTAAATCCATTCACGGCCACCACCGTATTGGGCGCAACGCTAGAAATATCGAGGTTGTTGTCGGACTGCCCCATAATCTCCTGCTGTAGCGTCGCGCTATTACCCGAAGGAACAGGCCCCGCTGGCGTCGCATTGTCGAGGAAGGCGGCAGAAAGTGACCCGTTGTCAATCGTCTGCTGAATGACCTTGACCCCCGTTTGCACACAAGCTTCGGCGGCGCTGCCTCCCGATTCGCCGGTTCGCCCATACCAAGCCATGCGATTCCCCAGGCCGGTCACCGTGATAGACATGATCCCCACCATCGTCATGATCATCAGAAGGAGCATGACCGTTACGAGGGCAATACCCCGCTCCGTCATATACGGCAAGGGTCTCGCCTCGCCGTCACTCATGCTCCCGCGATCAATCATGTTCCAAGCCCCTGATTCCTCAACTGGATCGTCCGCGTGAAAATTCTTCGACGAATTTGCGAATAATTGGCTGCATTATAGCCAGCATCGCTTGTCGGATTGTGATCTTCTACCGCTTGCGGCGAAGTTCCTTTCCAGTTTGGATCACTGCGTGCCTGCCTCGCAACAATGCTCACACGCGCAAGGCGGATCGTATCGGGAGTTCCAGGAGAGGAGACCCAGGTACTATTGGAGATGAAATCCGACGTATCGAAAGTATTGGAGGCATTTTGATCGTCCGCCACCCCGTCTGGTACCGACCCGTTGCAACCGTCGCAGGCATAGGCCACTTGCAAGTCTTCAATACCCTCCACCACTGGCACCCCGCCCCGGCGCAAGCAAGGAGCTGGTCCCGAACAGGCCGCCGTCGTAGTTGCGATATCATAGGTCACACATTGCAGCCAGTAGACTTGGGTTCCTGCGACATAGACTTTTGGCGCAGGAATCGCCGTTCCAAGAGTCACCACATCGCCGGAATAGGAAGCAACGGTCGTCGTGTATACACCTCCAATCGAGATTATCGAGCCATTCCCAAATCCGCTTGGGGTCATGGCCGCCACTGCGCCATTTTGCAGCGTGACCGTACCGATCGTCCCCGTGGCCGTAAGGGCTAATGTAGAGAGGTTCGTCGGGACCACCACAGAAAAGGAGTCCGGCCCCGTGTCGGCCCCCGCCGGGGTATTATCGTTGGGCACGATCGCATAATTACAAGCGCCGACCTGTCCGCTCATACCGAATCCTGCTGTTCTGAGATCTTGGCTCACGAGATCCATGGCGATGCGTGCGTTTTGCTGCATCTCGACGGTCTGGTCGTTCATTGCGGCGGTTTGTTGTCCGGACGCCATTACCGTATACCCAGCTGCGACAACAATCATAGAAATGGCCAACCCGAACATGAGTTCGACCAGAGACGTACCGCGCTCGCCACCGCCATCTCTGTCACCGATCCATTGTGTTGATTGCATGAATAGATGGTCTTTCATACGGCATCCGGAACGATAATCGTACTCATGGTCACGGAGTGGGACAGAATTTGGCCGCTCCAGGTAACCTGCACGGACACAAGACTTTGGTTCAGGCTGGTCGGCCCATTGCCTGTCACCGTCACGCGTCCCCGCACATTTTTCAATTGCGAGCTGGCGAGCCTTGCCTGCCACTGATCATAATCGCCTCGTGCCATGGTTTGCTGGGTGTTCGACGGTTTGGTTGCATTATTCTGGGTGTCGATTCCGTTATACGTAATCACATTAACGGTGTTATAGCGAATGCGTTCGATCATCTCGGTTGCCAGGTTGGTAGCCAACCCCAGCTCTTTCGAATCCACGTTGCGGCTGAGTGCCATATCTTGCATGGCCGCAGTTGCCAGCAATCCGACCGAAAGAATCGAGAGCGCCAGCATGGCCTCCAACAGCGTGAAGCCGCCCTCCTTCCATTGTCCCGTATTGCCCGCACAGATCATTGCTCGTCCTTCTCGCTTACGGACAGGGGGACGTCGTACACCAACGGATTCTGCCTGCCGGCGTAACCTGAATCTCATAGGTGAGCCCGGTTCGGTCCATGAGTTGAAGCGCCTGGTTGACCGCTCCTCCGCCCACCCGCAGTCCCAGGGAATTGAATTGAAATGTTGTCGTCCCGCCGATGCCTGCGACCTCAGCGGGCATGACTTGCGTTTCTATCGCACAGCTTCTGGAATCTGCCAGACAGGCCGCTGCAGTATTCGATGGATCAGTAAAAGTGGCGTTGACACGGCCATTCGAAAGAGTCACGGTTACTTTAATCGTCGTATTCCGATTCTTGGCTACGGACCTCGCCAGGTTCATATTGCTGTTCAATGTGAGCAATTCATTCTTGAGCCGGGACGCGGCATACCAAGCCTGGTAATTAGGAATGGCGATGGCCGCCGCCAAGCCTATAATAGCCACGACGGTCATCACCTCGATAAGCGTGAACCCCCGCTCTGACTCTGATCTCATTCTCCATTGATTCACCTGATTCACCGCAAACCTCTTGACCACCTTAAGAAGTATCAGCAAGTGCTATGCCCCCTTATGATGCTGGGGAAAATTCACATAACCTCTTGATTATCAAATTTAATTGCACTCTAAAAAGGGTACACTCATGCCCGACAGAATGCAAAGATTTGACAATTTTTGGCATAAAAACCCACCCCCATGGTATATTGCCAAAAAATTGACCCTAGAGACGGGCTGAACGTACTTGGGGGCTTTCCCGAAGAGGGTGGCAGGTTAAAATAGTTCTTGGAACGACCCCGGCACGAGCGATACGAGGGGAAAGCCTTTCACAAACCCGACGGCAAGATCGTGGTTATACCAGAGTTCGACCGGACTCGATGACTGGGAGGCGGCTTTCAGTACCCCTCCGGCGACAAGCGCACCATAGATCCTCGGTTGCCCTTCAATCACGATATCTCCTGCCGCATACAGCACCCCATTGAGATGGATCCCGGTCAATTGAACCGGCAGACGTACCTTTGACCAGTCCGGATCGGTCGGACTTCCCGTGGGCGGGCTGAGCGCCGAGACCGATCGGCCCTGGCCCTTGGGCTTTAGGTGTAGATGAGCATTGATATAGAAGACCCCCTCCAGATACTCGGGTTCCAACGACACTGTCCCTAGGTTGGTCGTTCCCGGTTGCCGGCCGTCCAAAGTGTCAATAAAAACGAACCCCGGAGGATCACCGCCGGTTGCCGGATTGAACAAGTCTTCCGGCCTCAGGCCTGCCCCCGGCTCGATCGTCCCGTTTGGATAGAGCAATCCCTGTCGATCCATGGCATAGTAGCCCCCATCCCGTCGCGCGCGCGCCTTCATCCGCTCATATTCCCAACGATCGAGGCGCAGGCCAGGCTGAGGATCCTGTCTGGGCATAACGTTCGACGGAACCGAATCCGGCTGTTTCACGATGTCGGGCTTCGAAGGGGGAAAGAGGGCTTCCCCGCCTACTCTGATTTCCAGCCAACGGTCTTCCCGCCGCAGCATGTCCGCATAGGACTCTCCTGACAAGGATGCCAGCTGCGTCTTAGCCGGAATCTCTTTTGAGGCAGGCAGGTACGCATCTCCCTTGATACGCACGTCACCCCAATGAACCCAGGCAGGCAACGGGCCATCTGAGGCAGCCGGCTCGCCGTTCACGCCGATTTCGACGGCCGACCTGATCGGTGATAGGCCGCTGGCCGCGAGCTGAAACGTCAGGGTCTTCATCAATTTCCCCGCCGATGCTGTCACCGCCACCGTGCACAGCAACCCAGGGCGAGCCGGACCGTACACTTTCAATTGCCGAATCTCACCCACGCCACGCAGTCCCCGAAACCATCCCGTTGCCGGATCGTTCAAGAGCCGGTGATCTGCAGCTCGCGTGGCATCGAGCACCAGATCAGGGCGATCGACGGTGCCGATGAACTGGGACCGCCCTTGTGCATCAAAAAAAGACGGGCCGCCATCCGGCGAGTTGTATCGTTTCCTGAACAGATCGCCGCCCCCAGCTGGTGCCGCCGAGGCATCGTGAAACCAGGTTGTCACCAGATCGGCTCCGGCCTCCGCCAAATGTCCGGCACTGGCCGCATCCCTCATGCCGTGCACGCTTTCGATCTCTTGAACGGCCAGACTGATGGAGACTGCGCCCACCATGGACAAGATCAACACCGCCAGGACGGAGCCAAGGAGCGCGGCACCTCGCTGACACCCGCCACACTCGTTCCATGCGACACTGGGGCGAGCCGATAAACGGTTGAGCGGGACGCTCGGCGCTTCCATAAGAAAAGCCCTCCTCATCTGGCTCGAAACCCGACTTCCTTGACGAGCAAACGACGCTCTCCGGTGACTCCCAGTTCTATGCGCATCCTGGCCACGCGGCCCAACTCCCCTGTCGGCTTTCCGTCTTTGTCCAAGTAGCGGAACCGCACCAACGGGGTTTCGCCGATCAGAGGATTCGCTCCTCCGTCCATCTGACGCATCAAGGTGGGCCTCCCCTCTCGGTCCTTGCCCAGGTAATAACGGAGGTAACTCGCCAACCACACCTTGCTGCCGGGCGGGAAGGCTCGATCCAATGGCTGCGCCAGGGACAAAGTCTTCAGCTGACCCGCTCGCGCCAAAAATGATTCCGCGCAGCCGCCCTCCATGCACAGCACGACACGCTTGCCCTTCGCCCAATCGGCAGCCCCGGTCACGCGCAGTTCCTGTTGGCCCGATTGAGCCGCGTCGGTCAAAACAGCCGAAGCCCCCTCCAGATTCGCCAGAAACGCCACCTCTTGCTGATTCGCCGTTAACAGAAGCGCCCCGGATTTTCCAACGTCTGCCAGACGCAACTCGTCCCCCATCACGGAAAGCCCGATCCTCACATCCTGATGGCGGCCCATCGCTTCCTGTTGCGCGGAAAGGCGCCGCTCAAAGTGCGTCAGGCTCTGCACCGCAGCCGCCAGCACCACGGCTCCAGCCGTCAACGCGATCATCAGTTCGGCCAAACAGACACCCTGGTCATTGCCGAGCAGGCGGCTGATCACGGTTCACCTCGGACCGACGTAGTTGGGGTTTGCCCGTATGGTACCGAGACTGAAGGTCCGCTGACGGCCCTGCATGGCGGGGAAGCTGGCATGCACCAGCAGTACCGCCGAGCCGGCGTCGCGAAGAGCTCCGGAGCGATCCGGTTGAACCGTCCAGACCAGGCGGATACCGTCGCTCTCGGAGGATGCCGTGTAGATTCCGTCGCCCGCTTGCTCGTCAGCCCCTTGCCCGTCATCCTGCAACCTGACGTCCGCAGTTCCGTCGGCATCCACATCGTCCTGGAGCAAGGACTCCCACGGCATAGCCCGTTTGGCTTCCAGCCTGGATTCCGCCATGGCCAAGGCTCTGGTCCCATTGCTCCCATATTGCATGCCTTGCTCCCCCCATTGGTGCATGCCCATGACGCCGACTACGGCAAAGGCCAGGATGACCATCGCCAGCATGACTTCGATCAGGCTGAAGCCTCTGTCGCCCACTCCCGTCATAACCGTTCCCTTACAGAAACGACACTCGTCCCGTCAGACTCACGGTGAGTTGCCATCGCTCCATCTGCTTGTTCCGGAAGATAATCGTAGCCGGGGTCGCCGATCGCCCGCTGGGATAAAACACCAAGGCCGGACCGTTCGACAGCCGTTCGAACACAATCCCCTTGCCTTGGTAGTCATATTCCCGGATCACCTCATCCGGCCGATCCGCCGCGACGGTTCGGATCTTCATCCGTTCCTGGTCGAAGACAACCCGCATCCGCTCCCGCCGCACCAACGCCAGATACCGTGCCATACGCAGTTCTGACGCCAACTCGGTGGCCACAGCCTTGCCCTGATATCGAGCCGCAGCAGCCACTGCACTGACCCCAACGAGCCCCATAAGCGCCCCGATCAGCCCGAGCACCACGATCACTTCAACCAAGCTGGCGCCTCGGTCGTTTTTCATCATGCCATCCTCCTCCGCGTGGGACCGCTGCTGTTCTGTCGAAGCTGCCGGAGACCATTCCAATTCCCGTGCCGAACTGGACAACGTCACGGCCCGCATACCGGGACGGGAGAATCAGGCGGGTAAACGTTAGGATTGGCCGAAACTTACATGCGCTTTGAAGTCGGTACAAAAATCGCCGTGCAAAGAACAGCTGCACCAGAAGGCGGCAAGCCTCTCTCTGCGTGACTGATCAGATACCGGACTTATTCTGGATTGGATACAGGGAGGAATGTACTCAGGAGAAACAAGCCCGGCCCAGAAGCACCTATCTCGCCCCGAGCAGGATCGTATCGTACCAGGCGAAAATGTCCCGGTGAAAGAACAGTGCGATAAGCGCGCCAAAGGCCAGAAATGGACCGAAGGGAATGTATTGATCCCGCCGCATCACCTTCAGAGAGATCAAGCCGATCCCCACCAGCGAGCCAGCCATGGCCCCCACCATTATGGTCAGGAGAGCCGGCTTCCAGCCCAGAAAGGCACCGACCATGGCCAGCAGCTTGATGTCGCCACCGCCCATTCCTTCCTTCCCGAAAAGATAGGGACTGACCCAAGCCATAAACCACAAAAGGCCACCGCCCAGCAGCAAGCCGAGGAGCGAATCAACCAAGCCCACCGGAAGAATCGTGGCAGCCAACACGAGACCTACCGGAATGCCCGGCAAGGTGATCGCATCCGGAATAATCTGGTGGGTCAGGTCGATGCCCGTAATCACCAGCAAGGCGGAGAAGAACAGCGCGTACGCCGCCGCAGGCCACCCCATGCCAAACCACCAGAAGATCAGCCCATACCCGGCGGCGTTCGCCGTCTCAACCAGAGGATATTGAAGCGAGATGGGAGCGCGACAGGCACGGCATCTCCCCCTGAGGAACAAAAAGCTGAGGACCGGCAGATTATCATAGAGCGCGATCGGCGCGGCACAGGCCGGGCAATGGGAAGATGGCCAGACGACCGATTCTCGTCGCGGCACACGGTGGATGCACACATTTAAGAAACTGCCGATCACCGCCCCGAACAGGCAGACCGTCGCATAGAGGAACAGGGTGGCACCCATGGCTCATTGCGCCCTAGTTGACCGACTTCGAACCGCCCGCTCGCACCCCGACGCCTGCGGCACTCTACGTACCACGTTCTCGACGGATGGCGAGTCGTAATTGATAGCGCTTGCTATTTACAACCCGATTCCATCCTGTTACTATTGCGTAGTTATTTGTCCCTTCGATTGCTCAGTATCCTTACCCTCGCGAACAGGTTGGCCCGGAAGGAGGAACAGGCAGCAATGGGAACCATAAAGTCGACCACGGCCAAGCGCCCCAAGAAACGCAGCCTCCAGGCGGCTCTTCCCATTGCGCGCAAACGCCCCGAGAGCCTGACCGAGCGAGAGCACGAGATCCTTCAACTCATCTGGACCGGCTTAAAGAACAAGGAAATCGGGCTGCGCCTCAAAATCAGCGTGAAAACCGTCGAGGCACATCGCGCCAACATGATGAAAAAAGTGCGCGTGTCTAACACCGCCCAACTGCTGAAAGCCGCCATCCAGGGGGGCATGATCAAGCTCCGGTAGCTCCCTGCGACGTCCCTCGCCGTTCTCCGCGTTGCCGCACGGCTTCGTATAACACAATGGCCGCTGCAGCCGAGACGTTCAACGAAGCGACGCGGCCCCGCATCGGAATCATGACTCGGTCGTCACAATGTTCCAGCACCCCGGGACGGACCCCTTTCCCTTCCCCCCCCAGCACCAATGCGATAGGGCCCCGAAAATCGAGGCTGGTGTGAGGCTTGGTAGCCTGCGGATCCAGCGCATAGACCCAGACCCCCTCTGCCTTGAGCGCCTCGAGCAACTGACTGACATTGCCGGCCCGGCTCACCCGTAAGTGCTCCAAGGCGCCAGCCGAAACTTTCGCCACCGTGCCCGTGAGCCCGACCGAACGCCGCTCCGGAAGGAACACCCCATGGACGCCGGCTCCTTCCGCCGTCCTCAGAATAGCGCCCAGGTTGTGCGGATCCTCGACTCCATCCAGCACCACGAGAAAAGGCGGTTCCCCTCGCTGTCTCGCATAATCTAAAATATCCGCTTGGTCCGTATAGGCTTTGGCTGAAACCACCCCGATCACGCCTTGATGCCGCCCGGCCGGCACCAAACGGTCCAAGGCAGAGCGCGGCTCGACATGGACCGGAACCCCTTCGCTGCGGGCCAATCCGACCAGCTCGGCGAATTGCCGATCCTGTTGCACAACCACCAGCCGGATCAGCGGCCTGGTCTTGGCCCGGAGCGCCTCCCGGACCGCGTGGAGTCCGAAAATGATCTCGCCGGACTCACCGTTTCCAGCGGGTCGTGCCATCGGGCTTGTCCTCGGCGATCCATCCTTGGGCGGCGAGTAATGTCTTGATCTCATCTGCCCTCGCAAAATCCTTTCGTTTCCGCGCTTCATCCCGTTCGCTCTTCAGCCGTTCGATCTCGGCATCCGCTATTGGACCATGCCCGGTGAGGCCGGCTGCAACATAGGCTCCTCCGGTAAGAGATGCCGACACTCTATGGATGACGCCGAACCGCCAGGTGTCTGACTGAAACAATCCCAACACATCGCCAAAGGTTCGAAACGCCTTCCTCGCCCGCTCGCAGGCAGCCTGCGAGAGTCCGACTTCCAATAAACGATTGACGTCGGACCGAAATCGTTGGAATGCCGCAATGGCGATAGCGGTGTTGACGTCATCATCCATTGCCCGTCGGAACGATCCATTGAGCTCTTCGATGAGCGAAGGCAATTTCTCGTCCCCCGTTGCCGACAAAGCAGTGGGTTCGGTCAGTCGTTTAAACAGTCCATAGAAGGCGTCCAGTGTTCGTTTCGCCTCGTCCAACCCCTGATCTGAAAAATCCAGCGGACTCCGATAATGAGTAGCCAAGAGGAAATATCGCAACACCTCTCCGGTCACTGTTTCTGGATATTCCCACTTCTCGAAAATCTCCCGGATCGTGAAGAAATTCCCCAGCGACTTGGACATCTTCTCCTGATTGATCTGCACGAAGCCGTTGTGGATCCAGTAGCGTGCGAATTCTTTTCCCGTGGCGCCGCAGGACTGCGCGATCTCGTTTTCGTGATGGGGGAAAATCAGGTCCGCCCCTCCGCCGTGGATGTCGAAGGTCTCACCGAGGTGCTTCATGGCCATGGCCGAACATTCGATGTGCCAGCCAGGACGGCCTTGCCCCCAGGGACTGGGCCAAGCCGGCTCACCCGGTTTCGCACCCTTCCACAGGGCAAAATCCATAGGATGCCGCTTGCGTTCATCCACCTCAACGCGAGCGCCAGCCTGCATATCGTCCAGCTTCCGTTTCGAGAGCCGTCCGTATCCGGAGTATTTGCCCACCTCAAAGTACACGTCTCCATCCACCTGATAGGCTAAGCCCTTCTTCACCAAAGTATCCGTTAAATGGACAATATCGGCCATGTGTTCCGTGGCTTTGGGCTCGACCGTGGCTTGACGAATACCCAGTTTCCCCATGTCTTCATAGTAAGCCCGAATATATTTCTCCGTGATCGTATCGCAGCTGACCCCCTGTTCATTCGCTCGCTTGATGATCTTGTCATCGACGTCCGTGAAATTCTTGGCAAACTCGACGCGGTAGCCCGAAAACTCTAAATACCGACGAATGACATCGAAGACGAGGGCGCTTCTCGCATGTCCCAAATGACAATAGTCATAGACCGTCACGCCACAGACATACATCCTGACGACGCCCGGCGCGAGGGGCTCAAACGCCTCTTTCTTGCCTGACAGGGTATTGTAGACTTTCAACATCAGCCCCTGCCCCGCAACACGGCCTTGACGCCGGCGCTTTTTTTGGCGGTCCTCTTGGGACTGGTTTGGCGCGTCAACAGCGGCTCCCACTGACGGAGCTGATCGAGAGCCCCATAGTTGGTAATGTCCAGGTGAATGGGCGTCACCGACACGAATCCTCGTCGCACCGCCTCATGATCGGCGTCCTTTCGCCGCTCCCACGAGACCCTGGTCCCGGCAATCCAATAGTACTTCCGCCCGTGCGGGTCCACTTTCTCCACGATGGGGTCGTGAAACCACCGGCGGCTGAGCGACGTGACTTTCACGCCCTTGATCCGGCTCTTCGGGAGATCCGGCACGTTCACATTCGCCAGCGTTTCGGCCGGCAGCCCATGAATCAGAACGACCCGGGCCACGCGCACCGCATAGGCCGCAGCGACGCCGAACCGAAATGCCGCCCCGCCCTGCCCTGATTCCTGCGACACCGCGATCGAGGGAATGCCCAAGATGGTCCCCTCCAGCGCCGCCGAGACCGTACCCGAGTAGGTGACGTCATCGCCGAGGTTTACCCCGCGATTGATGCCGGAAACGATCAGCGCCGGTGACGACGGCAGAACTTTTTTGAGCGCCAGGTTCACGCAATCGCTGGGCGTGCCGTTGACGGAGAAGACCTGCCGCTTCACCCGATTCAGCCTCAACGGCTTGTGTAAAGTGAGCGCATGCGCCACGGCCGTCCGTTCCCTGTCCGGAGCCACTACCCAGACATCTCCCAACACGCGCAGAGCCTGGGCCAGCGCGTGCAGGCCCGGCGAATCGATTCCATCGTCGTTGGTGACCAGGATTTTCATTGCCGCTCCGGACCGGGAACAAAAAAAGCTGCCGGGGGGCAGCTCGAGGCATACACAAAGTTACATGCTCTCTCGTGATACAACAAGGCCAACTTGTGGGTTTTGACCGCCGTCTCACTCAGAGGCGGTCGGCTCCAGCAAGCTGGATTCTAAGCCCGCTTGCGGCAACAACGCATCCGCCCGCATATAAGTGACGCCGGCGGACCAAGCGAAGCTTGATATGGTCGGGGCGGCGGGATTTGAACCCACGACCTCTCGCACCCCAAGCGAGTGCGCTACCAGTCTGCGCTACGCCCCGACCCATCCGATTTTCAACTCGCCAGCACCAGCCGAGACGCCGATGGCTGAACGTCCGATCGCGTTACCGATCGTAGGAGTCCATGATCCGCAGGATGGCTTGTAAATTGCCCTTCAAGCGCTTCGCCACCTCGCGGGGAGAAACCGGCCCTCCCCCGCGTCGCCCCCGACGCCCCCAGAAGCGCTTCACGCCCGCGAGCGTGTGTCCTTCTTCATAGAGCAAACGTTTGATCTCCAGGACCGTTTCGATATCCCGTTGCATATACAGGCGCTGCTGGCCGCGACTTTTCTTGGGCTTGAGGAAATTAAACTGGGACTCCCAGAAGCGCAAGACATAGGCCGGAAGCTTGGTGATCTCACTGACCTCTCCAATCTTGTAGAAGAGCTTACTGCCAAGCCTCGGCTCAGCCGCCATCAACAACCCTCTTATCGTCCACGTACCCGGCGGCCCGGCGAGCAGGGGCTCCGCCTTCAGGAATGGTTCACGTACTTCTTAAACACCTGGCTGGGTCGGAAGGTGACCACACGGCGCGGCGTGATGCCGATCTCTTCTCCGGTCCTCGGGTTCCGGCCCTTTCTGGCCCCTTTGCTCCGCACCACAAAATTGCCGAACCCGGCGATCTTGACCGACTCGCCCTTGTGGAGGACTTCCTTGAGCAGATTCAGGATGAATTCGACGATGTCCGCCGCTTCCTTTTTGGAGACCCCAACCTTCTCGTAGATCTCGTTGGCGATATCAGCCTTTCTCATGCCTTCCCCCTGGGCAACGCTCCGAATCTCCACCTAGGTGCGCGGTCTTGACGGCCAGATGCTCCGGTCAATTTTCCCCATAAATTACGTGAGGTTATCTTTACTGTCAAGCGAATTCAAGGATGACCCTCTTCCCCGATATATTTCGTTCGGTGACGGACGCTCACGGCTCATGCGGCATCAACTTGTACTCGATGCTATCCGCCAAGGCCTGCCAACTGGCCTCCATGATGTTTTCCGAGACACCGACCGTGCCCCATTTCTCTTTGTGGTCGCCGGATTCGAGCAACACCCGCACTTTGGCGGCCGTGCCTTGGGTGGCCGCCAGCACACGCACTTTATAATCCAGCAGTTTGACCTCGGCCAGTTGCGGGTAGAATTTTTCGAGCGCCTTGCGAAGCGCGTGGTCCAACGCATTGACCGGGCCAGCGCCGACCGCAGCCGTATGTTCGACTACATCCCCGACTTTCACCATGACGGTGGCTTCCGAGATGGATGGTTCCTTGGCGTGGCGCTTTTCCACGATGACACGGAAGCCCAGCAACTCGAACGAGGGCTTGTGTTTGCCGACCGCCTTGCGCAGCAGCAACTCGAACGACCCCTCTGCGCCTTCGAATTGGTAGCCCTCGCTTTCCAAGTCCTTCAAGGTCGCCACCAGTTCCTGCAATTTTGGATTATCCTTCGACAATTTGATTCCGTAATCCTCGGCCTTCCCCACCAGACCGCTGCGGCCCGAGTAATCAGACACCAGCATGCGTTGCCGGTTCCCGACCTTCTCGGGAATGATATGCTCATACGTTGCCGGATTCTTCTGCACGGCATGGATGTGCACGCCGCCCTTGTGCGCAAAGGCCGCGTCTCCGACGTAGGGCTGATGCTTGTTCGGCATGAGGTTGGCGATCTCGGACACGAAGCCGGACACTTCGCGCAGATGCCGCAAGCGTTTCTCCCCCAGCACCGGCCGCTTCATCTTCAGTTCCAGGTTGGGCACGATCGAACAGAGGTTCGCGTTGCCGCAACGTTCACCGATCCCGTTGATCGTGCCCTGCACCTGGACGATGCCGGACTCGATGGCCACCAGCGAGTTGGCCACGGCCATCTCGGTGTCGTTGTGGGCGTGGATCCCCAGCGGCACCGCGCAGTGTTGCTTGACGGCCTTGCAAATATCCTTGATCTCCCAGGGCATCGTACCGCCGTTGGTGTCACACAGGATCACGCGTTCGGCGCCTGCCTCCGCCGCCCGGCGCAGCGTCTCGAGGGCATAGTCGGGATCGGCTTTGTAGCCGTCGAAGAAATGCTCCGCATCGTAGAAAACCCGACGCCCTTTGGCCTTCAGGTAGGCGATCGAATCTCCGATGAGCTCCAGGTTCTTGGCCAGCGTGATGCCGAGCGCGTCCGTCACATGCAGGTTCCAACTCTTGCCGAACAGCGTAATCGTCTCGGTCTCCGCCGCCAGCAGCGCCTGGAGATTGGGGTCCTTCTGTACCGGATTACTCGCCTTGCGGGTCGCACCGAAGGCCACCACCGTCGCATGCTTGAAGGGGATGGTCTTGATGATCCGGAAGAACTCGATATCCTTCGGGTTGGCGCCCGGCCAGCCGCCCTCGATATAGTGCACCCCCAACTCGTCGAGCTTCTGCGCCACACGGACCTTGTCGTCCACGGAGAAGCTCACGTCCTCCGCCTGCGCGCCGTCGCGCAAGGTCGTGTCGTAGACCTCCAGATGCCGCTCGGTTTTCGCCCCGTCTTTCACGCCATCCTCACGATGCGGTCGGTTGGTCCAAGCCGAATGCCCCATGCAGCGTGCGCATGGCCAGCTCCAAATATTTCTCCTCGATCACACACGAGATCTTGATCTCGCTGGTGCTGATCATCATGATGTTGATCCCCTCCCTTGAGAGGACCTCAAACATGCGGGCCGCCACGCCGGAATGGGACCGCATCCCGACCCCAACCAACGACACCTTGGCAATCGCCTCGGTGACCGCCACGGATTTCGCCTCGATATCCTTCGCAATGCGTTGCACCAGGCCCACCGCCTTGGCCAAATCCACGCGGGGAACCGTGAACGAGATGTCGGTCAGCGAGGCCTGGCTCACGTTCTGAATGATCATGTCCACGATGATGTTGGCCTCGGCCACCGGCCCGAAAATCCTGGCCGCCACACCGGGCCGGTCCGGAACCCCGATGATCGTGATCTTGGCTTGGTTCCGATCGCCGGACACACCGGAGACCGCCACTCGCTCCATATCGGCATCTTCGGTAACCACAAGCGTTCCCTGCCCCTCCTTGAAACTGGATTGCACTTCCAGCGGCACCCCGTGCTTGGCCGCGAATTCCACCGACCGGCTCTGCAACACCTTGGCCCCCAGACTGGCCAGCTCGAGCATCTCTTCGTAGGACACCCGGTCCAGACGCCGGGCCGAAGGGACGATGTTGGGATCGGCCGTGTAGACCCCGTCTACGTCGGTATAGATGACGCACCGATCCGCTTTGAGCGCCGCCGCCAGCGCGACCGCGGTCAGGTCCGACCCGCCGCGCCCCAGGGTCGTCACGTCGTTCCGCTCGTTGATTCCCTGGAACCCGGCGACGACCGGGATGATCCCTTCGGCCAAGGCTTCCCGGATTCGCTCCGCCGTCACCCGCGCGATACGCGCCTTGGTGTGGCTGCTGTCCGTGATGATCCCCACCTGGCGGCCGGTAAACGACCGGGCATTGATCCCGCGTCCGCGCAGGTCCATCGCCAGGAGCGCGATCGTCACCCGCTCGCCGGTGGACAGCAACATGTCCAATTCGCGCTCGTCCGGCGCGGCGGTCACTTCTTGCGCCAGACGCAACAGCCGGTCTGTCTCCCCGCTCATGGCGGATAGAACCACGACCACGTTGTGCCCGGCCTTCTTGGCGGCCGCCACGCGATCCGCCACGCGATGGATGCGCTCGATGGTGCCGACGGACGTGCCGCCGTATTTCTGGACGATCAGGGCCACCGGGCTGCCTTCCTTCCTCAGCCCTTGTTGAACAGCCAGCTCATCAGCCGCGACGCGGGCTTGGTTCCGCCCCCGGCCGCCTCGGCGTCGACTTCGTTGAAGCCCCCCGTGGCGCGGCCCTTCGTGTCGGTCCCGTCGAACAGGACATAGGGCGCGGGCGGGAGACTGGGTTGGCCCCGCTCGGCCACGACATGGTCGCAGATCAACGCCACCCGGTGGGGCCCCAGCTTGGCCAGCCCGTCCAGGATCGGGCCGACGGTCTTCCGATCGAACGCCTCCAACAGGTGCACCTTGGCCTTGGCATCGGCCCCGCGCGCCACCTCGCCCGGCACCTTCACGTGAACGTACACAAAATCCTTCTGCCCCAACTCGCTCAACGCGGCCTTGGCCAGCCCTTCAAAATCAGGGCCTCCCCCCCCCGGAAGATCGGCAGGATTGACCGCCTCGAATCCCGCGCAGATCCCGATCCCGCGGAGCAGCTCTCTGGCCGACACGACCGATCCTGTTTTCTGGTACTTGTCGGTCAGCTTCGGCAGCCGCGCCGCCCTGCCTTGCCCCCAGAGCCACAGGCAGTTGGCTGGTTTCTGGCCTGCCTCCCGCCGCTGGTCGTTCACCGGATGATCCTGCAGGATGAGCAGTGCCGCCTCCATCACTTGCTTCAAAATATCGGCCCCGTCTCCGGCCGGAAGGAAGGCTCCGATCGGCTGGCCGACCGCGGCACGAGGGTCGTGCGTGATCGCCCGCGCCTTGCCTCCGACCCAGACCAGCAGATGCCGATGGTCCGATCCCGGATAGAATTGAATCGTCTCGGACCCGAGCTGCTCGTTGACCGACTCCAGCAATTCCCGCGCTTCCTCGATGCCGATCCCGCCCGCCGCCGCATCATCGAGCACAACCTGCGGGCCGAGCTTCTTGATCTCATCGGTGGCGGCCGCCTTCCCTTTGGGCGCGCTCGGACGGAGCGTCACCATACTGCAGCGGAACGCCACGTCTTGTTCTCCCAGCGCCACCCCCTGGCTCGCCGCCTCATAGGGTGCCGGCCCGCCGGGATACTTGCGCAGGTCGTAGCCGAACAGCGCCAACTGCCGGACCGTCCCGCTTGGCGACAGCCCTTCCGGAAGAATCGTCATCAGCCCCAACTCCCCTTTGCGGGCCAGCTCGTCCATGCGCGCCGTGGTGGCCGCCTGCAACGGAGTCTTTCCTCCCAGGTCAGGATGGGCCGTCCCCGCCATCCGCTCGCCATGCAGAATCACATATTTCACAGGCAACCTTCCCTCGCTGGTCTCATGATACCCTCACCATGACCGGCCTCGTTACAGGTTCAGCAGGCGGACCACTTCTTCTCGGCTGGCCTTGATCGTGCGGGGTTGGCGCGACACGCTGATGGCCGTATCCGCATCCTTCAGCCCATGCCCGGTCAACGTGCACACCACCCGATCCCCTTCTTTGAGCTCCCCCTTGCCGTTCAGTTTGATCACGCCCGCGACGGACGCCGCTGAAGCCGGCTCGCAGAAGACTCCTTCTTCCGCCGCCACCAGTCCGTAAGCCTTGAGAATCTCCTCGTCCGTCACCAGGTCGATGCCACCCCGCGACTCCTCCACCGCCTGAAGCGCCCCGGTCCAGCTCGCCGGGTTGCCGATTCTGATCGCCGTGGCCACCGTCTGGGGATCTTCGACGACATGGCCCAACACGATCGGCGCGGCGCCGGCGGCTTGAAAACCCATCATGCGCGGCGCCTGTGCAATCTGGCCGGCGCTCCGGTACTCCTTGTAGCCTTTCCAATACGCCGTGATGTTGCCGGCGTTGCCGACCGGCAGCACGTGAACCGTGGGCGGCCCGCCCAACTGATCGCAGACTTCCATCGCGGCCGTCTTCTGCCCTTCGATGCGAAAGGGGTTGATCGAGTTGACCAGCTCGATCGGATGGGTCGCGGCCACATCCTTGACGATGGACAGGGCCTGGTCGAAATTCCCTTCGATCTGAATGACCGTGGCCTGGTGCATCATCGCTTGCGACAACTTGCCCAGCGCGATCTTGCCGGCGGGGATCAAGACATAGACCGCCAGACCGGCGCGGGCGCCGTAGGCGGCCGCGGACGCGGACGTATTGCCCGTCGAGGCGCAGATGACCGCGCGGGCCCCCGCTTCCAGCGCCTTGGAAATCGCCAGGGTCATCCCCCGGTCCTTGAATGACCCGGTCGGATTGGCGCCTTCAAACTTGAGATAGAGCTCGATCCGCGGATTGATCTTGGCGGCCAGACGCTTGGCCGCGATCAACGGCGTGTTTCCTTCGCCCAAGGTCACGACGGGCGTCGCCTCCGTGACCGGCAGAAACTTCCGGTACTCGTCAATCACTCCGCGCCAAGGCCTCATGGACGACCTCGGCGGACATGGCCGAGAGCTGAATCAAACTGATCTAGGGGGGCTTGCATGGATTACTCGTCTTGCCCCTCGACACGAATCAACGTGGTGGGCTCCGAAATGAAGGCCATACGATCGATCTCGCGCAGCGCCGCTTGCACATGCCGCTCCGCCGCCGTGTGAGTCATGATCACGACCGGCACGGTCTGCCCTTCCTTCCGCCCCTTCTGCAGCACGGAGGAAATGCTGATCCCCTGCTGCCCCAACACGCCGGCGATCTGCGAGAGCACCCCGGGCCGGTCCAGGACCATGAAGCGCAGGTAGTAGAGGCTCGTGATGTCCTCGATCGGACGCAGGTGCAGCGGGCGGCGCTGCTCCCGCTGAAAGGACGCGGGGGGCACCCGCCCGGAGGCCCCGCGCAGCAGATTCCGCGCGATGTCGATGACGTCGCTGACCACCGCACTGCCGGTGGGCATCGACCCCGCGCCCTGCCCATAGAGCACCACGTCGTTTACGGCGTCGCCGACGAGTTGGATGGCATTGTAGACGCCGTCCACCCGGGCGATCGGCGAATCCGAAGGGATCATCGTCGGATGGACCCGGGCTTCGATCTCGCCCTCATGATCGCCGCGCAAGAACTTGGCGATGCCCAACAGCTTGATGGTATAGCCGAACTCCTTCGCATAGGCGATGTCCAGCGGCGTGAGCTTTTGGATCCCTTCCACGAACAGATCCTTGACGTTGACCGGGGTGCCGTAGGCCAGGCTCACCATGATGGCCAGCTTGTGGGCGCTGTCGGTGCCCGCCACGTCGAACGTGGGATCGGCTTCCGCATACCCGGCGCGCTGCGCCTCCGCCAGGACCTCCTGGAAGCCATGCCCCTCCTTCGTCATCCGGCTCAGGATATAGTTGGACGTTCCGTTGATGATGCCGTAAATGGACAGGATCGTATTGGCGGCCAAGCCTTCGGTCAGGGCGCGGATGACGGGAATTCCGCCGCCGACGCTTGCCTCGAACCCTAGATCCACGCCATGTCGGGCCGCCGCCTCGAAGATCTCTTCGCCGTGCACCGCCAGCAGGGCTTTGTTGGCCGTCACAACCGACTTGCCGCCCGCCATGGCGCCCAGGATCACGCGCTTGGCTATGTCATAACCGCCGATGAGCTCCAACACGATGTCAACGGCCGGATCGTCCAAAACCTGGCGCAGCTCCGTCGTCAGCACGCCAGGCGGCACAGCCACGCCGCGATCACGGGTAATATCCAAGTCCGCGATACGCACCAGCTCCACCGGTACCCCCACGCGCCGCTGGATCAGCGCGGCGTTCTGCTGAAGAATCTTCGCCGCGCCGGCTCCGACCGTGCCGAAACCCACCAGTCCCACTCCGATCCGCCGTTTCACTTGGGAGCCTCTTCGTGATGCAGGACCCGCTTGATCCCGCGGACCGCTTGCCTGATGCGTTGCTCATTCTCGACCAGCGCGAACCGGACATACTCGTCCCCGCCTTCCCCGAAGCCAATCCCCGGCGAGACCGCCACTTTGGCCTCCCGCAGCAGCAGCTTCGAGAATTCCAGCGAGCCCAGGCCGCGGAACGGAGCCGGAATGCGGGCCCAGAGGAACATCGTCGCACGGGGTTTGTCCACGAGCCATCCGATCCGGTTGAGCCCGTCCACCAGTTCGTTCCGCCGCCGCTCGTAGCGGGCCACAATCTCTTTCACGCAATCCTGCGGGCCGTTCAGCGCAATAATGCTGGCAATCTGGACTGGCTGGAAAATGCCATAGTCCAGATAGCTCTTGATCTTGGCCAAGGCTCCGATGACCTCGCGATTGCCCACACAAAACCCGACGCGCCAGCCCGGCATGTTGTAGCTCTTCGACAGGGTGTAGAACTCCACCCCGACATCCTTGGCCTCCGGCACCTGCAGCAAGCTGGGCGCCTTATAGCCGTCGAACACGAGATCCGCATAGGCCAGATCGTGGATTACGATCACATTGTGCTCTTTGGCGAACGCGACCACTTTCTTGAAAAACTCCAGGTCCACCACCGCCGTCGTCGGATTATGGGGGAAGTTGATGACCAGAATGCGCGGTCGCGGCTGGGTTTGCCGGTAGACCTGCGTCAAGTCGTGAAAAAAATCGCTGTCGGGGCGCAATTCGATGCCCCGCACTTCCCCCCCCGCAATGATCATGCTGTACATATGGATGGGATAGGTCGGGGTCGGCGTCAGCACGACATCGCCAGGCCCCACCAATGCCAGCGCCAGGTGCGCGATCCCTTCTTTGGACCCGATTGTCACAATCGCTTCGGTTTCCGGGTCCAGATCCACATCGTAGTTCCGCTTGTACCACCCCGTAATCGCATGGCGCAGCTTGGTGATGCCTTTCGAGGCGGAATAGCGATGGTTCTTAGGATTCCGAGATGCCTCCAACAACTTCTCGACAATGTGGTCCGGTGTGGGCTGATCCGGGTTCCCCATGCCGAAATCAATAATATCCTCTCCCCTGTGCCTGGCATCCAGCTTGAGCGCTTGGACTTGCGCGAATACATAGGGAGGCAACCGTTTAATCCGGTAAAACCCTTCCACCATCTCCTCAGTTTTTCAATATGTTGTACATACGCCTTGGCGAGTTTTCGACAAGACATGGAAAAACCACGTTATTTTAATGCAGTATGCCAAAACAGTCAATTTTAATCCGGAGTTGGATGATTTTTCGGATCGCGCAGCGTTGCGGTTGATCGACCATTCTCAAGACAGTTTGCTTCTTGCTACCTTCCCAACCTTTTTGCAATAATATCCTAACCTTTTGCAAACTCATGCATTCTACCCTTGGCTGAACGAAGCGACAGAGGGGAGGGCCTGTGGCACGATTGGGTGTGAATATCGATCATGTGGCCACACTCCGGCAAGCACGGGGCGGAAACGAACCGGACCCCGTGGTGGCGGCTATGCTGGTGGAATTGGCCGGAGCCGACGGCATTGTCGTACACCTGCGCGAAGATCGACGCCATATCCAGGACCGAGACTTACACCTGCTGAAGGACACCATCCAAACAAAACTGGATCTCGAAATGAGCGCCGACGAAGCGATGGTGAAGCTCGCCCTGAGCGTCAAGCCGCACCTCGTCACGTTGGTGCCCGAGCGGCGACAAGAACTGACGACGGAGGGCGGCTTGGAAGTGGCGGGACAGAGGGATCGGATCAAACAGATCGTGGACATGCTCCACGATGGAGGCATCCCCGTCAGCGTATTCATCGAACCGGACCCGGCTCAAATCAAGGCCGCGCACAAGATCGCTGCCGATTATATCGAACTGCATACCGGTCGCTATGCCAACGCCCGTCGCATCAAGGAAGAACAGGCCGAGCTGGAGGCGATCGTCCATGCGGCCAAACTCGCGTACAAGCTGGGCCTGGGCGTCAACGCCGGGCACGGCTTGACCTACCGGAACGTCAAACGCCTCACCCAGATTCCTGAAATCGTGGAATACAACATCGGCCACAGCATCGTCGCCCGCGCCGTTCTTGTCGGCCTTGATCGTGCCGTTCGGGAAATGAAGCAGCTTGTAGGGTAACCCCTTGCACGCTCCAGGCAAAGTGCAACGACAGCTGCGCCCCTTGCAGCAATCCTCAACTTTTCGTACCTGATACGCAGGTGGACCATGCGCATCGTAGGAATTGGCCTGGATCTCGTGAAGATCGAACGGATCCGCGCCCTTGCAGACCGGTGGCAGGAACGGTTTCTTGCCCGGCTCTATACGGACGCCGAGCGTCGCTATTGCTTCGAGCGGGCCTCGCCTTATGCTTCGCTCGCCGCACGGTTTGCCGCCAAGGAAGCGGTCTTGAAAGCGATCGGAACCGGCTGGTCGGCGGGCGTCAGTTGGCAGGATATCCAGGTCTTGAACGACGAGAAAGGGAAACCCGTTGCCCACGTGCAAGGCCGAACGAGCGCCCTGCTCCAGCAAGCCGGCGTCACCGACATTCATGTCAGCCTTTCGCACGACACCGATTACGCCGTGGCACAGGTGCTCTTGACGGCCGGACGGTAACCGGGCCGGGCCTCGCCGGCACCTCCCGATCCCAGCCCTATCCATGCGCCGTTCCGAAACGGGAGAGCGCAGACCAACGCCTATGAAGATCCTCACAGCCGTGCAGATGCAAGCCCTCGACCGACGCGCCATCCAGGACGCGCACATCCCCGGTCTCACCCTGATGGAACAGGCTGGGGCTGGCTTGGTCGCCTCCATGGAACAGGTGTTCGGTCCCCTGGCCGGCAGGCACGTGACCATCCTGTGCGGGAAGGGCAACAATGGAGGGGACGGGCTTGTCGTAGCCCGCCTGCTCAAGCGCAAGCGGGTGCGCCCCCACGTCCTCTTGATGGCTCAGCCTTCAACCATGACCGGTGACGCCAAGACCATGTATCGCCGGTTCGTAAAGGTTGCTGGCACCGGCTCCGTTCACACCTACTCGGCCGACGAACGCTGTCGCTCGCTGGTGAACACGAGCCAGGTGCTCGTGGATGCCCTGTTGGGAACCGGCTTGTCCGCTCCGGTCGAGGGGCTCTATCGCAGCGCCATTGAGACCATCAACGCATCCGGTGCACCCGTCGTCTCCGCAGACCTTCCCTCGGGCATTCACGCCGACACAGGATCGGTCATGGGTGTCGCCGTACGGGCCACGTTGACGGTGACCTTCGCCCACCCCAAACTGGGACTCTATCTTGGAGCCGGCATCGACCACGCCGGCAAAATCCATATCGTTGACATCGGGATTCCTCGCTCCTTCGAGGACGGCGTCGACAGCATGGTTTCGCTGCTGACGTTGGACGAGTGCCGTCGCCGATTACCGAGCCGACCGCTGTCCGCCCACAAGGGCACATTCGGCCATGCGGGCATCATCGCCGGCTCGGTTGGGAAAACCGGGGCCGCGGCCCTGGCCGCGAATGCCGCCCTTCGAACCGGCGCCGGCTTGGTCACGGTCGCCACCCCGACGAGCGTCAACGACATCCTCGAAAGCAAACTCTTGGAAGCCATGACCGTGCCCATGCCGGAAACCAAGGCCAGGACCTTGGCGCGTTCGGGCCTTGACCGGCTTCTTTCGTTTGCCCAGGCCCGGGACGCCGTCGCTCTCGGGCCGGGGCTCACGACCCATCCGGAAACCGTCGAAGTGCTGCAAACGCTCATCCCTAAGCTGGAACGACCATCCGTCTTGGATGCCGACGCGCTGAACGCGCTGGCCGGACGCACGTCGGTGCTGGCGGATTGCAAGGTCCTGCCGATCTTGACCCCCCATCCGGGCGAAATGGCCAGGCTGGAAGAAGATGCCTCGCCCCGCTCGATCAACGCCGATCGGATCGGCACCGCCGCACGATTTGCCCAACGCCGAAGAGTGTTGTTGATTCTGAAAGGGGCCAGGACCGTGGTGGCTCATCCGGATGGGCGCCTGGCCATCTGCCCGACCGGCAACCCCGGCATGGCAACGGCAGGCAGCGGTGATGTCTTGACCGGCATGATCGTCGGGCTCCTGGCCCAGCAGCTCGAGCCATGGACCGCAGCGTGTCTCGGGACCTATTTCCACGGCCTGGCCGGTGACTTAGCCGCAGCCGATCGAGGCCCCATCGGCATGACGGCTGGCGACATCATCGAACACATTCCCTATGCCTTCACCCAAACTGCGGCGCCGAGCGGCTACTAAAAAATCCGGGAACTCCCGGGTGGGACGCTCGGCGGTGAGCAATCGATCCGTCCCCCCGGTGATCAAGCCGGCCGGGCGTCTACCCGCGCAAGCCGATCGGTCTGCCGACAGATGGCAGACGGTGACTCGATCGGCGGCAGAAACCGAACGGTTGGGCCGCGTTACGGGGCAGGCCTTGCGCGGCGGCGAGATGCTCGCGCTCTACGGGGAGATGGGAAGCGGCAAGACGGTCTTTGTCCGTGGACTTGCCGTCGGGCTCGGGGCCCCGGCGCGCGCCGTGAGCAGTCCCACGTTCGTGTTGGTCCACGAATACCCGGGGCGACTCCTGTTGATCCACGCCGACCTGTATCGGCTTGAACAGGAAGCGGATCTTCGGCACTTGGGTTTATCCGACTATCAGGACGGCTCGGCCGTCTTGGCGATCGAATGGGCCGACAAAGCCGGTGCGGAATTGCCGCAAGACCGCCTCGAGATTCGACTGGAGCATAAGACCGCCACGTCCCGTTCCATCGTGATGCAGGCGACCGGCCCCGTTGCTCGAGCGTGCCTGGCTCGGCTGGCCGCTCGGAGTAGGACCGCCCGCAAGCCGCCGACGGCCGGGCTAAAGGAGCACTCCCTCTGATGCACGTCATCTGGGCGCCATGGCGCATGACCTACGTCAAGGACGCGCGTAAGCTCGCCGGCTGTATCTTCTGCCTGAAACGCACCACCCGCCGTGATGCCGCCCGCCTCGTCCTCCACCGAGGGCAACATGGGTTTGTCATCATGAACCGGTACCCGTACAATAGCGGCCACCTCCTCATTGCGCCGTATGCGCACGTCAAAAGTTTGGAATTGCTCCCGGCCGACTGCGCGTTGGATTTGATCCGGATGACCAACCTGTCGATTCGGGTCCTGCAGCAGACCATCAAACCCGAAGGGTTTAACGTGGGATTCAACCTGGGCCAAGTGAGCGGAGCCGGCATCGAGGCGCACCTTCACCTCCATCTCGTCCCCCGTTGGAACGGCGATACGAACTTCATGTCGCTGCTGGCCGAAACTCGCGTGATTCCCGAACACCTGCAGGCCACCTATCGGAAGCTCCGCACGGCATTCCGGTTGGCGCTCAACGAGCCAAGTCCCGCGGCGGGTCTTCGCCGTATGCATGCGGCAGGAGCCGGCGCACGGCAGCGGACGCGGCCCAAGCGACGACGCGGCTCCAAGAGCCCCGCGAGAAGGAGTGGGAAAACACCCTCATGATTCGTCTCATCCTGGTCGGCATCCTCTTACTGCTGTCGTTGACCTTCTTTCTCCAGAACCAAGAGCAGGAAGTCACCCTCCGGTATTTCTTTGGACTGCGCGAGGCGACGACCGAACTGTGGAGGCCGGTGCTGAGCGCGTTCGCAGTCGGGTTGTTGGTCGCGTCCATTCTGCTGTTCCCGGCGTGGGTGCAGGTGCGGCTGGAGTTGCGGCGAAAAGTGAAGGCGCTCCAGGAAGCCGAGGCCGATCTTGAGCGGTTGCGGCGCCCCCCTCAGACCACCGACCGCCCTCTTCTCCGGACCGGAGACCACCCTTTCGAAAAACCAGCCAGGGAACTGTCCGATGACTGACGGCGACCTGACGCCCCTGATGCGCCAATATCGAGAGATTAAACAGGCGCACCGAGAAGCCATCTTGTTTTTCCGTGTCGGCGATTTCTACGAAATGTTTTATGAAGACGCGGAAGAAGCCTCGCGTCTGCTCTCCATCGCGCTGACCTCTCGGGACAAAGCCAAAGCCGATCCGGTCCCGCTCTGCGGCGTGCCCCATCATGCCGCCACCGGCTATATCGCCAAACTGCTCAAAGCAGGACGGACCGTGGCCCTCTGCGATCAGGTGGAAGATCCCAAGCTGGCCAAAGGACTCGTCCGCCGTGAGGTGGTCCGCCTCTATACGCCCGGCACGCTGATCGATACCGAGTTTTTGCCGGCCACGGAATCGAACTTTCTCGCCGCCGTGACAACGACCGGGACCCCTCACGTCCCTCCCCAGAACCTGCGCTCTTCCAGACTGGGGCTGGCTGCGTTGGACCTTTCGACCGGAGATTTCTGGATCAGGGAATTTGTCGGGGACGACGCCTCGACCGCTCTGTTGGATGAACTGTCCAGGCTGGAGCCCCGCGAAGTGCTGCACCAGGCGGACCTACCGCAAGACTCTCTGTCCTGGCTGGCGCAACTGAAAGGGCCTCGCCTCTGCGCTCAAGATCCGTCGCGGTTCCTCCTGGCTTCGGCGGAGCATCTCCTCCGTGAGCAGTTCGGCGTAGGCTCGCTGGAGGCGTTCGGCTGCCAGGGCATGACCCTGGGCCTCCAAGCCGCCGGAGCGGCGGTGCGATACTTGCGGGAGACCCAACCCTCCGCCTCGTTGACCCACGTCCGTCGGCTCCAGGTGCGCCGCCCCGGACACGAGATGCACCTGGACAGCGCCACCATCCGCAACCTCGAATTGGTCAAACCGCTGGGCGCCGAACAGGGCCCCCGAACTCCGTCCACACTCCTGTCCGTGCTCGACCGGACCATCTCCGTCATGGGGAGCCGACTGTTGCGGGAATGGATCCTGCGTCCGCTCGTTGAGCCCAAACCGATCCAGACTCGTTTGGAGGCCGTCGCGGAGCTGTTGGACAACCTGCCGGCCCGCATGGGAGTCAGGACGGCTCTCCGGACGGTCCAGGATATCGTGAGGCTGAGCGGCAGAATCTCGCTGGGAGCGGCTCAGCCGCGTGAACTGTTGGCCCTCAAGCAGTCGGTCGCGGCGCTCCCGGCCATCCGAGAGCTGCTGACCCCGCTCCGCGCTCCGCTTCTACGGGAACTCTCGAGCACGTGGGACAACCTCGCAGACGTCCATGAACTGATCGAACGGTCCATCCTTCCGGACGCCCCTGCCTCGGTCCGGGACGGCGGCATCATCAAGGACGGCTGCGACGCCGCCTTGGACGAACTGCGCAAGACCGCCAAGGAAGGGAAGGGCTGGATCGCCAAACTTGAAGCACAGGAGCGGGAGCGTACGGGGATCGAATCGCTGAAGGTGCGTTTCAACCAGGTCTTCGGGTACTACATCGAGGTGACCAAGACCAACCTGTCCCGAATCCCCCCCCATTACCATCGCAAGCAAACGCTGGCCAACGCAGAACGCTTTACCACGGCCGAGTTGAAGGAACTGGAGGATCGGGTGACCGGCGCCGAGACCCAACTGGCCGCGCTCGAACTGGAATTGTTCGAGCGGATCCGCGCCAGGCTGGCCCAGGAAACGCAACGCTTGCAGGCCATGGGACACACGCTCGCCCTCCTGGACGTCTTGGCAGCCTTGGCGGAAACCGCCGGTCTCCATGGCTATGTCCGTCCGGTTGTCGACGAAAGCGATACGCTCATGATCGCAGAGGGGCGGCACCCGGTGGTGGAACAGCTGGACATTCCGGGTGGATTCATCGCCAACGACACCAGACTGGACCGGGTACAGAACCGCCTCCTGATCATTACCGGCCCGAACATGGCCGGCAAGAGCACCTACCTTCGGCAGGTGGCGCTGATCGTTCTGATGGCGCAGATGGGCAGTTTTGTGCCGGCGCATGCCGCTCATATCGGCTTGGTCGACCGCATTTTCACGCGCGTCGGGGCCTCCGACAATCTCGCTGCCGGCCAAAGCACGTTCATGGTCGAGATGACGGAGACGGCCCAAATTCTGAACTGTGCGACCGCCAGAAGCCTGATCCTTCTGGATGAAATCGGACGAGGCACCAGCACCTATGACGGTCTCAGTATTGCCTGGGCGGTCGCCGAATACATCCAAGACCAGCGTCATTTAGGCGCACGCACGCTCTTCGCCACCCATTACCATGAAATGACGGAACTGGCCCTGCTGCGCGAAGGGATCAAAAACTATTCGGTGGCCGTCCGGGAGCAAAATGACGACGTGCTGTTCCTCCGGAAGATCGTGCAAGGCGGGGCGGATCGCAGCTACGGCATTCACGTCGCTAGGCTGGCCGGGCTTCCGCCCGAGGTGATCAACCGATCGCGCGAGGTGTTGGCTCAACTGGAACGGTCGTCGGCCCAACCCGCTCAACCCGATCTCTTCACAACCGCCCAGTCCGCACCTGCGCTGCCTCTGCCTGACCCGCTGCTTCCTCAGCCTCACCCGATCATCGAAGAGGTCCGCCAGATGGATTTGTTTTCGATGACCCCCTTGGAAGCGTTGAACCGGCTCGCCGAACTGCAGCGCCGACTTGGAGAGAGCCAGGGGAAATAAAAAGGGCGGTGCGCTGTTCGGCGCACCGCCCTTTTCAGTTACGACTCTTGCTACTCAGTGACCGTGGCCGCCTTCGTTGTACTCGGCCGTCCAGGGAATCAGGCCGCCGGCCATTTTCTTCCCGCCGGGGATCATCACGTCATACTGCATGATGACACTACCCTCGCCTTTGGGCGAGGTATTGAGCGCCTGCTTGGCCTTGTAGCAGCCAGACTCGAACTCGTCCTTGGCATTCTGGCATGCCGCTTCTTTCAGGGCGCGAATGCCGCGGGGCTTGCCGATCTCACCCGCGTTCTCAGCCAACTTCTTCACGGAGGAGATCACCCGCCGGTTCTGCTCGACTTCCTGAACCGTAAACTCCACCAGGGTAGTCGGAGAGGACGGGGGGACTTCCTTGGCCGCAGCCGGCCCCGCATGCGCACGGGCCATGGACTTCAGCTGATCCCACACTTCCTTGTTGGCGGCGTAGAACTTGAGGTTCTTGCCCGGGTGAATCCGCTGCCAGAACAAGCCGCTTTCCGCATTGCCGCCGAACACGGCGACGTTGATCCACACTGCCTCATCGTAGGGATCGAGAATGATCACCCGGCCCTGCAACGTGGTCGGCTTGCTCAGATCCCCCCACTCAAACCGCTCCTGGAACGCCTCAATGGCCAGCGCGGTCGAGGTCACGCCCACGACCAAGGCCATGGCGACCATGAACGCCCAGCCTTTCTTATGAAGCTTCATCATTGCCATCCTCCTTCACGCCATCTGTGGAATATGAATATCGTAATCAATCGACTCAATACGCCGGTCAGTTAGTCCTTCTTCAAGAGCTTGTAATCCGTGATCGTCCGACCGTCGAGCGTGACTTCCATGGCGACCAGCTCCTGGGAGTCCTTGATCATCCGGTCCATGAGCGACTTGTCCTTGACCTTCAAACGAACCGTGGTCGCTGCATGGTACCAACCGGCATAGGGGTTGTTCCGCTCGGCCCCACCGGTGAAGCCCCAGGCGCAGCAAACGAACAAAGGATCGGGAGGACGCACATCCAGATCGGAGGAAGCCCGACCGCTGGGAGTGCCGGAAGCGGGATCGCCCGTGTTCCAATACTGGATGCCGAACAGGATTTCTTGCTCGGGATTGTCGGCCCACTGGGACCAGATCCGGCCCTTCAGCGTCTTGACGGCCTCTCCCTTGAACAAGGGAGCTCCGCCAGCCGGCGCATCGGCCGCCATCACGTAACCGGACATCATCACTCCGGCGACAAAAAAGACAGACACCATGGCAATAATAACTCGCTTACTCATGCCCCGCACCTCCTTCATGAAAAATCAGACCCTCTGTATTAGCGAATCGTCAAACAAGAAAGAAAACGAATAGACGCACTTCACGGAATGAGAAAGCTTGCGGCCACCCCCTTTCCTTCCCTGAAGCAACATATCTGTAGGCTCGTACCAAAAATAAGGGCAAAAGAGGTCCCAATCGTACTGAATCGTCCCAAGCTTGTCAAGGAAATAGTTGGTGCCGAATCCTGAGCGCCACATCAAAAATAATCTTTAGTTTCCAGCTTGTTATAAGTGCGTCACTAACTAACGGCTGCCTGGAGCGAGTTGCGCGAAACAGTGCCCAGCGCCGTCACCGACAGCCGGTTCAAATCGAACAATTCTCGACTCAACCTGAGCAATTGCTCTCCGTTGACCCGGTCAATGTCGGTCAGCATCTCCTCAAGAGAGGTATACCGTCGCTGGTGCAGCTCATCTTTCGCCAGCTTGCTCATACGGCTTTGAGAGTTTTCCAAACTCAGCATGAGATTGCCCTTCATTTGGTTCTTGGTCCGTTCCAACTCTTCGCCCCCCACGCCCTTGGTCCGGAGGCGGCGAATTTCCCGGCTGATCAACTCCACCACACGGGCCGCTTCTTTCGGACGGGTAGCCGCGTAGATCGTGAGCATGCCGCTGTCGGAATAGGAGGAGAGGTAGGAGTAGATGCTGTACGCCAACCCGCGCCGCTCCCGCACCTCCTGAAACAAGCGAGAGCTGACGCTGCCGCCCAGCAAGGCATTGAGTGCGTAGGCGCCATACCGATCCTTATGATCCAGCGCCACTCCCGGCAACCCCAAACACAGATGAGCTTGTTCAAGTGCCTTTTTGCGGACAACCAAGCCGCCGCACACCTCGGACGGCCAACGGTCGGAGCGCACGCTGTCGGTCTGCGTGATGGTGCCCAATGCCTTGTCCAACAGTGGGGCCAACTCCGCGAGGTTGAAACTCCCCGCCACCGCGATCACCGTTTGCTGCGGATGATAGTGGGTCCGGACATACCGGAGCAGGTGGGCGCGACGGAGCCCCTGGATGGTTTGGGCACACCCCAGAATCGAGCGGCCCAGCGGATGCCGCTTCATGGCCAATTCCGTGTGCAACTCCTGAACGAGATCCTCCGGGTCGTCCTGAACCATCCGGATCTCTTCCAGCACCACCTGCTTTTCTTTTTCCACTTCCTTGGAGGCAAATCGGGATTGGCGGAAGAGATCGGACAGAAGCGCCACGGCGGGCTTGATGTGCTGGTCCAGCACCTTCACATAAAAGGTGGTGGTTTCGCGGGACGTGAACGCGTTGAGCTCGCCGCCCAGCGCGTCGATTTCACGGGAAATTTGCGTGGCGGACCGAGACGTGGTCCCCTTGAAAAACATGTGCTCGAGGAAGTGGGACAGGCCTTCCTCGCCCGCCCCTTCATCCCTCGATCCCACATTGACCCAGATGCCGACCGTCACCGACTTGAGCGCCGGCATCCGTTCGGTGACGACCCGGAGGCCGTTGTCCAGGACCAGCTTGCGATACACAGACTCCCCGATCGTTACGAGGCGGCCGGCTCCTTGGCTTCCGAGGGCGGCGCCATCGCTTCCTTGCGGCTGAGCCGGATCTTCCCTTGCTTGTCGATCTCCAGCACCTTGACCATGATCTGATCGCCCTCGGCAACCTCGTCGGACACCGCCTTGACCCGATGGTGCGCGAGTTGGGAAATGTGGACCAGCCCGTCGGTCCCCGGGATGATCTCCACGAACGCGCCGAAGTCCATGATCTTGCGGACCGTGCCCAAGTACAGCTTGCCGACCTCGACCTCCTCGGTCAATTGATTGATCCGCTCGATGGCCTTCTTGGCGGAGGCCTCGTCCACGGCCGCGATCGAGATCGCACCCGTGTCCTCCACGTTGATCTTCACGCCACAGTCCGCGATGATGCTCCGGATCATCTTGCCGCCCGGCCCGATCACGTCGCGGATCTTGTCCTGCTTGATCTTCAACGTAAAGATGCGCGGCGCAAAGGGCGACAGATTCTTCCTCGGCTCGGCCAACGCCAGGCGCATCTGTTCGAGAATGTGGAGCCGCCCGGTCCGGGCCTGTTCCAACGCCTGACGCATCAGGGCCGACGTGATCCCGCCGATCTTGATGTCCATCTGCAACGCGGTCACCCCGTTCTTGGTCCCCGTGACCTTGAAATCCATATCCCCGAGATGATCTTCAAGACCCAAAATGTCCGACAGCACGAGCACGCGCTCCCCTTCCTTGATCAGCCCCATGGCAATGCCCGCCACCGGCTCCTTGATCGGCACGCCGGCGTCCATCAAGGCCAGCGTCCCGCCGCACACCGTGGCCATGGACGACGATCCGTTGGACTCCAGGATGTCGGAGACGATCCGAAGGGTATAGGGAAAGGCCTCCTTGGCGGGGATGACCGGCTTGAGCGCGCGTTCCGCGAGCGCCCCGTGGCCCACTTCGCGCCGTCCCGGGGACCGCAGCGGCCTGGCCTCGCCGACGCTGAAGGGCGGAAAGTTGTAATGGAGCATGAAGGTCCGGTAATATTCGCCTTCCAGCGCATCGATCCGCTGCTCGTCCTCCGTCGAGCCGAGCGTGACCACCGCCAGGCTCTGCGTTTCGCCGCGCGTGAACAAGGCGGAGCCGTGGGTGCGCGGGAGGATGCCGACTTCGCATGTGATCGGACGGATGTCGCTGGGCCCGCGACCGTCCGCCCGGACCTTCTTCTCCAGAATCATGTCGCGCACTTCGCTGTATTCCAGCGAGTGGAACACCAGCTTGACCTGACGCTGCGTGTTCACATCCTCGCCGCCGAGCGCCTTGACGGCTTCGTCCTTGATGATATCCAGCCGCTCCTGCCTCGCGGTCTTGTTGGGAATCAGGATGGCTTCGCGGATCAGGTTCGCCACCCGGTCCTTGACCGCGGCGGAGAGCGCGGGGGCGATCTCCTCCATCTTCACCGTCCGCTTGGGGCGATTCACCCGCCCGCGGAGTTCATTGATGGACGCCACGATCCGCTTGATCTCGGCGTGCGCCGCTTCGATCGCGTCGATCATCAGCGCATCGGGCAGCTCGTTCGCCCCGCCCTCGACCATCATGACGGCATCGGCCGTGCCCGCGACGATCAGGCTGAGGTCGCTGGTCTCCAGTTCTTCCAGGGACGGATTGATCACGAACCGGCCGTCTTTCCGTCCGATCTTCACGCCGGCGACCGGATTGTCGAAGGGAATGTCCGACACGGTCAGCGCGGCAGAGGCCGCCGTGATCGCGACCACGTCCGACGCGCCTGACCGATCCGCCGAGAGCACCGCCGCGACGACCTGGGTTTCGAAGAAATATCCTTCGGGAAACAGCGGGCGAAGCGGGCGGTCGATGAGGCGGCTGGTCAACACTTCCTTCTCCGACGGCCGCCCTTCGCGCTTGAAATAGCCGCCCGGAATTTTGCCGGCGGAGTAGGCCTTCTCTTGGTAGTCCACCGTGAGCGGGAGGAAGTCCACGCCCGGCTTGGCATTTTGCGATCCGACGGCCGTGGCCAACACG
The DNA here is from genome assembly GCA_028876065.1 of Nitrospirota bacterium. Lineage (GTDB taxonomy): Bacteria > Nitrospirota > Nitrospiria > Nitrospirales > Nitrospiraceae > SYGV01. The sequence goes on from JAGWTI010000002.1 coordinate 44,952, forward strand.
ACCGTCTCGCCGTACGTGGCGACGACCGCCCCGCCGGCCAGTTTGGCCATACGCCCGGTTTCCAGACGCAACGTTCGTCCGGCTACATCCAGTTCAATCACATGCACCATGGTGCGCAGTCTCCTTCTGTTCCTGCCCCACAGATGCCCACAGATATGGGCTGCGCGCCGTCGAACGGCAGCCCATATCCGTGTTCACCTGTGGCGACAGTGTCCCGGCGCCCTGTCGGGGCGCCGGGAGTCGTGTGTTACTTCCGGATACCCAGCCGCTCCAGCACGGCCCGGTACCGCCCGTCGTCCACCCCGCGCAGGTAATCCAGCAAGCGGCGGCGGCGACCGACCAACTCCAAGAGTCCCCTGCGGGAATGGTGGTCTTTCTTGTGCAGTTTAAAATGCTCCGTCAGATACGTAATCCGGTTCGTCAGCACGGCAATCTGGACTTCCGGAGACCCGGTATCGGTCCCGTGCCGCCTGTACCCTTGAATCACCTCGGTCTTCGCTTCCTTGGTCAACGCCATGTCCTTCCCTCCGATCAATACATCCTATCGTACCGTGCCAACCATTCCCGTTTATTTGCCGCCGTGCCCGTCTGATGCAGAGCACGGTCATACCGACTGTAGATTCACCGTCGCTAGGACCTTGAGGATCGCTATCTCGGCCGCCCCTTCCTGTGGCACCCGCCCCAATGCCAGCAAGCGGCCGCTCCCGTCTTTGATGCGAACCGTCTGACCGGCCCGCCCCTCGGGCCCCCCACCGTCGCCCGCCCACTGCACCGCCTGCCACGGCACCGGCACCCCGTGGACGGTCCGCTGCGCGGTAGCCTCGTCCACAACGACCGCGGGCAATCCGGCGAGGGCGGCATCCAAGGAGATCATGTCGTCTTCCAACTGCCCGAGCGAGAGTCGAGCCCCCACTTCTTCCACCGTCAGCGCACGTTCGATCGTCAATGGCCCGACGCGGCATCGCTCCAGCGCCAACAGATGACCGCCGACGCCCAGCGCGTCCCCGATATCCGCGCAGAGCGTCCGTACATACGTGCCCTTGGAACAGCGGACCAGCAGGGACACATCGCGACCGGCGATCCCCCGTATGTCGATCCCATGTACCGTGATTTCCCGAGAATCCCGCTCCACCGTCCGGCCGGCCCTCGCGGCCTTGTACAGCGGGACGCCTCCGACCTTGACCGCCGAATACATCGGCGGCACCTGCGCCACCCGCCCCTGGAAACGCTCGATGGCCGACCGGATCGCGTCCTCGGTCAACCCCGCTATCGAGCGCGACTCCAGGACCGTCCCCGTAGCGTCTTGCGTATCCGTGGTCTCGCCCAAACGCAGGACCGCCCGATACTCCTTGTCCCAACCCATCAAATACTCGGCGATGCGCGTCGCCTTCCCCACCAGGATTGGCAGCACTCCCGTCGCCGCCGGATCGAGCGTGCCGGCGTGGCCGACTTTCTGACCACGGAACAGCCCCCGGAGCTTTGCGACGACATCGTGGGACGTCCAACCCGGGGCCTTGTTGACCACCAGCACGCCGTCGACCGCCCGAGGGCATGCGGGAACCGGCTCGGTCAGACTTCTTGCTCGCATACCGATCACCGCCCCCTCGCGCAAACCGTGCACGGCGCCCCCTAGTTCCGGGATTTCCCCTCGGTCTCGACCTGCTCCAGCAAAGCCAGGATCCGGTCTCCTCGTGGGCCGCTCACATCCTTTTGGAAAATCAATTCCGGCGTATACCGCAACTGCAATCGGCGGCCGAGTTCGGCGCGGATGAACCCGGCGGCCTTCGCCAAGCCCGCCAGCGCCTCGGCCTCGTGCTGTCCGTCGACCCCGGTGGTCACAAACACCCGGGCGATGCGGAGATCGTCGGTCACCTCCACATCCGTCACGGTCACCGACGTCACGCGGGGATCCTTCGTCTTCCGCATGATAATGTCGGCGACTTCCATCCGAATTTGATCGGCCACGCGGGTGGCCCGTTTATACGTCGTCTTGGCCATATCAGAGCAATTCGATGCGGACTTGGAGGAGCTCCACTAGCGGGACCGATCGGATCAGGTTGACCGCCTGGTCCAGCACCTGATTCACGTGTTTCCCCTCGTTGGCCACACAGGCGATGCCCAGCACCGCCTTCTGCCACAAATCCTGCTCGCCGACCTCCGCCACCGACACATTGAACTTCTCGCGCAGACGGTCTTTCAGGCTGAGGAGCACCTGCCGCTTCGCCTTGAGGGAGTGACCGTCCGGAATATACAGCTCAACGGTGCAGAGCCCGACGATCATGCCCATGACGTCTCGGGCGAAGCCGCCGCCGCGACGAACCCACGCGTCGGCTCACAACTTCGCGGCCACTTTGTCCACCACGTAGACTTCGAGTACGTCGCCGACTTTCAGGTCCCCGAAATTCTCGACCCCGATTCCGCACTCATAGCCTTGCTGCACTTCCCGCACATCGTCCTTGAATCGGCGGAGCGATCCGAGCCGCCCCTCGTAGACCGTCGTATGGTCGCGGATCACGCGGATGCCGGCGCTGGCCCTGCTGATCGTCCCGTCGATCACGTAACAGCCCCCGATCACCCCGATTTTGGGGATCGAGAAGACCTGCCGCACTTCGGCCCGACCCAGCACCCGTTCCTTCAACGTCGGCTCCAACAACCCTTCCATCGCGGCCTTGATGTCCGCAATCGCGTCATAGATGATCGTGTAGAGCCGGACGTCCACGCCCTCGCGCTCGGCCAACGCGGCGGCCTTGGGTTCGGGACGGATGTTGAACCCGATGATGATGGCTCGCGACGCCGAGGCCAGCAGCACGTCGGTTTCGGTAATGCCCCCGACGCCCTGGTGAATCACGCGCAGTTTCACGGCTGGGGTGGAAAGCTTCTCCACCGCTTCGGAGAGCGCCTCCGCCGAGCCCTGCACGTCGGATTTGATGACCAAGGCCAGCTCTTTGACCTCTCCCTCTTTGATCTTCGAGAACAGATCGTCCAGCGACACCCGCGTGGACCCGGCGGCCAATTCGGCGGTCCGCTGTTTCTGTTGGCGGGATTCGGCGATCTCGCGAGCCACGCGCTCGTCCTGCACAACGATGAACGGGTCGCCGGCCGCCGGCACGCCCGGCAAGCCGATGACTTCCACCGGCGTCGACGGCCCAGCCACGGATACTTTTTCGCCCTTGTCGGAGACCAGCGCCCGCACCCGGCCGCTGAACGTCCCCACGACGAACGCATCCCCGACTTTGAGCGTGCCGCCCTGCACCAGCACGGTGGCGACCGGCCCGCGGCCCCGGTCCAGTTTCGCTTCCACCACCGCACCCTTGGCGGGACGGGTGGGGTCCGCCTTCAACTCCAGCACTTCGGATTGGAGCAGGATCATCTCGAGCAACGACTCCAGCCCGACTTTCTGTTTCGCGGAGACTTCCGCAAAGATCGTTTGTCCGCCCCAGGATTCGGGGATCAGGTTGTGCTCGGCCAAGGCGTGTTTCACCCGCTCGGGGTTGGCCCCCGGCTTGTCGATCTTGTTCACCGCCACGATGATCGGCACGTTGGCCGCCGCCGCATGGTTGATCGCCTCGACGGTCTGCGGCATGACGCCGTCATCCGCCGCCACCACCAGCACGACGATGTCCGTGATCTTGGCGCCGCGGGCCCGCATTGCGGTAAACGCCTCGTGGCCCGGGGTGTCCAGGAACGTGACCCGCTTGCCGTGCACGGTGACCGTATAGGCACCGATATGCTGCGTGATCCCGCCCGCCTCTTGCGCCGTCACATTGGTCTGCCGGATCGCATCCAGGAGGGAAGTCTTGCCGTGGTCCACGTGCCCCATGATCGTCACTACGGGCGGCCGCGGTTCCAGATGCTCTTCCTCGGTCCATTCGGTCGCTTCTTGGAGCAGTTCTTCCCCCTCTTTTTCGCCAGCGGCCTCGGCTTTCACCCCAAGCCCCTCGGCGATCAACATGGCGGCTTCCAGGTTCATCGCCTGGTTCAGCGTGAGCATCTGCCCCATTTCCATCAGCTTCCGGATGATGTCCCCCGGGCGCTGCCCGACGAGCTCGGCAAATTCCTTCACCGTCAATCCCGGGGAAAGCTTGATCACTTTTTTCCGGGGCTTGGTGACCTCGGTCGTCGCGGAAGGCTCCAGGTGGCGGGACCGGCTCTCGCGACGATGCACCGGGATCGCCCGCAAATCTTGCCAGCGGGCCGCGTCTTCCCTGGACTTCAGCGCTTCGTCGTCGCGGACCCGCCCCGGCTTTTTGCCTTTCTTCAGCTTGTCCTTGAGACCGGCTTCGCCCACCAAGGGCTCCAGCATGACCCCTTTCTTCTTATCTGCGCGCAGTTCGGCCGGCGCGCCTGCTCCGACAGGCGGCACCGTGGCGCCGGACACGGGCGGCGCAGGGGCTGGCGGGGCAATCGAAGGGGCCGGTTCGTACACTGTTCCGAGTTGGTCGACTTTGAGATCGGACGGAGCCGGAGCCGCAAGCGCCTCCGGTTCGGCCGCCTCTGCCGCCTGGGCAACCGGATGCGGCAGACCCGGTTCAGGGACCGTCGGCGCCGGTCCGCCAGCCGCCTGGGCAAGCTCGCTCGCCAGACTGGCCGCTGCCGCTTCCTCCGCGGCGATTTCCTCGTCCGTCTTCTTGCGTTTGAACAGGATACGCTTCTTGTCGAGCTTGGGCGCCTCTTCCGTCGCAGCCGCTTCCGGTTTGGCGCCCGCCTGCTTCTGCGGCGCGCCTCCCGCCTTGCGGAGGCCCGATTCCTTTTTCGCCTCCTTCGCGTCTTCCTTGCGCGCCCCCTCCGTCTTTTTCTCCTCCGGCTTAGCCGAGACCTTGGCCTTGCCCTTCGGCGCCAGCTTGTCCAGTGTCTTCTGGACGGCGTCGTCATCGAGCGCGCTGCTGTGCGACGCCACGGCAATGCCCAACCGTTTGAGCTCAGGGATGAGATCCTTGTTTTCCATCCCGAGCTTCTTTGCCAATTCGTACACCCGCATAAGCAATCCTGTTACACCTCAGTTGGCTGCCGGCTGGGCCGACTCGTCGGATGTTTCTCGCTGGGCTCTCGCCGCTTCATCCTGCTCACGCTGCGCTTCGGCTTCTTCGGCCAACGCCGCCTTGATTTCCTTGTCCCGCTCGACTTTTTCTTTTTCGTACTCCGTGGCGCTGATGATGTCGATCTTCCAGCCGGTCAGCTTGGCGGCCAGACGCACGTTCTGGCCGTTTTTGCCGATGGCCAGCGACAGCTGTGAGTCGGCCACGACGACGAGCGCGGACTTTTTCTCCTCATCGATCCCCACTTTCTCGATGGTGGCCGGATTCAGCGCTTCGGCGATAAACACGCGGGGATCCGAGGTCCAGGCAATGATGTCGATCTTTTCTCCGCGAAGCTCCCGAACGACCGCTTGGACGCGAGACCCCTTGATGCCCACGCAAGCCCCGACCGGATCGACGGCCTTGTCCCGTGACGATACGGCGATCTTGGTCCGATCCCCAGGTTCCCGCACGATGCCCTTGATCTCGACGATCTTTTCACTCACCTCGGGAACTTCCAACTCAAACAGCTTGGACACAAATTGCGGATGCGTCCGGGACAGGATCACCTGCACGTCCTTGGGCGTCCGCCGGACTTCCAGCAAATAGGCCTTGATTCGATCCCCGCGCCGGTAGGATTCGCGTGGAATTTGCTCCTGGATCGGCAACACCGCCTCGGTCTTGCCGAGATCCACCAGATAGTTGCGCCGTTCCTGGCCGAGGATGATCCCGTTGATCAGGTCCCCCTGCCGCGTGGCATACTCGCGCTGTACCGCTTCCCATTCAGCCTCGCGGACCTTCTGACAAATCACCTGCTTGGCGGTCTGGGCGGCGATCCGGCCCAGTTCCTCGATGCCGATCGTATCGCCGATTTCGTCCCCCACTTCGGCGCCGCTGTCCACTTTACGGGCTTCCTGAAGCGAGACTTCGGTCTTGGGGTTCGTGACGGTTTCGACGATGGTCTTCAGCGAGACCACCGCGATTTCACCCGTCTTCGGATCAATTTGTACTTGGATATTTTCGCTCTGCCCAAAGCGCTTCTTCGCCGCCGTCTGGAGCGCCGCTTCGACGGCGCCGATCACCTTGGCCTTGTCGATGCCCTTTTCCCGCCCCATCTGATCGATCTGTGCAATCACTTCCCGGTAGTTCATACGCATTCCCCGTCCTGGTGACTCTTCGTCCCGTTCTCCATCTGCGCGGCGGCGCCTACCATTCCACTTCCAGCCGACCCGCCGCGATCGCGTCCCATTCCAACTGCGTCTGCCGCGACGGTTCCGGGCTCCTCCGAGGGCGAGGACCCGATGGCTTGACAGCCGGCACAGCCAACGTCACCCCTTGCTCGCTGACGTCGAGGAGCCGGCCGACCAGACGCCACTGCCCTTCCCAAGGCTTTCTGAGCTTCAGGTTGACCTGCTTGCCCAGCATCCTGGCATAATCCTCGCGCCGTTTCAGCGGACGATCGAGGCCCGGCGACGATACCTCCAACGTATAGGCATGCGCGATCAGGTCCTCAACGTCCAACGCATGCCCGAGCGAGAGGTGGACCTGCTCGCAATCATGCAGGGTCACGCCCCCGGGCTTGTCGATATACACCCGCAGGACCATGCCCGGTCCGTGGCCAAGGCACTCCACATCCACAAGTTCAAGCGCCAGTGCGCGCACGATCGGGGCGGCCACGGCCCGCACCCTGCCGAGAACGTCCCGGAATTCACCCGGTTCCATGTTGCCTGCATACATTGGTCGGCCAAGGATATGCGCCCAACCGCCCCTGGCATCGATCCAAACAAAAAAGTGGGCCAGAGCCCACTTCCAATCGTCGTACGTTACCACTTTTACACACAGCCGCGCAAGAGCGCGACCGAGATTCCTGGGCGGCCATGGACTTGCCTTTTTGAGGCAGGCCAACGGAGGGTAGAGGACTTTGCCGGCTAGGTGACTGCCTGCTTGAACCGCTCACTCAATCTGGCCGCCACGGGACCTGGCTTCCCCGTGCCGACGTCCCGGCCATCGATACGAACGACCGGGAGTACTTCCACTGTGGTGCCGCAGAGAAACACTTCATCGGCGTGACGCAATTCCTCCAGCACGACCGTCCGTTCTTCAACCGGAATCCCCTCCTTGCGCGCCAAATCCAGCACCAAGGACCGCGTCACCCCCGAGAGGATCCGCGGACCTTCCGGTGCCGTGATGACACGTCCGGCTTTGACGATCATCACGTTGCTGACAGACCCTTCGGTCACAGTCCCATCTCGAACGAAAATCGCTTCGAAGGCCCCTGCTTCCTTGGCACGTTGCCGGGCCAGCACATTGGCCAGGAGATTCACACTCTTGATGTCACACCGTCCCCACCGGATATCGTCGAGCGTGATCGCCTCGACCCCCGCCTCACCGATGGCCCGGGCCAGAGGCCGTAGCTCCCGGATCGTCATCACCACCGTCGGTCGGCTCCCGGCGGGGAAGGCATGGTCTCTCGGAGCCACGCCGCGCGTCAGCTGGATGTAGACTTTGCTCTCGGCAAATTCGGCCCGTTTGAGCCCTTCCGCGACCAGCTCCCCCCACTCACGATTCGAGTAGGGCATGGGCAATCCGAGCGCCTTCGCGCTCCGCTCCAACCGGGCCACATGGGCCTCCATCCGAAACGGCGTGCCACCGTAGGTGCGAATCACCTCGTACACCCCATCGCCAAATTGATACCCACGGTCCTCCACGGAGACCGTGGCCTGCTCCAGCGGCATGAATGTTCCGTTGACAAACCCGATCGCCGGCATCCACATCACTCCTATCGGCTGGCCGACTGGGCGGTCCCATCCCGGGCCGTCACCAGAAAGATCCGGCGATCCTCGGCCGTAAACTTCCAGCCCATCCGTTTTTCAAACACCAGCCGATGTTCGCCCGGCACCAGTGCGCGGAACTCGAACGTCCGCGTACCGGTGTCCACCGCATTGTTGCTCGCAGTCCGCAAAAAGTCGTCGCTGATCAACGCCACCGCGTCGGCATCGTAGGACGGCACCCACAACTCGCCGCGCGTGCGGTCCTCCCATAAATGAAGCGGAAACGTCTCTCCGACAAAGACGGACAGCTGCTTGGTCTCCCGATCCGCCTCACCGGCTGCGCCGTCGTGACTCGCCATCATCATCGCCTGGCCATCAATCCTGGACTTTGCGGCGAGGCCCGACAAAAACCTCGCCGTCGCTCACCCGCACCTGGTAGCTGCCCACGCAGTTGCCTCCGCCGTCCGTCGCGAGGCCGCTCCGCACATCGAACGCCAGGTCGTGCCACGGGCAGGACACGACGTGTCCCTTGAGTCTCCCTTCGCCCAACGGACCACCCTGATGCGGGCAGATGTTATAGATGGCGTGAAAGGTGCCGTTGACGTTGAACACGGCGATTTCTCGCGCATTGACCTCGACAACCTTGGCGCCGCCTACGGGAATCTCCTCTACGCGCGCAACCAGCTGGAACCCTTCCATGGACGTCTGTTTCATCTTGAGCGTTCCATCGCTTCCGACTCTAACCTTGCCCGCATGCCAGCGACAACCGCCTGCTCACGGAAGCCGCAGCGTAAACTTCAACTCGACGCCCGGGGTCACCCGTTCTTCTTTCACAAAACCGGCCGGCGTTTGAATCAAGTACCGGACTTTCTCTGGCGGCGGACCAAAATAGGGACAAGGGTCCTGCGGGCAAGGCGGCGCTTGTTCAATGATGTGCACGACATGCCGACTCTCGTCCGCCCAAATCATATCCACCGGAAACCGAAACCCCTTGGTTTTGACGCGATGGCGATCCGAGGTTTCGAAGATATACAGCATCCCCGTATCCGACGGCAATCCTTCCCTGAACGCGAGTCCGAACAACAGTTTTTCAGGCGTGTCGGCCACTTCGGCTTCCAGCACTTTCCCGCTCGGGAACGTCACCAAAATCGTGTGCGTGTCGTTCTGCTGATCCGTTAAAAACCAGCTGGCCGTGACCAAGCCCAAGGCCAGTACGATCAGGATGACCACGCGGATACGTTTGGGAGGCTTCGAAGACGGAGCTGATGATTCGGACATATTTTTGCTGCCTGGCCACTTGGACGAATGATGCTCTGCCTAGGCCCAATGGCCCATACAGATCAACCAGATAGGCCTTCTGATCGCGGTTTTCCTTGTTGACTTGCAAGAAAGTCGCGTTCTAAAATGTGCCCTCTTCAGTACGCACTATGGTCAGTGTTACCGGTGCTTGTCAATACTCGAAGGAGGCGGATGTCATGGCTCTTTTAATTACGAGTGAATGTATTTCCTGCGGCGCATGCCTACCGGAATGTCCGAACGAGGCGATTTTCGAAACCCGGAGCGACGCCGAAGGCAAAGGATATCATGTGGGGGAAGGCCAAGGGGAAGGGGACAGTATCTACGTCATCACCCACGATCGGTGCACGGAATGCGTCGGCCACTTCGACGAGCCCCAATGCGCCGCCGTCTGTCCGGTTGACAATTGCTGCATCTCCGACCCAGCCTATCCTGAAACGACAGAAGTCTTGCTTGAAAAAGCCAAGACCCTGAACCCGGACAAGGCCATCGATCCGGCCAAGGTCTGGAGCGGCGTACGGAATTAGTTCGGCCCTGCCCAGAACCGGATACTCTCTCTTGCAAAACCCCCATCTCAACCGGATGGGGGTTTTTCTTTGCCCGCTTCCCCTCCATGATATAATGGACTCGTCGGCCAAGCCGCTGCCCCAGCGAGGCTCCCGACCGGCTCATGGCAGCGGCTTGGCTTCTGCTCCTCACCTCGTCGCCAGGAGGTCCTGCCATGACACTCCGATGGACAATCGTACTTGGTCTCGCAATAAGCCTGTGGACCGTGGCTCCTCTCCACGCCGGGTCCGGAGACATTTCCACCGTGATCGAGGGCTTTATGGCTAAACAGTTCCCGAACGCCCTCGGACATGTCTGGGTGGTGAACGAAACGCAGTGGCAGGCGGATAATGAATTAGTCGTGGATTTGCACACGATCGTCATGGGCCAGGCCGGTTCGTCCCCGACCGAGAATCGATTTTTGCTGTTGATCGTGTCGGGAAAGCTGGCCGCGGCGCAGAATATTCCGCTGGACGGGGCGGATTGCCACGCCGAGCAGACCTGATTAAATAAGCCCCCGATTCCGACTTCAAAAAAACAGGCCCCGCCCGCCGTGACCGGCTGGCGGGGCCTGGCTCTTTAAAACAAGCCCTATCTGACCGACTACTTGATCATCAACAACTTCCCGCCGACATGCCCCGGATGCAGGTGACACTTATACACCAGCGTTACGCCCTGAGTCGCGTAGAAGAGGTCGCTGGTCGGCACACCGATGTACTTGGTCTCGCCCGGCTTCAGAACCACCTGGGCCTTCAGCACGGTCGGGGCACCGAACGATTCATCTGCCGTCAGCAAGAACCCGTGTTCCGCGCTGGACTTGTTCGTGACCTTCAACACGACCGGACGGCCGGGCCGCACCTTGAAGTCGATGACCGTCACAGGCGGATACCAGACCTTGGTTTCACCGAGCTCGATGGCAAAGAGTTCCTGATCCACCGTCAATTCCTTGAACGCCTGGCCGACCACGGAGCCCGTGTCCAAGTCGCCGATTTCGACGCCGCCCGAATGGTGGGCGAACGAGACCGACGTCCCGGCCACCAAAACCACGAGGCCGAAAAATACCGACAATAACATCTTACCCATAGCCTACCTCCCTTGGAAGAAAAAAGCTGTGATTAGGTTAGTGAATGAGGAAGACCCCGCCCGGCACAACAATGACTAGAGCCAACGCCGACGAATCGGCGACCACCACCTGACCGGTGCCCCTTATAACATAGGCAGTAGTGGGAAGCAAGAATGTTCTTTTTTGACAGTGGACCGGCTTAATCTATGAGAATTCCAGACAAATTTCGACTGTCGACAACTCAGCCCCCTATTCAGTTTGACGGAGCGGCACCTTGCGGGGGACGATGGCCCCTTCCGCATCGCTCCGCCCCATCAGCAAATCAAAGGGCGCATAATCGTCGGTCAACACCACCGAGTCCGGCCAAGTCTCTTCTCGACGCGTCGCCAACAATGCGGCCGTCTCAGCCGGCATTCGCCGAGCAGCAATCAGACGGTTGATCCTGTCATGAAATTCCGGGCTGCGGACGGTCGCCGCCGGAGCGCCGGCGAAAAAAATCAGATTGTCCGCCCCTTTCGATCCCTTGACGGCAAAGGACTCGATGATGGGAAACGACGTCCGCATCGTCGCGACGACGGCTTGGGACCGTTGGCGGTCGGATCCGCTCCCCGAGGAAGCCAAGTTGGCCGCCAGCACTCCATCCGGCTTGAGGTGAGCTCGGACCTCTGCAAAAAATTCCTTGGTTGTAAGGTGAAAGGGCACGAGATGCCGCGCGAAGGCATCCACCCAGATCACATCATACTGGTCGGCAGTGGTGCGCAGAAACAACCGCGCATCCTTCACATAGACATGGTGTTGAGGCGGCGGGGTGTAGCTAAAGTACCGCTCGGCCGCCTGCACCACCGACGGATCGACTTCGACAATATCCAGGGTCAGTTCAGGCCAATACTGTGCCAGCCACTTGGCGATCGAGCCCCCGCCGTGTCCCAAAATCAGCCCGCGCTTGGGAGCAACGTTTTCCGCCGCGTTCTGGTCCGGTGGCTCCGGCATCAAGGCCAAGGCCGCCATCATCATATGACTGTAGGGCAACACCAATTCCACCGGCTCGACCAGCCACATGACCGCATGGAAGGTGCGATCCAAAATCAGAATCCGCAAGAGGTCCGTATCGCGGACCCTGAGCTGCTGGTATGGACTGTCCTCCTGATAGACCGGCGCGGGCAACACCAAATCCGGATGCCAGGCCAACCAGGCCAGGCCAAGCCCGCCCCCGACCAGCACCAAGCTCCCGACAGTCCGCACCATCGCGCGCGCCTGCACCGCCACGGAACGCCACCACCAGAACAGTCCGAGCAGAACCTGGGCCGCCCCCAACAACGCCACCAGCGTCACGCTGCCCAACCAGCTCAACAAGAAAAAGGCCGTGCCCCAGGTTCCGACCAAGCTGCCGACCGTGGAGACCGCGATCATGCGGCCCGTGTGCCTCCCCAGATGCCCCATATCGCCGATGGAGAGCCGCAATAACGCCGGCAAGACTCCGCTGAGCCCGAGCGCCGGAGGGGCGAGCAGAATACTGGCGGCCAGACAGGGTCCCCAGCGCGGGTCCTGAACCCAATCGGCCACGTGGAACATGACGGGATCACCCTTCCACGCCAGCAGAAACGTCCAAGCGCCGGAGGTCAGCAGCAATCCGGCCAACACCGACCCGCCATGATGGCGATCCGCCAGCCACCCCCCCAACGCATAGCCGCTGCTCATGGAAGCCAGGATGACCCCGATCAGAGCGCCCCAGACATAGAGCGAATTACCGAACACAGGAGCCAGGAGGCGGCTGCCCAGAATCTCCAATGCCATTACCACCGCGCCGGTCAGAAACGCGGTGGCAAACAAAGGGACGGGGGACGAGGAGGTCGGAACGGATGAAGCGGTCATGCGAGAGACATTCCAACCGATGGGCCACGAAAGGCAGAGAATTGCATGGCGGTTTTCTCTTCAAACGAGCTAGAACGTGCCCCAGTTTTTGAAATATCGGAGGAGGTCGCGCACGGAAATCATGCCGACGATCTGTCCATCTTGGGTGACGGCCAGATGCCGGATGCCTCTGTCGGCCATGAGATCGCTGGCATCGTGGGCGGAGCGATCGCTCTCAATCGTGATCAGAGGACTGGTCATCACGGTCTTTACTGGCGCTTGCGCCGGATCAAGCTCCCGGGCCATGGCTTTCCGAACCAAGTCGGCCTCGCTGACGATACCCAGATAGGCTCCTTCGCGCACGACAAGCAACGCCCCGACTTGCGCGTCCCGCATCAATCGGGCTGCTTCGGCCAGCATCGCGTCCGGTCCGATCGTCAGAATCGACCGGGTCATCATCACGGCCAAGGGCCGCAGCATCGCGCCGCTTTGAATCGCCATGCCTCGTGCCTCAACTTCGCGCCCAGCCCGTAACGGGCCCGATTGTACTGGGCCATCCCCAGCGAGTCAACCGAAGCACCGGCGCAGACCGCCGCCGTTCGGCAAACGCCACCCCAGGCCTTCGGCCGATTGTCTTGCGGCCTCGGAAGTGCCTTGTTATACTTCCGCAGCACCGATACAGAGACCTGCTCGGTTGGTATGAACGGTTAATCGTACGAGGATGATCCATGCACATTAGCGTCATTGGAACCGGTTACGTCGGATTGGTCACGGGAGCCTGCTTCGCAGAATTCGGGCTGAGCGTGACCTGCATGGATACGGATGCCCAGCGGATCGGAAAACTGGAAAAGGGCGAGGTACCGTTTTTCGAACCGGGGCTGACGGAGCTGGTCCACAAGGGCATCAAGGAGAACCACCTGACATTCACGTCCAACCTGCCGAAGGCAGTCGAGGACGCTCTGGTGATTTTCATCGCCGTGGGCACGCCCCCGCGCGCAGACGGATCAGCCGATCTCTCCTATGTGGAAGAAGTGGGCCGCGGGATCGCCCAACATATGAAGAGCTATAAAGTCATCGCGACCAAGTCCACCGTCCCCGTGGGGACGGGAGAGCGGATTCGTCAGGTCATCAAGGCTCACCAAACGACTCCATGCCGCTTCGACATGGTTTCCAACCCGGAATTTCTGCGGGAGGGTTCCGCCATCGAAGATTTCTTGCGCCCCAATCGCGTCGTGATCGGCGCAGACAGCGACCAGGCCGTGGCCATCATGAAGGACCTCTATCGCCCGCTCTACTTGATCGAAACGCCCTTCGTCATCACGGACATTGCCTCGGCGGAGATGATCAAATACGCGTCCAACGCGTTCCTGGCCACCAAGATCTCCTTCATCAACGAGATTGCCAACTTGTGCGAGAAGGTCGGAGCGGACGTCCAAGTCGTCGCCAAAGGCATGGGGCTGGATCGGCGTATCGGCCCCAAGTTCCTGCACGCAGGGCCGGGCTTCGGCGGCTCCTGTTTTCCCAAAGACCTGGCCGCATTGGTCCAAATTGGGCAGGAATCGGGCGAACGCATGGAAATTGCGGCAAAGGCCGCCGAGGTGAACGACCGGCAGCGGCGGCGGATGGTGGAGAAGATTCACGCCGCGCTGGGAGGCCTGAAGGGGAAAACCATCGGCCTCTTGGGGCTTTCGTTCAAACCGAACACGAACGATTTGCGGGAGTCCCCGGCGTTGGCTATTGCGGAGGGACTGATCGAGAAGGGCGCCGCCATCCGCGCCTACGACCCGGAAGGGTTGGAAGAGGCCACCAAGCTTTTACCCGGATTACAGGCTTGTAAGGATGCATACGATGCGGCCCAAGGAACGGATGCGCTGGTCCTGATGACGGAATGGAACCAGTTTCGAAACTTGGATTTCGTTCACATCAAACAGCTCGCGCGCCAGCCCATTTTCGTCGACCTGCGCAACGTGTATGAGCCGGATCGAATCGCCACGCTGGGATTCCATTATATTTCTGTCGGAAGGCCGCCCCGCGGGCCAAATCCGGCCGCCTCGTAGGTTCGAGTCAGCCCTGGGCCGTGATCTGCCTGGCTCCCTCTTCCTTCGGTTTGGGCTTGTATCCCATCCGATCCAACACTTTCATAATCCGGCTCTTGAGCCGGTCGTCCGCGTCGTTTAAGGCCACTGCCAGAGGCTCCACGGCCGGTTTCCCGATCTTGCGAATGATCTCGGTGGCGGACTGGCGAAGTTCGTCCTCCTCCGATACCAACACCGGGATAAGCGCCGACACGGACACGGCGCCCAACTTGATGAGCGAGTCGTAGGCCCGCTGCCGGACATCCCCGACCTCATCGCGCAACGCCTCCACCAACGGACCGACCGCTCGTGCGTCCTTGAGGTCGCCCAGGGACTCCGCCGCATATTTGCGGTTGAGCCAATGGGTATCCTTGAGATCCACCAGCATCGCGTCCGTCTTCGCGGCGTTCGGATCCTTGGTGCGGATACGGAAGCTCTTCGCGACGCGCTTGCCGCCTTCTTCCACGACCCGGATCGTCGCCCCGTCGCCCGGTTTAATCTTCTGGAGATCCTCGAGCGCCTCTTCGGCCACGTCCAGGACGACCGTCTTGCCGTCGTAGGCCAACAGCTCCACCTCCAGTTGTTTGAGTGCAAGATTCACCGACACGACTTTCTCGGTGACCAAGTTGAAGCCATCCTTCTTGGCGCCCCCCTTGGGGCCGATCTGGATGAGCTTCGGTGGCTGCTGCGGTGTTTCGTCTGCCATAGGGTCCTCTTTTCTGTGTCGCGTGACGTGAGTGAAGCCGACGTTACTTGGTCGTTTGCGGTTTCCAGCCCAGGCTGGCCAGGGCTCCTTCCACGGTTTCCTGCACCATCTCGTTCTCGTCCTCCAGCAGCGGCACGAGCGAGTCGACCGCCCGCCGATCCCCCAGCCGCGCCAGGGACTCGACCGCGTTGCGCCGCACCAGCCAATCTTCATCTTTGAGCGCTTCGATCAGCGACGGCATGGCCCGTACGTCCCCGATCTTGCCCAGCGCCTCCGCCGCATGCCGGCGGACCATCCAGTTGTTGCCGAGGAGCCCGTCGATCAGCGCCTCGACGGCCCGCACATCGCCGATCTTCTTGAGCACGCGCGCGGCATCTTCACGGAGCGTCCCGTCGTTCAACGCCTCCACCAAGCCGGGGACGGCGCGGGGGTCCCCCACCCGTTCCAAGGCCCACACCGCCGAGCTGCGGACGGCCCCATCCTTGTCCTTGAGCGCCTTGATCAGCGGCTCGACTCCCCGCGGGTCCTTGAGCTTGCCCAGCACGTTGGCGGCTTGCTCCCGCACCGCCCACTCGTCGTCCGTCAGCGCCTCGATCATCGGCTCGACCGCCGCCGGCCCGATCCGCACGATCGCGCTCGCCGCGGCCTCGCGAATGACCGTATCCTCGTCGGCCAGCAGGCCGATCAAGCCCGACAGGGCCTCCAGGCCCATCTGTCCCAGGCTGGCCGCCGCATGGTCCCGCAAGGCCTCGTTCTCATCCCGCAGGGCCGAGAGCAATTGATTGACGCGCTCGTGATACTGCTCCTCACTCATCCTCGCCCCCCTCTGCCACGGCGGCCTGTTCGGCCTGCATCGCCGCGGCCTGAAGCTTGTCCACGATCATGCCGGCATTGTACGACACCAGTCCATCGCGATCGGTCTTGAGCTGCTCGAACAAATCCTGATACGGGCGCAGCACCTCCACGTCCTTGATCTTGGCCAGCGCCTCCATGGCCAGCGGACGGAGCGGGCGGATCGGCAGGGCATCCACGTACAATTGCATGGGGCGCGCATCGCCGATCAGGCCCAGCGACTTCATGGCCAGTTCCTTGACGCCGGTGTCTTTATCCCGGCGCAGGCGGTCCATGAGCGGCTCCACGGCCCGCACATCGCCGATCTTGCCCAGCAGATCGGCCGCCGCCTCGCGCACCAGCCAATCCTCGTCCTCCAGATATTCGATGAGAATCTCCACCATCGGGCGGCCGATCCCGAGCAAGTCCACGACCGCCGACATCCGGGCCTCTTCGCGCTCCCCGCTTCCCTCGGCCTCGCGCAACGCGTCGAAGGTCTGATCGATCCGGTCCCGGATCGCCCCCAGCTTCTTCAAGGTCCGCATGGCGACGACGGCCACCGCCTGGTCGGTCATCGCATCCACCAGCGCGTCGGCCGAGCGGGGGTCCAGCAAATGCTCCAGAATGACGGCGGCGGTTTCCCGAGCCGCGATATCGGCATGTTTCAGCATAGCGCACAAGGGCTGGATCGCGTTGGGGATGACGCCCAGGAGGGCGATCACCATGGCCCGCTGCCCCTCATCCGTCATCCGGTGCAGATCGTCCACCAGCGCCTGGGCTGCGGCCTGATCCAGCACGCCGGCCAGCTGCTCCAACGCCAGGGCCCCCGCCTTGCGGACCGCCGGATCTTCGTCTTGGAGCAGCCGCACCAGCGGCACGCCTCCATGGGGGTCCTTGACCCGCGCCAACATGCCCGCCGCTTCGATCTTCAAAGGCACGCCCCCGGTCTCCAGCACATGGATCAGTGCCTGGACCGCCTTGGGGCCGCCCTTCAGGCAGGCGGCGGTGGCGCGCATCCGCCGCCAGTCCTCTTCATGGACCAGTTCGGCGATCAGGGTTTCCAGCGATTCCTTGGGCATAACTTTAACCGCAACGTGGAATGCTGAATGCAGAACGATGAATGAAGAGAACTGCCCTTGCCTCCCGTTCAACATTCATCATGCAGCGCTCATCATTGGATTCTGTTTGCCCGCCAGCCCAGTTGCGCGAGCGTATCTTTGGCGTAAAAGAGAATGTTGTCGTCCCGCTCCTGTTTGAGCACGCCCAACAAAAACGGGATGGCCGGCGGCCCGAACGACACCAGCGCGGCGGCGGCTTCCGCCCGCACCACGGTGTGCTGCAACGCGCCGACCAAGGTCGGAATCGTGGCCTCTTCCCGAATCAAGGCCAGCGCCCGGACCGCCGCTTCCATCGCATGCATTTCCGTGTCCCATCGGTCCCCGCACCCGTCGATCTTGCGGCTGTCGGCGGGCCGGCTGACTCCGGTGACCACGTCCACCAACGCCGGGACCGCCCGACGGTCGCCGATCTTGCCCAGCGCCTCGATGGCCAAATGCCGCAAACCCACGTCCTTCATCGCCAGGAAGAGAAAGTCCACCGCCCGTACATCGCCGATCTCCCCCAGCGCCCGCACCGCGTCTTCGCGGATGGCCTGGTCCTGGTCGTTGAACAGGAGCCACAGGAGCGTCTCCACCGACTCGGAGGACTTCAGCCACCCCAGCGCCTCCACCGCATGCAGCCGGACCACCCACTCCTCATGCTTGAGCGCAACCAGCAAGTGGGGCACCGCGGGCTGGCCGATAGCCACCAGCGCCTGGGCCGCATCCACCCGCACCGCCTTGACCTTGTCCTGCAGGAGCGGCATGAGGAGATCCACCGATCCGGGATCCCCGATCCGGCCCAGCGCCTTGGCCGCATGCATCCGAACGATCCAATCGGGGCTCCCCAACGAAACGCGCAGCGGGTCCAGAACGCGGTCGTCGGCAAGACCGGACAGGATCGACGCGGCGGACTCCTGCACGTTCAAGTCCGGCGCCGCCAGGCAGGCGCCCAGCGCCGGCACCGCCGCCGTCCCAATCGCAGTCAGAGCGGCAATCGCGGCCTGGCGCACCGCCCGGTCACCGTCGCTCAGCAGCGCCACCAACGGCGCCACGGCCCGCGCATCACGGCTGGCGCCCAACGCCGAGGCCGCATCTTCGCGGACCGCCCAATCCTCATCCTTGAGCGCGGCAATCTGTTCGTCAACGTAATCGCTCACCCCCGCTCTCCAAGTCATGAGGCTCAAACAGTTTACCGTAGCACAGCCTTTTTCAGGGGGTCAACCGCTGAACAGAACGTCGGCAGAGGCGCTCCGTCCCGTCGTTGACAGCCCCGACCCATTCCGCTAGGCTCTCGCCCCGTCGGATCATCCCCGTTCTTCATTTCCCGTTCTCTTCAGGAACCACCGATGCCCAAGCGGCCCGGCACGAAAACAGCTTTAACCCCGACCGAACGCGAAGACCTCTTCTATGAATTCCTGGCGGGGGAAGCCCGCTCGTCGCTGTTGACGTCCATCGTCCAGATGGGCCTGCCCGCGCTGTTGGCGGACCGCGGCCCGATGACCGAACAGGACATCATCGACGCGCTGGCCTTGCATCCGCAGCGCGGCCGCAAATGGCTGCTCCTGCTCCGATACGTGAACCTGCTCGAAGAAGCCCCTAAACATACTCCCCGGGCGACGCCCAGATACGGCAACAGCCCCCTCGTCCAAGCCCTCTTCATGGAGAACGGCCGCGGCGGGTATTTTTATCGGGATTTCTTGCGTTACTGGAACCGGTCCCGGTCCCACGACATCGCGCATGTCTTGCGCGGCGGCCCGGTCCCCGAATCCGTGCCCTATCCTCCCAAGACCATGGAGGACACCAGGCTCCTTCACGAATGGATGAGAACCACCGCCGAGGAGACCTTTGCCAAAATCCGCAAGCACGTCGACTTCGGGCGGGTCGGACGGCTGTTGGACGTAGCCGGCGGGGACGGGACGATGGCCTCCCGCATCGTCGCAGGCGATCCGAACATCCGCGTCACGGTCTTTAATCTGCCGGCGGCCGCGGTACTGGCCAGGCAGCGGATCGCCGAAGCGGGCGCGATGAACCGGGTCCGCGTGGTCGAAGGCGATTTCTTTACCGACCGGCTCCCGCGCGGCTTCGACATGGTCATGTTCTCGCGCGTGCTGGCCGATTGGCCCAGGGACACCTGCCGGATGCTGCTGTCGAAAGCGCATGCGTCGCTGCGACCGGGAGGCCGGCTGGTGATCTGCGAGCCTCTGTCGGACGACAACCAGGCCTTGACCATCGCCTGGGAACATAGCTACCTCCCCTACGACGACTTCGGCTGCCAGCTCTACAAGCCCCTCGAGATCTATCGGGAGCTGCTGCGGGAAACCGGCTTTTCCCTGGACAAGGTCCACGGGCGGGATCGTCATAGCATCCATTCCGTATTGATCGCGAAACGGCGGTAGGTCAAAGGTCGGCGCGAACGAGTGGGCCAACTCTCGGGGTCGGTTCCGAAACCCAACGGCTGGCGACTCTGTGCGTACGCGGAACAGGCGGACTTGTCCAACGTTCTGTTACGTGCCGATCGTATCGCCGGAGGGACCGAAGCGTCCGGTTTCGCCCAGCGGCATGTCCACCCGAAGGTTGTCGGTCTGGCTGGAGTCCACTTCCTGCTCGTCGGCCTGGGGCATATCCCAGCCCAGCTTGTGGAGCGTTTCGAGGGTCAGCTTCCGCAACGCATCGACGGCGCTCAACCGGCTGGTGGCGAAGGAGAGGGCCCGCTCGTTGTTCTCCACCTCCGAGGCCTTGGAGTCGTGCAGGAAGGACACCAGGGGTTCGATGGCCGTGTCGCCGATCAGCACCAGCGAAGCGGCCGCCCGCTCGCGCAGCACCCCGTCCTTGAGCATCATGATCAGCTCCGGGATCACGCGCGGGTCCCGGAAGTGGCCCAGGGCGGTGGCCGCGGCTTCCTTGATGAACGCTTCCTCGCTCACGATGCACCCGGGCGTCGGCGTGCCGTCCTGCCGGATGCCCTTCCCGCGCATCGCGTCCAAGACCACCGGCAGAGCCCTGGCGTCCCCGATCATGCCGAGCGACATGATGGCGTGCCGCTTGACCGCCCCGTCCTTCATCGCCTCGATGAGCGCGTCGAT
Organism: Nitrospirota bacterium; assembly: GCA_028876065.1. Lineage (GTDB taxonomy): Bacteria > Nitrospirota > Nitrospiria > Nitrospirales > Nitrospiraceae > SYGV01. The sequence goes on from JAGWTI010000002.1 coordinate 65,289, forward strand.
GGCCCGTGGATCGCCGATCTGCCCCAGAGCGATCGTCGCATCCTCGCGCACCGCCCGGTCCGAATCCTTCAACGCCGCGATCAGCGCGTCCACCACGCGCGCGTCCGTCACCCAGGTGCGGCCGATCTGGTAGTCCGTCGTCATCCCGCCCAGCGCGCGGGCCGCATGACAGCGCACGACGTAGTCCTTGTCCTTGAGCGACTGCAGCAACGGCTCCACGGACGGCGCCCCGATCGTCACCAGCGCCGTGCCCGCCGTCTCCCGCACCGTCTTCGATGAATCCTGGAAGAGCTTGATCAGCGCGGGAATCGCTTTCGCATCGCCGATCTTGCCCAGCGCTTCGGCGGCCGCGCTTTTCACGGCGCCGTCCCGGTCCCGGCAGGCCAGCATCAACGCATCCACCGCGCGCGCGTCTTTGACCTCGCCGCAGACCTTGGCCGCATGCTCTTTCACCCGCCACCGATCGTCCTTCAGGCACTTGATCAGCCGTTCAACGACCTCCGGGCCCACGTGCGCCATGGCGGCCACCGCCGCGTTCCGCACTTCCATGATGGGATCGTTAAACAGGCCCACAAGGGTTTCGATCGACTGGGGGCCGCCGATCTTCCCCAACCCCTGGCTCACATAGGCCCGGACGGACCAAAATTCGTCCTCTCGGGCGCGGATCAGGGCCTCCAGGGTACCGGGGTCGCCCAGTTCGGCGAGGGCTTTGGCCGCCTCCTCGCGCGTGGCGTCGTCAACATCTTCGAGCGCTTCCAGCAAATCTTCGACTGCCTGAGCCATAAATCCCTCAATACGGACGGTCCGGTACTCCCCTCGACATCAGTATTCGCGCTGGCCCCCGTAAGGCTGCGTGCGGCTGCATGTGATCGTCAACACCCGGGTCCCCCGTCCGCTCACGCATTGGTCCAGCGACGGAGCGAATTCCAGGACTCCGTCGAGCGTGACCACGAAAGGAAAATCGAACGTGAACGTGCCGAACCGATATGCACCGGGCTTGAGCTTCAACTCGTACGGCACGGTCGTCCGCAAGGCCTCGGTGCTGTCCGGGTCCAGCGTCATGATCATCGGCGTTTTGCCCGGCACCTGCCACCAAGTCGGCGGGGTCAGCGCGGACGCATCGATCGTAATGGAATGTTCCTTCGAATAGGGGGCCGGGGGCGCGGCGACGACGGGCAGCGCCTGCACGAACAGCCCCACGGCCAGAAACGACGAGGCCAACATCCCACCCCACCTTGCTGTACCACCGGCACGATGCCTCATCGGTTCTTAATTCCCCATGGACTTCGACTGGTCGGACCGCCCCCCACCTTCCGCAGCCACCACCCTGGGCGAGGTAAAAATTTCTTCCACGGCCCGGCTCTCCCACTCCGTATGGGTCTCCAAGCCAAGCGTTCGCAGCACGGTCGCGCCCGTATCAATAATGGACACGGGAGCCTTGATGGCATACCCGGCCTTGATGCCGGTCCCCCAGGCGATCCAGGGCACCTGCGAGAGCCCCGTTCCTGCGCCGGCGCTCGCACCGTTCAGCTTGCCGGTTTCATCGCTATTGATCACCGTCACAAAAACGGTCGTCCGATTCACCAACCCCAGGTCTTTATAAATGCCCAGGATCGAGCCCATGGCCCCATCCACCGACCGCAGCGCATCCTTATAGGCCTTGGAGTTCCGCCCCGACGCCACTCCGGCCCGGCCCGCTTCCGGCAGGTGCACGACCAAGAAGTGGGGCAAGGACAGGATGGCATGGCCATAGCCTTGCCCGCTGGTGGCCTTGCGGAAATATTGATTAATATAGCCAACGACCGTCGCCGTGCTGCACTCGGGCTTGAGCGGCCCGCACATCTGATAGTCGGTATAGGGTTCCGGTTTGGCCAGCTGATAGAGCGACTCGTCCATGAAAAAGATCGCGCTGTCCCGGCCGCCGCTCAAGTCCAGATAATCGAACACCGTCGGCGGGCGGGGATAGCCGCGGATGAAGTCGAAGGCATTCCAGGTAATCCCGTGTTTCTCCACCGGCAGGCCAGTCACCAACGAGGCCATGGACGGCAGCCGTAGCGCCGGCTTCACCGACGTCGCTGTCCAAGTGGCCGAACCTTCTTTGACCAAGCGCGTCAGGACCGGCATGGGTCCGGCCTTCAGAGCCGGTTGATCCACGCCTTCGAGCACGAACAGGATCACATGTTCCGGTGGCACAGGCGGGGTGACGGAGGGGGCCGGCGCAGCGCGAAGCAAGAGGGGCGAGCCCAGGATAAGCAAGGCCGCACACCCGGCAATGATTCGACCGACCGACTGCCACCCACGATCTGCCATAACCTCTCCCCTATAGTCTCCGTCCCGGACCGGTTGTTCACTGCCAGAGCGAAGTACCATAACACGCTGATTTCCGGTAAGGCAAGCGAGGGGGGAGGGGGTGAAAACAGACGTTCAGGCACGGTACGAACGTACCGGCCAGCCGTATTTCGCCCGGGGAGAAATGCGGCCGGCCTGGACTCGATCCGCGGATGCAGTCCTGTTCGCAATGGCCGATACAGGCCGGGAAGAATGCGTTTATTTGATCTTCGCAAGAGCCCGTTCGACAATCCAGTCCTCAACCGGAGCATACCCACTCTTCCGCACCTCGGCTTGCCCCTCCTGACTAAAGGCATAACGAAGAAACTCCCGCACAACGGGTTGCAGCGGCTTCGAACCCTTGAGAATTTTTCGAGGCGCCTGATTGACGTAGAGATACAGGTACCGCCTCAAGGGATACCGCCGATTCATGATGTTCTGATCGGTCGGCTCCACATACGGCGAAAACTCAGACTCGGCCAGGGGCACCATGCGTACGCCAGGCGCCAACGATTCACTGCCCCCGTAGCCTAACCCATACTGGTCCGCTGAAACCTTTTGAACCACCGACAGGGAGCTGGTTTCTTCAATGATGCCGCTTTTGAACTCCCCGTTACCCAGAACATGAGTCTTGAGGTAATCATAGGTCCCGGTGGTGTGCGGCAGCCCATACAAATTAATCGGCGCACCGGCCCAATGGTCGGTGAGGTCGAGCTCGCCCCACTTGGCGATGGAAGCGGTACGATATCGGGGAGATTTTGCAAAGAGCTCCTCGACCTGCTCAAAAGTCAGGCCCTGGATCGGGTTATTTTTGTTGACATAAAGCACCAGCGCGTCCACCGCGACCGCATAGGCGGTCGGTCGGTAACCCAGTTTCGCCTGGAACTGAGCCAACTCGCTGTCCTCCATCATGCGCGACATGGGCATGATCTGAGCCGTCCCATCCAACAGGGCGACCGTGCTGGGGTTGACTCCCTTATTCTCCACCTGAATCTGGGCGCCTGGATAATGGCGCCGAAAGCCTTCCGCCCACAGAGACATCAATTTATTCAACGACCCGGATCCGACACTCGTGAGCGTGCCCGACACCCCGTCCACTTTGACGTAGGGCTTCAAGGCGGGGGAGAGTGGCGGCAGATCTTCAGCGTGAGCCGGCAAACCAGCCACACCATGGCCTGCCCATATCAGCAGTAGACCCACACGCAAAATCCACGTTCGTCCGTTCATAGTTGCTTCCTTATGTTCGAGGGGATAGAGATGCTTGGATAGCACACGGTGGGGTTATGCTAAAGAAGCGAGGAAGCGAAATCAAGGCATGGGGGGGCAGGCCAAGGGACGGCAAGAGAGCCTCCGACCCATAGGACCGATCTTTTTTCTCGTGCATGACCAAGCTGAATTGCGCCCGAGCTCCAATTTCAGGTATGAAAGGGATCGACGAGTGATGGTTCGTGGATAACCTTCATGCCTGCGAACAATAATTTCCAACATTCGGTCTATGCGCGGGCCGATCCGGGCGAGCGGCTGGCCTTTCGCGAGGTCACGACCGGGGCTCAGCCGGACTCGGTCGCCTGGCAGGACGAAATGGCCCGGCTCGGCCAGCAGATGGCCGGAGCCGGCGTCCGCGCCCTGCTCTTTCTCCACGGCACCCACCTGGGCACCGACTTGTTCGGCATGCAGCGGCTGGACGAGGTGGGCGGGCTCAAGCGAGGCTATTCACGCGGCATCGCCGGGTTAGATGCCCTCCTCGCCCTCATGCGGGAGGAGAGCAACGGACTGCCCAAGCCGCCCCAAGGCCCAACCCCACCCCTTAGCCAGGACGACAAGACCACATCGTGGCTGGACCAACAGACCGGCGATGCCTGCAACTTCACCCAGGCCTATGTTGAGCGCGTCACCAAAGCCGTAAACCGCAACGCGGCGCGCCCGATCGAGTGCCGGCGTTGGCTCTGGGCATCGGAACATCACCATCTCGGAAGGGCGCAGGCTGCCTGCCGCCTGCTCGACCGACTCCAGGCCCTTGCACGTGAACTAAAGCTCGGCCAGGGCGATCGCCTGTTGGTCCAGGCGCATGGGCAGGCGGGACTCGTCCTGGCCCTGCTGTCGAACCTGCTGGCACCAGGAGAATCCTCAGGACGGGACCGGCTGTGGCAGATTCTCGCCAACCATGCCAAGCAGACGCAGGCGGGCGAGCTGTCGGAGTGTCTGGGACGAGTCGACAGCCTCTTGAAAGCAGGGAATGTGTTGAATGGTGCCGCGCTGGATGTGGTGACCTTCGGCATGCCCGTCCGGTACGGCTGGGACCCCTCCGGGCTCGGCAAGCTGCTGCACATCGTAAACCACCGCCCGATGCGGACCGACGGCAAACGCTGGCTGGCCAAAATGGAGCTGCCGCAAATCACCATGGAGATGCCGATCGCCTGGGGCGGGGACTATGTCCAGCAACTGGCGCTGGCCGTGACCGACGCCCTGCCGGCGACGCCGGAGGCCAACGCGGCGACCAAGGCCATCTGGGAAATCGTGGAGCCCTATGACGGGTTCGAGCGCTGGCTGGAATGTACGCGCAAGTGCGTGCGCTGCGCCAACGACGGACGGTGCCTGTTGGTGGATTACAAGGACGCGACCGGCTCGACCAACCCCCGCGACCATATCTACGGCCATGCGGCCTATACGCGCCTAGCGAATCTGCTGTTCAATACAATAGCGATCGTGGATCACCTGTACCCTGCATAGCAGAGAATCTCAGAGAAGACTCCCGATACTTTTTCCGGTACCAGCCTAGGTCCCATATTTGTCAATCTGACTCTTCCGCTTCCCAACATTGGCTTGAAAGAAAAAGGAAGTGATTTCTTCAGGGTCCAGGCTTTCCATGACTAGAGCCAACTCATCCAAAGTTCGAATGGCTGCCTCAGCCTTCCTATGCAACTGCCCATTGAACTCCAATATCTGTTCAGCGCGGCCACTAGGAGCATGCTGATCACTCCCCTGCTCAAAGGCAAACAAAGGACCAGACTTTGAGTGAATGAGGGAATTCCGGTTGGCCACGAGTTCCTTCAATAACTCAAACCCTTTGCTACCCTTTGGAAACTCTTTCCCTGTCACTAATCTTGGGACCAGAACCCATTTACTGACTGTGCCGAGTTTATCGAGGTGCGCTTCAACAAAATTATCGGACAGTCTTCTGGCCGCATAGTCATAAATGTAACCTTCTACAACCAGAGCGCAGAAAACAATGGTAATGATACAATGATTTGCCAACTCAATACCAAGAGGGCCAATTTTTTCGCGTTCAAAAACTACCGCGTCCTCACCTGCAAGCTTTGATGACTCTCGTAGTCGCCCATCGAGTTCGAACCTAGCGGCTTTTGCAAGCTCCCAATGCTCGCGCGCAATGAAGACAAATCCAATGAATGGAGCGATTCGCAAAAATCCCTTCATACTATCTATGCCCACGCGATTTGCCTTTCCCAATCACCACGCACGGTGTGTGCAAAACGATTACGTTCGCAAGATCACAGCAAGTCAATTTCAGGACAAGCGTGGACTTCTCGTCAGATAACCAAGTGCTCACGCTGCATCCCAGGGCTTCGGCCTGATCCCGCCAACATTCCTGGCGCCATGGACGACCGCAAGGATCTGGGCTTTGCCTTTTCGCATGCGATAGATGATGCGGTACGTGGACACCATGAGTTCCCACACCTTGAGGTCGGAGGCTTCGGGGACGGCTCTGCCGCTTTGAGGGAACGATTTCAGACGTTCGACCGAGAGGATCAGTCGCTCCATGACCGAGTCGGCATATTCCGGGGAGTCTCGCGCGAGGTAATCTTGGATGTTCTCGAGGTCGGTGACGGCGGGGGCGGTCCACTCCAGGCGGATCATTTGATGAATCGCTTTTTCACTTCCTCGTGTGGGACCACCCGCCCCTCGTCGGCAGCGTGGATACCCGCCGCGATCTTCTTGCGGACGTATATCTCATACATAATGTCGTCCCAGGTCGCCTGCTCCGGCAGTTTCTTGATCAGCTCGATGACCTGCTTCTTTGTTGTGGCCATGAGGCGTCTCCTTGGAAGGATGCTTGAGTGTAGGCGGCCCCCTCAGGGCTGTCAAGATTACGGATGAGCCTCGCGCCAATTGCGGCCAACGCCCAAATCCACCTTCAGCGGCACCGAGAGGCCCAGGCTCGGGCCGGCGGCGACCATTTCCGACTGCACGAGCTGCTTGGCCTTCTCCAGCTCCTGCTCCGGCGTCTCGAAGATCAATTCGTCGTGGACTTGGAGGATCATTTTCGTGTGCGGCAGCTCCGCCTTCAGCTTCCGGATGACCGCGATCATGGCCAGCTTGATCAGATCCGCCGCCGAGCCCTGGATGGGGCTATTGACCGCCATCCGCTCGCCGAAGCCACGTTGAGCTGGATCGGAGCTCTGCAATTCAGGAATGGGCCGGCGGCGGCCCAGAATCGTGGTCGTATAGCCTTTCTCCTTGGCTTCCGCGATGGTCCGATCCAGGAAGGCTTTGACCCCGGCATACCGTTCGAAATAGGTATCAATGTACTTTTTGGCTTCCTGCTGCGACACGCCGATGTTGGCCGCGAGGCCAAAGGGGCTGATGCCGTAGACGATTCCGAACACCACGCTCTTGGCCGCGCGGCGCATCTCCTTACTGATCTGCTCAGACGGCAAACGAAAAATCTCGACGGCGGTCGCCATGTGGATGTCCTCGCCCCGTTCGAAGACGTTGAGCAGCCGCTCATCCTGCGAGAGGTGGGCCAGAATGCGCGGCTCGATCTGGCTGTAATCGGCGCAGAGTAGGGTATGGTCCGGTGAGGCGATGAAGGCTTCGCGGATTCGCAGCCCGTATTCCCCCTTCACCGGAATGTTCTGCAAGTTGGGCTCGGTGGAGGATAGGCGCCCCGTCGCCGCCACCGTCTGGTTCAACGACGTATGCAAGCGGCCGGTTTCCGGATTCACCAACTCCGGCAGCGCATCCACATAGGTGGACTTGAGTTTGCTCAGGCTGCGGTAGTTCAGGATTTGCGCCGGCAACTCATGCTGGGTGGCCAGCTGCGTCAGCGTGTCTTCGTCCGTGGAGTAGCCGGTCTTGGTCTTCCGGATCGGCTTGAGGTCCAGTTTCTCGAACAAGACCGTGGCGAGTTGCTTGGGCGAATTGACGTTGAACTCGCCGCCGGCCAGGCCGGCGATAGAGGCCATCATCCGATCTAACTCCCGTTCCAATTCTTTGCTCAGCGAAGCCAGGGCCGCGACGTCCAGCTTGAACCCGTTCCGCTCGATCTCGGCCAGCACCGGCACCAGCGGCATTTCCACGTCCGTAAACAACTGCCAGCTCCCCTGTTCGCGCAATCGCTCCTGCAACGCCGGCACGAGTCTGCGTACCGCCGCGGCCGCTTCGCTGGCCTTGGCCCGTTCTGCCTCGCCGATCAAATCCGGTTGGTCGAAGAGATCCTGGGGTGGCTCAGGCTGTCGTTCCCCCTGCCCATTTTCCAACCTCGCACCCAGCACGTCCAACGCCACCGCTTCCAAACTATGGCCTCGCCGATTGGGGTTCAGCAGATAGGCGGCGATCATCGTATCGAAGCAGGGCGGCGCCACGTCGGTCCCGGCCCGCAGCAGCGCGAGCAGCGCCGGTTTGAAATCATGCGCCGCCTTGAGCAACGTCCGGTGCCCGAACAACTCAGCCAGAGGGCCGAACAGCCGGTTGGCGAACAGGGTCTGGCCGTTTCCGTCGCTCATGGCCAGCCCGAGTAGATTGGCCGAGACCCCGCTTCCGTCCGTGATACAGTGGAAGGCGATCACTTCGCTGTGCTGGGACCGGTCCGCAAATCGTCTGGCCGTGGATTCATCTCGGACCACCAGCACCTCCGCTGGTGACGCGTCGTTCGCACCCGCCGGCTGAATGGCCTTGAGCAACGTGGGAAATTCCATTTCCCGAAAGAAGGCCACCAACGGCTCCGCCGGCGGCGGCACGACCTTGAACCGTTCCGGGTCGAAGCGCACCGGACAGTCCGTCTGAATGGTCGCCAGTCGCTTGCTCAAGCGGGCGTTCTCCGCCTGTTCGCTGAGGAGAGTTTTCGTCTTCGCCCCCGCGACCTGATCGAGGTGGGCCAGCAGGTTGTCGATCGTGCCGAACTGGGCGATCAATTTCATCGCCGTCTTTTCGCCGATGCCCTTCACGCCGGGAATATTGTCGGCCGTGTCCCCCATCAACCCCATGACCTCGATCACACGCGCCGGCTCCACGCCGAACCGCTCGCGACACTCGGCCTCGCCGAACCACTTGTCCTTGACCGGATCGTAGATGCGCGTGGCCGGCGTCAGAAGCTGGAACATGTCCTTGTCGCCGGTCACGATGACGACGTCGAATCCCGCCGCCTCGGCCTGGCGGGCGAGGGTGCCGATCAGGTCGTCGGCCTCGTAGCCGGCGGCTCGCACGGCGGGAATCCCGAACGTTTCCACCACCCGGTGGATGTAGGGGATTTGATCCCGCATGCCCTGCTGCATCTCCGGCCGGTGGGCCTTGTACTCTTTGAACTCCTCATGCCGTTGGGTCGGACCTTTCTCGTCGAAGACCACGGCCAGGCCGTCCGGCCGGCGATCGCGCAGAATCTTCATGAGCATGGTCGTGAAGCCATAGATGGCGTTGGTCTGCAGGCCCCTGGAATTGGAGAGCGGAGGCAAGGCAAAATACGCGCGGTAGATATAGGCGCTGCCGTCTATGAGATAGAGGATGTGCTTGGCGCTGGGCGGTGAAGCCGGCATAGATGAGTCGGAGCCTGTTTTCGTTACGGATCGTCCGTCACGGTCAAGGGCGGATGGCTGAACTTGGCTCGCACCGCGTTGATCGTCTTGAGCACCGAAGGCTGGCCGATGAGTTTGCGCTCCAGGCGGCGCTTGCCGGGAAAATCCATCAGCGAGACCCCGATCAGCATGGTCAGAATGCCCTGTCCCGGCAGGAACAGCATCGCAAATCCAGCCAACAGGAAGACCAAGCCGATCACATTTTTCAGGATCAAGCCGGTCAGGCGCAGGACCGGATGGTGGTTCTCCATCCAGGTACGCGGATGGCGCTCATCGAAATAATGGGGCGGCAGCCGGACCAGGATGAAAGGAATCGCGATCAGACTGCCGATGAACCCCACAATCGACAGGACAAACAAGTCGAGGAGCACGTCTTTGCTGAGGAGAGCCTCCATGCGCCCGCATCCTAGCACGTGGCTGTTCACACCGCAAAGGCCGGCGGGACCGTGGCGTGACGCGATCCTTGTCGGCCGGGCCTCTTACTTTCGCCTTTGACGCGGCGTGCGACCGGGCTATAATCTGATGGCACCACCGACTGCGAGGCTCTCTCATGGATCGATACAGGCCTTGGCCCTCCCGGCTCCTTCGATTGGCTGTTTCGGCGACGATGGCCCTTGGCTTCGGCCCGTCCGGCCTCTCCTCTGCCGGGGCAGCCGACCAAGCGCCCCCTCCCGCAGCCGGCGACGAAGGTCTGCACGTCGAGGTCATCAAGAAAGGACTGGGGAAGGAAGTCACGATCCGGAAGGGCAGCAAGGAATGGTACATGCTGGTCGAGGTCACGCCGGAGAATACGGTCGTCGTTCGCCAGGAGAAAGACGGGGACCAGTACCTGCTGGACGAAAGCGAAACCCATGATCGGAGCTTGACCAAGGAAGAAGTGGACAGCGCCATCACGGACTACGTGAACAGCGTGAAGACGCAGACGAAGAAGCGCAAGTGACATCCACACGCCGCGCTTGTCTCCTCCTCCGCCGAACGTTATAATTCTCTCGCCATCCACCAGATTTCACGTCCAGAGTTTCCGGGAGCGCCGGTGATACACAAACCCCGATTCGTGCTCTTTGCCCACAATGCCACGTATGACAAGCTGCACCAAGTGGCCACCCTGGGGCTCACCGCCGCGGCGATGGGCAAGGACGTGACGGTGGTCCTGCTGTTCTGGACGATCAAGAAACTGGCGATGGGAGAGATCGATCGAGTGGACTTCCCGCCGGAATATGGGGATCAGGGAGACGTCGTGGCCCGCTTGCTGAAAGAAAAGAACGTTCCGAAGATTTCCGAGATGTTCAAGGAGGCCAAGCTGGTCGGGCAGTTCCGTTTGGTCGCCTGCAGTGCCGGGCTGGAATATATGGGCGTGGATCAGGAGGCCGTGGCCAAGAACGTGGATGAAGTGATGGGCCTGCCGGCCATTCTCTCTCTGACGGCCGGAGCCGAAACGACGCTCTTCATTTGAAAACGTCGCTCATATTTCGTTGTTCGTATCTTGCAATGAGGTCCGTTTCTCCCACGACGATTTGCGAGATACGCTTCGCGCCTAACGGCTTTTCGTTACTCCCTTCCGATCACAATACGCAACGAGCTTGCACTTGGAACACCAGGGCGAAACCGGCTGACAGATGTTTTGGCCGAAGGGCACCAACAAATCGTTGTAGGTGATCCAGTACTGGCGCGGCAGCTTGCGCCGCAAAGCCTGTTCGCTCTCCTCCGGGGTCTTGGTCTTGATATAGCCCCAGCGGTTGCTGATCCGGTGTACGTGGATGTCCACGCAGATGCCCGGTTTTTGGTACCCGACCGTGACGACGAGGTTGGCGGTTTTCCTTCCCACGCCTTTGAGCGTCAGGAGTGCGTCGATTTCGTCGGGCACCGAGCCTCCATAGACGTCCAACAGCCGTCGGCAAATTTCACGAATCTGTTTGGCCTTGGTCCGATAGAACCCGACTGGATAGATCGCCGTCTCGATGCGGCGCAGGGGGAGTTGCACCATCGTGGCGGGATCGGACGCGAGCGCAAAGAGGCGCTGTGAGGCTTCAGCCGTCGTCTTGTCTTTGGTTCTGAGGCTGAGGACGCAAGCGATGAGAATCTGGAAAGGATCGCGCGACGCTCTGGCCACCACACCTACGACCGGCTCCTGCCACCGGCGCGCCTCCCGCCTCAGCAGACGGATGGCTGCATGGATCTCCGTCGCATGCATGGTGAAGAGCGCCTAAAAATTCGGGGGACCAGGCAAGAACGAATCAGGAAGGGTCAAACAAAAACCGCTTACTCCGCCCGATGCTTGGCGAGCCACTTCTGCCGGCGCCGTTGCGCTTCCCGCTGCTTGGCTTTCTTCCGGACGCTGGGCTTTTCATAAAACCGCCGCCGCTTCAACTCACGGAATAGGCCTTCACCCGCCAGCTTCTTCTTGGCAACTTTGAGCGCTTTTTCGACGTTGTTATTGAAAACCTTGATTTCCATTCCCGTCCCAACTCTCAGCTTAAACGTTCCACCCTCATCCAGAGCATAGAGCCCGATGCGCTACGCCCTCTCCAAACAGACCATGCAATTTATCATAGCTTGCGGAGATCTTCAAGCCTCTCTTTTAGAGCCTTAATTTTCCCCTCCAATGCAAATACAACCATATGTTTTATTTGCGATTTTTCATTTTCATCGGCATTATGCACCCCCGCCTCGGCAGCCGCCAGGGCCATCATCAGCCCGACCTGCAGATCCGCCCTGACCGAAGGTTTGGTCTGCGCCGGAAGAGGGCGCAACAGGGTGGCAACCTCGCAGGCCAGATCCGCAATTTCAAGTGACACATGGGTTGCCCGATGGAGTCTTTGAGCCATCTCCGTCTCTCGTTGTGGGTCTGTCTTCGGCAGCCGTCGGGCTTCGATGAATTGTTCGTAGGCTTGCGCATCGGCTTGTACCAGTTCTTCCAATTGCTGCCGCAACGCAACCAACCGCTGCTCTATGGCTTGCAGCGCGTTCTGGCTATCTATCGTCCCAGAGTCGATGGACGGTCGCGCCGTTGCCGGTGGACCAATTCGACAAGCCATAAGCCCCAGGGACGCGGCCAAGGCCCCAACCAACGCAGCGACGCTTCCGCCAGCTGGCGTCGGATGCGCGGCAGACACAGCTTCGCAGAATGCATGAAGCGAAGATACAGCCGGTCCAAGGTTTCCCGGTGCAACCGTTTGTCCCTTAGACATCCCTGCGAGAGCCGATTCCAGCCTGGCTTCCAAGACCTGACTCCGGTCGAACCGCTCTAATTTGAGGAAGCGCTCCGCCGCACCGAGCAGCGCGCCCTGCGGGATCAGCCCGATCACCTCGCTCCCGGCGATCCTGACATGATGCCGCGCCGCCTCCTGGCACACCGCCTCAAACGCCACATGGAGAGGAGTCTCTTCTTGATTCGTCAGGTTCATCGAAACCTGTACGAGCCCGCGGCTGGCCAGCTTGACCCCGATGGCTTTCACCGCAGGCAATCCTCCGCCAGACTGGCGGATCTTCTTGGCAATGGCTTTGGCCATGCCGAGGTCCGTCGTGTGGAGATTCACGTTAAAGGCCATGAGTATCGGCCTGGCCCCGATGACGATGGCCCCGGCCGACGGATGCAGCCGAGGGGGGCCAAAATCCGGGCGCCATGCCGCCTCCCGCATCCGCGTCTCGAGCCCACCCAGCCCGCCGCGCCTGATCTGCTCCAGCCGGCGTCGTTCCGGCCTCGATGCTGCCCGCTCATACAGGAATACCGGTATCCCGAGTTCGGTTCCAATCCGTTCCCCGGCGCGACGGGCCAACTCGACGCAGTCTTCCATGGTCACGCCACGAATCGGCACGAACGGCACCACGTCCATGGCACCCACACGCGGATGTTCCCCGTGATGTTGTCGAAGATCGATCCATTCGGCGGCCACCCGAGCCAAAGCCACCGCTGCCTCCAGCACCGCTTCCGGGGTGCCGACGAACGTCAGCACGGACCGATGATGGTCGTGGTCCCGTTGCTCGTCGAGCAGCACCACCTGCGGGACCGCCGCCAGCACCGCGACGAGCGCGCGCAGGGTTTCCTCATTCCGCCCTTCGCTGAAATTCGGGACGCACTCAACCAACCGATCCATGCACAGGCTCCTGGCCTTTTTTCACACCGGGTCATTCCAATCGCCCTTGAGGGAGCGGACGGCAACGACTTTGCCGCCCTTGTGCTCGCAAGCAGAACAGGGCGTTTCGGTTGGAGTACGGTACGGGCCCTGCCCTGCGAAGTCAAGGCGGGGGGATCGGAGCCTGAGGCGGACTCGCGGGCCAGACAGTGCTGTTACTGGCGAGATTGCGTCATGGCACAGGTGGCACAGCCGTCGGCCGTGCACTGCCAGGACGATCTGCCAAATTCCGCAGGAGGCGCGCTGTTGTCTGTGGGCCGATAACGATGATACCACGTATGCCCCAGTTGAGCGGCATCCTCGGCCGTCTCTGCCACCGCAAACCAAAAATATCGATAGCTGGCCTGTTGCGCCGCGCGGCGAATAGCCCCGGCCACATCCTCTCCGCTCACGCCCACGTAATCGGCCAGCCGGCCGTTGCGAGACAAAATGAACGAGCCGGGCGCTTTCTCTCCGACAAACAGGTGCACGTATCTGAGGCTGAATGGCCCTGACATCATTTCCTCCTTTGTGAAATCACAACGGCGGCTTCCGATGTCCTCATTGCCCGTGCGAGAGATACGGCTCCTCCCTTGCCGTGTGATACGCACAAACGTGAAGTTTGAGTGAACACACGGTGCGCAGGGAGCCATCCAACTGTCGTTGGGAAGTAATCTGAGAAGCAGCCCGTCCAGACATCCGTTACCTCTTGGCTCGAGGTACTGGACTACCTTGCTCTTGGCAGCGCAAGTCGGATCAGGGATCTTTTGAGAATGAGAATTGCCACCGCTACATAGCAAATGAATCTGCCCCTGTCAATACAAAACTACAATATATAGACGCTCTCGTCTCAAAACCAACAAGATGTAGGGCAGCGGTTGGGAAAAGCCTTTGCGGGTTTTCGGCAAAAAAAGAGGCCGGAAGATGCTGCATCTTCCGGCCTCTTACAGGTCGAATCCGTTTTATTGATCCACTAGCGTTCCACGGCTACTTTGCTTTCCGGACAAAGGCCTTGTAGATACGTGTGGCCTGTGCGGTGTCCTCCTCCAGTCCGACCATTTCATGGCCGGTGGTTTGGCACCAAGCCGGCATGTCTTTCTTGATCCCTTCATCGTCCGAGACCACTTCCAGCACTTGCCCCACCTGCAGTTCTTTGATCTTTTTTGAGGTCATAATAATCGGCATGGGACAGAAGTAGCCAAGCGTGTCGAGTTTGATGTCGGATTGGATCATGAACCGCTCCTTGCTTGTGACTGACGACGTAGCGCGCACCTCAGATGAAGAGGTTCACGCTCCCTTGTCGGGCCTCGGCGAGATAGGTGGTGACGCCGGCCAACTGATCAATGCCGTCGATCAACGTGTCCTTGGTGATGCCCATCAAACCCATGGAGGTCGTGCAGGCGATAAACTGCACGCCGAGGTCTTGCGCCGTTTGGAGCAGCTCCGGCACGTCGGGCATGCGATGCTGCTGCATCACTCGCTTCATCATGCCGGTCCCCAGTCCAAGGAAATGGAACCGGGAGAGCGGCAACAGATCCGCGCCGCCCCTGTTCAGCCATCCGAACATTCGGCGCATCCAGTCCCTAGCCCCGCTGGCAGTCCCCTTTCGCCGAATGGCGTTCAGCCCCCAGAACGTGAAGAACATGGTGACCCGCATGCCCATAGCCGCAGCGCCGGTGGCGATAATAAACGCCGCCATCACCCGATCCATGTCTCCGCTCAATACGACGATCGTCACCCGATCAGGCTTGGCTTCGCGAAGCCCGGCCAGCGTAGCCGACGGTTCGAGTTGGACGGTGCTCATGGCGTTCCCTCTTTTCTATCGTCGCTCAGATGTTGAGTACTGCTCCGGTATTCTAGCAAATCCACCACGCTTGTGACGTTACTATGTGCTTCTTTTTCTTGTCAAGGCGGCCATATGGCCGGCCGGGGCTCAGTCGGCCTTGGTATCGACCAACAAGCCGAGCGCACGACGGATCTGATCCCGGTTGCCAAGGAGGACCACCACATCCCCCCCCTCCAAGCGAACTTTCAGGGAAGGATTGGATTCGGTCACCCCGTTGCGTGTCAACGCAATCACCGATGCGCCGGTGCGAGGTCGTATCGATACCTCTGCCAATGTCTTGCCCGCCGCCGGCGAGTCCAACTCGATCCGACACGTCTCCACCTCCGCGTCCGTCAAGGTTCCGCCCCGGAGATGGTGTGCCAGTTCCGGTAGCCTCTTCCGCCGCAACAAGGCATAGCCCTCCCGCCTGACTTGCTCCGCCTTGTGCAGAATGAATTCTTGCGGCAACTTGTAGGTTCGGAGCACCAGGGTGAAAATTTCGATGGATGTTTCGAATTCCTCCGGCACGACCTCGTCGGCTCCCAATTCATGCAGTTCTTCCAATTCCCGCAGGTAACGGGTCCGCACCACCACATGCACGGAGGGATTCAGCCCCTTGGCGATCTGGACCGCCCGCCGCGCAGCAAAAGGATCCGAGATCGCCAACACCAGAACCCGCGCCTGCTCGATTCGCATATGATGGAGGACGCTGGGATTGGTGCCGTCTCCATAATAGATGGGCACCCCGTGCTTGGATTCCCGACGAACCGTTTCCCCATCCAGATCCAGGACCACGTACGGAATTTCCGTCTGCTGGAGCACGCGCGCCAGGTTCTGGCCGTTCAGCCCATAGCCTACGATCACGACGTGGT
Organism: Nitrospirota bacterium; assembly: GCA_028876065.1. Taxonomy (GTDB): domain Bacteria; phylum Nitrospirota; class Nitrospiria; order Nitrospirales; family Nitrospiraceae; genus SYGV01. Next base: position 81,235 of record JAGWTI010000002.1, read on the forward strand.
CCTTCGCCCTGGGGCCTCGAGATTCAGCTTGTGTCTGGTGCGCCGTCGTGCGCTCAGGAAACCAGCGACGCAGCCGCTGTACCGCTTCGGCACGGCGGGCCACCTTGGGCGCCAATTGGATCAGAAACGGCGTCACCGCCATCGTGAGCACCGACACGGCCAAAAAGACCTCATACTGCTCACGGGCCAGCAGGCCGACCTGTTGCCCCGCTTGAGCCAGGATAAAAGAAAACTCGCCGACTTGGGCTAAAGCCACGCCGGTCAAGAGGGCCACGCGCGGAGGATAGCCCATCGCCAGCACCGGGCCGGCGCCGGTCACAAATTTACCGAGTATGACTGCCGCGACCAAGGCGAGCACCAGCCCTGGGTACTCCACCAAGACACGCACATCCATCAGCATCCCGACCGAAATGAAAAACAGACTGTTGAAGCTGTCGCGGAACGGCAGGACTTCGGCCAGGGCTTGATGGCTGTACTCGGATTCGGAGATGACCAGCCCGGCGATGAAGGCGCCAAGCGCCAGCGACAGGCCCGACCGAGACGTCAACCACGCGATCCCGAGGCAGAGCACGATGATCGTCAGCAAAAAGAGCTCGCGGTTACGGCTGCGGACAATCTGCTCCAGAAGCCTGGGCACGAGAAACCAAGCCCCGGCCATAATCGCACTGACGCTGACCGCCGACTGCACCACATTGCGCACGACGACTCCTGCATCCACTTGTGTTCCGCTCGCGAGCAGGGGCACCAGCAGCATCATCGGGACCATCGCCAAATCCTGGAAGATCAGGATGCCGATCGTGGCACGGCCATATAACGTATCACTTTCGCCTCTCTCCGCCAGCGCCTTCAATACGATCGCGGTGCTGCTGAGCGAAAAGAGACATCCCCAGAATATCGTTTCGGCCATGGGGACGCCCGCCACCCACCCGGCAATGGCGCCCAAGACGAGAACCCCGACGACCTGGAGCGGCCCGCCCACGAGAAGCAACCGACGCGCGGCTTTCAAGTGAGCCGCCGAAAATTCGAGTCCGATCGTGAATAAGAGCAGGACCACCCCGATCTCGGCCAACACATTGACCTGCTGAAGGTCCGACACCAAATTCAATCCATACGGACCGATCAGCGCACCCGCCACTAAAAAGCCGGCGATCGACGGCAACCGCAGATGATGAAAAAGAAACACGACCGCGATCGACACCGCGAAGATCAGCAGCAATTCGCTCAGCACATTATGGTCGGTCATGCCGTAAGCTCCCCCGTCAAGGAGACACCGTCAAAGGAGAACTTCGGGCTTCCCCTCACCAGACCCCAGACGGAAAATACAAGAGGGGCAAAGAGGGCGCAAGCGCTGCAAGGGATATCGTGGGAAGGCTGGAGAATTCTAGCGGAGGAAAGAGTTCACAGGCGGGCTAACGGGAGGGAACGCGCAGGGCGGTGATCAGAGGCTTCCGGAAAGGTTCGTGAGACGAGGCAACAGAATTACCGACCGATGACGGCGATCGCCGCAACGCCCAGCATCAAGCTGCCGAGAACGCTCGCGACCGCAGTCCAAAATTGCGCAGGCCGCGATTTCGGTTCGATGTCTTCCGGGACGACAATCGTGTCCCCCGGCCCGATGTCCTTGAGGTTGACATAGGCCGCGTCGGTCGAGCCGTTCGCACGCAAAATATACTCCCCTGACTTTTCGGCATAGCGCGTCATCCCGCCGGCTTGCGCAATGTACTCATGTACTTCCAGGCCTTCCTGATACACCACACTGACGGGATTGCGCACGGCCCCGACAACCGTGACTGTCTGGGGTCGAGGCGGAACGGTGATGGAGTCCCCTTCTTCCAATATGATGTCTTCGCGGCTTCCCTCCAGTTGAGCCAGCGACTCCATTTTGACGACGACCCGGCCAGGCTGAATGCGGGCAATCAACTGATCCAAGGCTTGCATCTGCATCTGGAGCGCGGCCTGTTCGGGACTTGTCCCTCCTGCCGCGGCCCCCTGGGGATTGACGTTCCCGGCCGCTAGGGCGGCTGCCTCCGCGACCAATCGTTGCTTCTGCAACGAGACGAACTTCTCCACTTCGGCCTGCTGCGACTGCCTGACCGATTCGCGCACTAAAATCAGTCCCTGAGGAAAACCCCTGGCCGTGAGTCCCCCGACGCGTTTGAGTACTGAAGAGAGTCGCTCCCCGCTGGCAATGGCATAGGTCCCTGGGCGCTTCATCTCGCCGGCCACGGTGACCGACCGGGGAGGCTTGGCTTGCGTCGCCACCGTAACGTGATCCATGCGCTGCAATGAGATGTTCTCTTCCTTCACGCCTTGGAACAGTCGTTTCGGGCTGAATGGGATCACCGTCGTCTCGTAGGTCATCGGATCGGTCCGGGCTAACTCGGCCAGATCCAGATAGGAATCCACGAGCATCTGCTCCGGCGTCAGCAGGTCCCGGATCCGCATGCCCGGCTTGAATTCGTAGGGGCCCGGATTTCTCACGGCGCCGTCGAGGCTGACAGCATTTTCAATCTGAGTCGGAACAGATCCGAGACGGACAAAGTCCCCATCCTGAATCGACGGATCGGCCGCGCGATCGGAGTCGCCAGAGCGGGAACCGGCCATGGTCTCCTTGCTTTCTTCGAGCAGACCGCCCAGCTCCACATCGAGAATGACCCGTTTCTGCCCAGCTTTCATGCGGACGATTTGGCACCGTTGGCGATCGGCCGTTGGGGTAAGTCCGCCGGCCAATTCGATCAGCCCCCTCAAAGTCGTCTGGCCTCGCAATTCATAGATGGCCGGGCGCTTCACCGGCCCGCCGATCGCCGCGACCGGGCCGATCGGCGGGACAAGCAACGTATCCCCCGACTGAAGCCGGATGTCGTGCGTGCGATCGCCAGAGAGGAAGAACCGATAGAAGTCCAGCGTGGAGACGGTTTTCCCCTCCCGCACCACCTGGATGTGGCGCAGCGAACCGGACTTCGCAGGCCCGAAGGCGGCGTACAGGGCATGCGACGCCGTGGCCAACGAGCTCACTTCGTAAGCGCCCGGCCGCACCACTTCGCCCACGACATAGACCTTCATGGTTCGAAGCCGCGCCATGGATACGTGCAGCTCGAAGCGCTTGAGCAGGCCGGCAAGCCGCGCCTGGATCAAGCGAGTCGCCTGGGAGAAGGTGCTGCCGGCCACAGGAATGGAGCCTACTTGCGGAATGAAGACGGTCCCATCCCGCTCCACCGGCGCGATGTAGCTCCGATTGAACGTCGGGTCCGGCACATTCCACACATAGATGGCCAAGGTATCGTCTGGCCCCAGCACATAGTCGGGGCCAACCGGCGTATCCATGACTGGCGGAAAGCCGGAGAACGGCACATCAAAGAAACTGTACCCGAACTGTTTGAGCTGGCCAGTCACGCCCTGAAGGATGAAGAAACGGGCGAAGGCTTCCTCAATGGACAGCGGGCTGACCGCTTCCGGCTGAGGCGGGCCGGCCCCTCCAATTCGAGGCTGGCCGGTCGGCCCCAGAAATCCCTGATGGCCGGGCAATGGCAAGGCGCCTCCCGGTTGACCCGCTCCTCCTGGCCCAGGCAGCACGGCGGTCTGGCCTGCAGAGGGGCGGCCGCTTTGCTGCTGCTGAACCGTCGGACTCGAGAGTCCCGGATGGCTCGGCAAGGCGACGGCTCCCAACGATGGAGTCCCAGTCGCTCCGGCCTGCCCCGATCCCCCTTGCGGCGGCAATTGCGACGATGGTGAAAGAAGCGCAACCGTCGCTGCTGCGGGAGCCGGACAGGGGACCTGCGTAGGGGTGATCGGCTGCAAGGCCGTGGGGTTCGTGAGGCTTGGCTGTCCCTGACCTGTCCCGCCTGACTGGGGCAGGCCGGAAGGAAAGGCCGGAGGCCCGCTCAGCGTTTGGGCCAACGGAGAGGGCGGCATCGCCAGAGCGAGCGAGAGCCCCCACACCAGCCCTCGTCCTAACCGAGTCGAAAGGACGAGGAACGTGCGTGCAAAGAACCTACCGTTTTTCTACAACCCGCCGTGTCATGCTCTCCTTCCACAACAGAGTGTGCCCGTGCGCGCTCAGACTCCGTAATAACTCCGGTACCAATCCACGAATCGCCGGATGCCGACCTCGATCGGAGTATCGGGCTTGAACCCCACATCGCGGATCAGATCGTCCACGTCCGCATAAGTCGCCGGCACGTCGCCCGGCTGTAGCGGGAGCAAGACTTTCTCGGCTTTCTTGCCGAGCGCGACTTCCAGCACCTCGATGAAGCGCCAAAGCTCGACCGGATGATGATGACCGATGTTATAGAGGCGATAGGGCGCAGCGCTGGTGCTCGGATCCGGTGCGTCTCCGGACCAATCTTGATTCGGTCTCGCAGGGCAATCCAGTACCCTGAGAATGCCTTCGACAACGTCGTCGATATAGGTGAAGTCCCGTTGCATATTTCCGTGATTGAAGACCTCAATCGGCCTGCCGTC
>JAGWTI010000139.1 GCA_028876065.1 Nitrospirota bacterium
ATTTTTCGCCTCGACAGTGGGCGTCAACGAAGCCACGATTCGGCAGTATGTCCGGTACCAGGGCGAGCAGGAGACGGGTCAAGCGCAGCTTGAACTTTAAGGAGACCCCGCCTGTAAGGGCGGGGTTCTTCATCAGAGGGGTTAGCACTATGAAAGTGATCCTGAAGGAGAACGTGGAAGGGGTCGGCCATTTGGGGGACCTGCTGGACGTGTCGGACGGTTTTGCGCGGAACTACCTGCTCCCGCGCCGCAAGGCCTTGGAGGCCAACACGCGCAACGTCAAGGAGCTGGAACATGCCAAGCGAGTCATGGCGGACAAGGCCAAGAAGGAAAAGTTGGAGATCGAGGACTTGGCCAAGAAAATGTCGGCGGTGTCGCTGACGATCCCGGCTCAGGTGGGGAAAGACGACAAGCTCTTCGGGTCGGTGACCTCGAAGGATATCGCGGAGGGCTTGGCCGGGCATGGGTTCGCGGTCGACCGCCGGAAGATTCAATTGACGCAGCCGATCAAGGAACTGGGGACTGTGACGGTGTCGGTGAAACTGCATCGTGACGTGACGGCGACGGTGGCGGTGCACGTGGTGAAGCAGCAGGACCAGGAAGCGGCCGCGGAGGCGGGAGCCTGATCCGGCGACGCGGCACGAGCCGTGGCATCCTGGATGCCCGACGCAATGGAGGAGGCGAAAGGAACGGATGAGTAGTCAGGCTGTAGGTTCGCTGAAAGCCTTGAAGGCGGCCGATCCCGCCGTATACGCGGCGATTCGCAAAGAGGAGAAGCGCCAGCGGGACAAGCTGTTGCTGATCGCCTCGGAGAATTTTGCCAGCCCCGCCGTATTGGCGGCGCAGGGCTGCCTCATGACGAACAAGTATGCCGAGGGCTATCCCGCTCGCCGCTACTATGGCGGGTGCCAGCATGTGGATACGGTGGAGACGCTGGCGATCGAGCGTGCGACGCAACTCTTCGGTGCCGAGCACGTCAACGTCCAGCCGCATTCCGGCTCGCAGGCCAATATGGCCGCCTACTTCTCGGTGCTCAAGCCGGGGGACGTGATTTTGGGCATGGACCTGGCCCAGGGCGGCCACCTGACTCACGGAAGCAAAGTAAGCTTCTCAGGCCAGCTCTTCCAGTCCTTCTTTTATGGGGTAGACCGGCAGACCGAGCAAATTGACTATGACGCGGTGCAGCGCATCGCCGAGCAATGTCGGCCGAAAATGCTCGTCGTCGGGGCGAGCGCCTATGCCCGGACGCTGGACTTCCCCAGATTTCAAGCGATCGCCAAGTCGGTTGGAGCTTACATGATGGTGGATATGGCCCACATCGCGGGCCTCGTGGCCGCGGGGCTCCATCCCAACCCCGTGCCCTATGCCGACTTCGTCACCACGACTACGCACAAGACCCTCAGGGGGCCGCGCGGCGGGGTGGTCATGTGCAAGGCGGAGCATGCCAAGGCGGTCGACAAGGCCGTATTTCCCGGCCTGCAGGGTGGGCCGTTGATGCATGTGATCGCCGCCAAGGCCGTGGCGTTTGGCGAGGCCCTTGCGCCTTCGTTCAAAGCGTATCAGCGGCAGGTACAGGCCAATGCGCGGGCGCTGGCTTCCGCGCTCCTTGCCCGCGGGTATCAGGTTGTGTCGGGCGGAACCGATACGCACTTGATGCTGATCAACCTGAATAATAAAAATGTGACCGGCAAAGAAGCGGAAGTCGCGTTGGACGCCGCCGGCATCATCGTGAACAAGAACGCGGTCCCGTACGATGAAAAGCCGCCGGCGATCGCCAGCGGGATCCGCGTGGGGACGCCGATCGTCGCCACACGCGGTATGCGTGAAGCGGAAATGGCCGAGATTGTGTCCCTGATCGACCAGATCATCCAACGGCACCGGGACAAGCCGCTGCAGCGGGAAATCCGGAAGCAGGCCAAGGCCCTCTGTAATCGGTTCCCCTTCTTTTACCCCTACGAGAGCTGAAAAGGACCGGTCCGGTGAAGTGTCCTTTCTGCGATGACATCGAAGATAAGGTGGTGGATTCGCGGATGGCCCGCGAAGGCGAGGTCATCCGCCGCCGCCGCGAATGCCTGTCCTGCAAACGTCGCTACACGACCTATGAACGGGTTGAGGAAAGCCTTCCCGTGGTGGTGAAAAAAGATGGGCGGCGCGAGCCCTTTGACCGCACGAAAATCCTGGCGGGGTTGAAAAAGGCTTGCGAGAAGCGTCCGATCAGCACCGCGACGATCGAAGCGGTGGCGGATCGGATCGAAAAGCGCATTCAAGAAATGGGGGAAACGGAACTGCCCAGCACTGTCGTCGGGGAAGAAGTGATGCGGGAGTTGCACCAGCTTGACCAAGTCGCCTATGTCCGGTTTGCCTCGGTCTACCGCGAGTTCAAAGACATCGATCAGTTCATGGATGAATTGAAAGCACTGGCCCGTGAACGGCGGGAAAAGTAGTCACGCCCTGTCCACGTCACGCCATTCGTTGTGCTCGTCCCTTCCTTTCGCGTCTCGTTCACGGTACGATTGTCTCTGTATGGTGATGTCCCTCCGAGCCCCTCGGTGAGGCCATGATGGCTGGTGTTCGACACAGCGTGAAGCCCAAGTCGGCGCGTCGGAGACCGCTCAGAAAGCGGGCGGCGACTGCGACGCACGTGGCCATCATCGGGGCGGGGCGGGGCGGCACGGCGCTGATGGAGATTTTTGCCACCGACCCGCTGGTGCGGGTGGTCGGCATTGCCGAGGTGGACGCCAAGGCCGCCGGGATCGCCCTCGCTCGCCGGTTGAACATTCCGATTACCCGCGACTATCGGGACTTGCTCGAGATGGAACGGGTCGATCTGATCATCGATGTGAGCGGCAGCGCGGAAGTGGGGCGTGTGTTGCAGGACTTCCACCGCATGGGCGTGGCGGTGATCGGCGGCGCCAGCGCCAAGTTCATGTGGCAATTGATCGAAGCTCGGATCCGCGCCACCGCCGAGATCGAGAAGACCCTCAACAAGTATCAGTCCCTCTACCGGCTCTACGTCAAGGAGTCGGGGGCGGCGGTCACGGAGGAGCGGACTCGCATCGCTTGCGAGATCCACGATGGTTTGGTCCAAAATCTGGCGGGGGTGAACTTCAAGTTGGATCTCTGCCAGGAGATTCTGCGGAAGGACCCCCGGGCGGCGCAAACTACGCTGCGCGAAACCAAGACGCAGTTGAAGCTGGCCATCCAGGAGGCCCGCCAAGTCATCTTCAACCTCCGGCCCGTCCAGTACGACAAGATGGACCTGATCCCCGCCTTGGCGAACTACCTGCGATCTTACGAAACCCAGTATCACATCAAGACCGAATTCTCGGTGTCCGGGGACGAGACCGGGCTGCTTCCCAAGACCAAGATTTTCCTCTTCCGTATCGTGCAGGAAGCGCTGAGCAACGTGCAGAAGCACGCCAAAACGGACCATGTGTCGGTTCGGCTCGAGCTGGGCCGCGAGTCGCTGACCGCCACGATCACCGATTCCGGCATCGGGTTCGACATGGATGCGGTGTCGATGGACCCTGAAAAGTGGGACCATTTCGGCCTCCGCGGGATCGTCGAGCGCGCGCGGCTGGTCGGCGGGCAGGCCAGCATTGAATCCAAAAAAGGCAAGGGGACGCGCATTCAGATTGCTGTGCCGCTCACCCAGAAGGAGGCCGAGTCACATGGAGCGTATTAAGGTTCTTATCTCGGACGATCACCGCGTGGTGCGGGAAGGCCTCTCCGCGATCCTGAAGACCAAAGAGAACATCGAAGTGGTCGGGGAAGCGCAGGATGGACAAGAAGCCGTCGAGAAGGCCCGTTCGCTCGTGCCGGACGTGATCCTGATGGATGTGAGCATGCCCCGGATGGGCGGGGTCGAAGCGACGCGCATCATCAAACGGGAATTTCCGCATATCGGCATCATCGCGCTGACCATGTACGAAGAGCAGCAGTATATTTTCGACCTGGTCCGGGCCGGCGCGACCGGCTATCTCCTCAAGGACACGGATTCAGCCCAGATCGTGGCGGCGATCCGGGCCGTCTATCGGGGCGAGTCGCTCATCCACCCCTCGGTGGCCAGCAAGATTCTCGCGGAGTTTTCCTTGTTGGCGCAGCGCAAGGGCAAAAAGCCGGCCTGGGTGGAGCATGATTTAACGGAACGGGAGATCACCGTGCTGCGGCTTGTGGCGGACGGGAAGACGAACAAGGAAATCGCCAACAATCTGGACTTGAGCGAGAAGACCGTTAAGAACCACGTACGGAATATTTTTCACAAACTGCAGGTCTATGATCGGACGCAGGCGGCGATTCTGGCGATTCGGAAGGGGCTCATCGAGCTGGAACCTCGCCCCTAAAGCGGCTGCTGAAAAAGGTCCCCAACTTTGTTCTCGGTCGCTCGACCCCACTCAACGTACTTCTTCAGTACGCCTCGGGGGCCTCGTTCCCTGCGGCCTCGTTGGCTGACCTTTTTGAGCAGCCTACGGGTAGCGCGTATATACCTGCTAGCGTAGTCCCAGAGGAACTATAAATGGCAAGGCGGGTGGTCTATCCCATCCGATTCGTCAACTCTATTCCCCCACCTGAGCAATGGGATCGACGTCCCTTGCCAAACCTTCTTCATTCGCAAGATTCGATTACTGGAAAGGAAGAGTGTGAGCGTATTGAGCGGTGGTATCGTGAGTTGAAGAGCAGAGAAAAAACGCATCTCAAAGAACGGCTTCGATCGATGCGGTTTCGGGAATATTGGAGTGCGTACTATGAACTCATGACAGCGCGTATCGCGCAGGGCCTAGGTGCTAAGTCCATCCGGCATGGGGCTCCATTGGGAAATCAGTGTCCGGACTTTACAATCAAATTTTCTTCTGGGACCCAAATTTGGGAGGTCGCTGCAGCCTACCAAACGCTAGACCGCGAAGCGGACGATGATAAGGCCCATGAGCTGGCAAACCGTTTAAATAGAGAATTCCAACATAGATGGCGAGTGGTGGTGGAAGCTGAGAACTTTGGTGATGGCGCAGTGACGTTGTCGAAAGCGCGCCCTCTTATTCAAGGCTGGCTTGATAGGCTGGATCATGGTGGCCCTGATCGAATCAGGCTCCGGCCGCCTATCATTAACTGTGAATTGTCTCTTGTTGCCCACGCGCCTCGTGATGGTGAACGTAGGCCCATTGTATCTGCGTTGATGGGGCAAGGTGGGAACGTTACCGCAACTGACCGGTTACGAAGCGTACTTCGGAAAAAAATAAAGAAGTATAGTTCAGTAAAGGAGCGTAACGCGCCAC
>JAGWTI010000140.1 GCA_028876065.1 Nitrospirota bacterium
CCTTGCCGCCACCGCCGGCCAGCAGCTTATTCACTTCTTGCAGGATCAGATCGGCCCCGGCCAGGTCCATATTGCCGACCCGCTGCCAGCGGATGACCCCCTCCTGGTCGATGACGTAGACGTTCGGAATGAACTTGCCCCCGCCATAGAGCTTGTCCGTCGTCTTTTTCGGATCGATCAAATAGGGGTAGGTCACCTTGACCGGAAAAGCCGACAAGAACTCCAGCACGTTCTCCTTCGAATCGCCGGAGGAGTTGACCCCGATGACCGCAACCGGCTTGCCCTGAGTCGCCTCGTAGACCTTCTGCAGGTTGGTCCCTTGCATCATGCAGGGTTCGCAGATGTGGAACAGGCCCAACACGATCACCTTGCCCTTGAATTGGTCCAGGGACACCGTCTCGCCGTTGATGGAGGTCAGGGCAAAACCGGGAGCCCTCTCTCCGGTTTTGAAATAACTCTTGGCCATGACCGTCGTGGTTGCGACCGCCAGCAAGACGACCACCAGTCCTATCGTCAGAGAACGTTTCATCATAGCCTCCATGCCAAAACCAGGAGCGTATGGCCGATGGCAGATGGCTGGAATGGATAAAAGAGCGGGAAAGATTTCTCGCTCGGAGCCATCAGCGACCGGCCATATGCCATATGCTCCGTCTCCGTGGTTATCCTAGCACGCGGGAATTTTCATGGGCAACAGCAATGATAGCGGGAACGCCGCGTCAGAAAAGGCCCAATTGCAATTCTTCGGCCTTTGTGAAGGGGATGGGATACTTCTCGGTAAAGCAGGCGTTGCAATAGTGCCCGGGGCTCCCAGGCGAGGCGTTCAACATCCCCTCCAGGCTCAGGTAGGCCAGGCTATCCGCGGTAATGTACTTGCGGATTTCCTGGATCGTATGGCTGGAGCCGATCAATTCCTTCTTGGTCGGCGTGTCGATCCCGTAGAAACAGGGCGAGACGATCGGCGGCGAGCTGATCCGCATGTGCACCTCGCGCGCCCCGGCCTGTCTGAGCATTTTCACGATCTTCCGGCTGGTCGTCCCGCGCACGATCGAGTCGTCCACCACCACCACCCGCTTGCCCTCCAGCACTTCGGATACGGCGTTCAGTTTGATCTTCACCCCGAAGTGGCGGATGGCTTGCTCCGGCTCGATGAAGGTTCGGCCGATGTAGTGGTTCCGGATCAACCCGTTTTCGAACGGAATGCCCGATCCCTCCGCGAAGCCCAACGCAGCCGGCACCCCCGAGTCCGGCACCGGGATGACGATGTCGGCCTTGACCGGCGCCTCTTTCGCCAATTGCCGTCCCAACGCCTTGCGCGTCAGATAGACCGCCTTGTCGCCGAAAATCTTGCTGTCCGGTCTGGCGAAGTAGATGTACTCGAACACGCACTTGGCTGGATCGGTCTTGGTGAAGGGCTTGTAGCTCTTCACCCCGTCCCGGTTCAACACCACCAACTCACCCGGCTCGATCTCGCGGACCGCTTCGGCCCCGATCAGGTCGAAGGCGCAGGTCTCGGACGCCACCAGCCAACTGTCCTTCAGCCGGCCCAGACAGAGAGGGCGGAACCCGTGGGGGTCTCGGCAGGCGATCACGGCGTCGTCCGTCAGGAGCACGACCGAGAAGGAGCCCCGCACCTGACTCAAGGCGTCGATGATCCGCGACAGGAGCGTATCGCCGCGGGAATGGGCGATCAGGTGAATCATGACTTCGCTGTCGGTCGAAGACTGGAAGATCGCGCCGTAGGCCTCCAACTCGTTCCGCAGCATCTGCGCATTGATCAGATTGCCGTTGTGCGCCAGGGCCAGATTGCCGAAGGCGAAGTTCACGGTCAGGGGCTGGACGTTCTTGAGATTGTTCCCGCCCGCGGTCGAATAGCGGTTGTGCCCGATGGCTATTTGACCGGGCAGGCGTTTCAACACCGACTTGGTGTAGATGTCGGCCACCAGCCCCATGCCTTTTTCCTGGTGGAAATGCTCGCCGTCTGAGGAGACGATGCCGGAGCCCTCCTGCCCGCGATGTTGCAGGGCATAGAGGCCGAGGTAGGTCAGGTTGGCCGCTTCCTTGTGGCCGTAGATGCCGAAGACCGCGCACTCGTCGTGGAACTTGTCGGGAGTAATGAGATGCATATCTTCGCTTTCAGCACTCAGCCTTCAGCTTCGGAGTTAAGGGAGGAATCTTCTGAACATGGGCCCCTTACTGAACGCTGATAGCTGACAGCTGATGGCTCACTCTTGTTCCAGCGTCCGTTCGAGGCTCTTGCCCCAGCGGTCAAAGAGCGTCTCAAGATCGGCGTCGATCCGACAGCCCGGCCCCCAACGATCGGCGGCCACGTCGATCACCAGCCGATCCCCCTGTACCGAGCCGATGGTAACCGCCGGCACGCCCATCTTCTCGGCTGTTTTGAGCACCTGTCCGACGACAGACGACTTAACCGACAGGACCACCCGCCCTTGGCTCTCGCCGAACAGGAGCGCATCCCGCCGGAGCCCGTTCGGCTCTAATCGTACCACAGCGCCGAGCCGATGCACAGGCGACGACACGCAGCACTCAGCCAGCGTCACGGCCAGCCCTCCGTCGGAGCAATCGTGCGCCGACTGGACAAGCCCGTCGCCGATCAGCGCGAGCACGCAGGCCTGCAGCGCCTTCTCCGCCTCCAAGTCTAGCAAGGGCGGCGAGCCTTGCTCCCGATGGTGCGCCACGCGCAGATATTCCGTGCCGCCCAGATCGTCCCTGGTCGCGCCCAGCACGATGATTTGATCCCCGGCCTGCTTGAACCATTGGGTCACAGCCCGGTCCGCCGGTTCGATCAGGCCCACCATGCCCAGGATCGGCGTCGGATAAATGGACAGGCCGTTGGTCTCGTTGTAAAAGCTCACGTTGCCGCTGACCACCGGGACGCCGAAGGCCTCGCAGGCATCCTTGATCCCCTCGATGGACAGGATGAACTGCCACATGATGTCCGGCCGTTCGGGGTTTCCGAAATTCAAACAGTCGGTGAGTCCGATGGGCAGGGCGCCGGAGCAGACCAGGTTGCGCGCCGCTTCCGCCACGGCAATGCCGGCCCCGACGTAGGGATTCAACAAACAGTAGCGCCCGTTACAGTCGGTCGCAATGGCCACAGCCTTGTTCGTGCCCTTGATCCGCACCACCGCCGCATCCGAGCCGGGCCGGACCAACGTGTTCGTCCGCACCATATGGTCGTATTGCCTATAGACCCAGGCCTTGCTGGCGATGGTCGGCGATTCCAAAAGGGACAGGAGCGCCGCCGTCGGCTCCTTCACATCCGGCAGAATGTCCAGGTTGAGCGCCTGGAGATGTTCCTGATACGGAGGCGGCGCATTGGGTCTCTCATAGCGCGGCCCCTCTTCGGCCAAGGCCTTGGCCGGAATCTCCGCCACCACCTTGCCCTGGTCGCGCACGCGCAGGATGCCGTCGTTCGTCACCCGCCCCACCACCGCCGCGTCCAAGTCCCATTTCTTGCAGATCGCCAGGACTTCCGCTTCCTTCCCCTCTTTGGCGATCATCAACATCCGCTCCTGCGATTCCGAGAGCATGAGTTCGTAGGGCGTCATGCCCGGCTCGCGCCGAGGAACGGCCGTCAGATCCAGGTCGATTCCATTCCCCGCCCGCGAGGCCATCTCGCAGGAAGAGCTGGTCAACCCCGCCGCGCCCATGTCCTGGATGCCGACCAGCAAGTCCTTGTCCATCAATTCCAGGCAGGCCTCGAGCAGCAGCTTCTCGGTGAAGGGGTCCCCGACCTGGACCGTCGGCCGCTTGGCTTCGGAGGCTTCATCGAAAGCATCCGAGGCCATCGTCGCCCCATGAATGCCGTCTCGTCCCGTCTTGGACCCGACGTACATCACCGGGTTGCCGATGCCGGCCGCCAGGCCCTTGAAGAGACGGTCTTTCCTGGCGATTCCCAGGCAAAAGGCATTCACCAACGGGTTCTGGCTGTAGATGTCGTTGAAGACGACTTCGCCGCCGACCGTGGGCACGCCCATGCAGTTGCCATAGCCGGCGATGCCCGCCACCACGCCCTTGAAGAGATGGCGATTCAGCGGCTTGTCGAGCTGACCGAACCGAAGCGAGTCCAGCAAAGCGATCGGCCTGGCGCCCATCGTGAAGACGTCCCGCAGAATCCCGCCGACGCCGGTCGCCGCGCCCTGATAGGGCTCGATGAACGACGGATGGTTGTGCGATTCCATCTTGAAGACCGCGCAGAGCCCGTCGCCGATGTCCACCGCCCCGGCATTCTCGCCCGGCCCTTGCACGACGCGCGGCCCGGTCGTCGGGAGCTTCCTGAGATGCACCCGTGAACTCTTGTAGGAACAGTGCTCCGACCACATGACCGAGAACATTCCCAGCTCGGTCAGGTTCGGCTCCCGCCCCAGAATCTCGACGATCTTCTTGTACTCCTCATCCGACAACCCATGCTGCGCGATGAGGTCTTTGGCGATCGGCTGCTCGTGAAGCTTCATGGCCTAATCCTTGAGGTCTCACTCAGACTCGTGAATTTCCCAGGGGACGATCTTGCCCGTTTCATACAGATCGAACAATTTCTCAGGCGGCACACTTCCCAGAAAACGTTCCAAGGCCCCGCACCACAAATCCACTCGCTGACGAATCGGAAGGTTTTGTCGAACCCGTGAAATAACGACTTTGCCTCGATAGTTCGCAGGGATGTCCGCGAATTCCGTGTCCTGCGTGAGGAAGACCAGGTCCTCTCGTTCTATCCGCCTACGAAGTTCGGCATCCTTGGCCCCGCGCTTCCCCAGCACAATCACGTGCTCAACATCGTGCCCGGCAGCGCGAAGCCGATGATAAAGCGGGAGAGGAAAGTTTTCATCCAGCGGGACTTTCAAGAGACCCGCTCGACCGCCGGCGGCACATGTTCCGAGACATGAGCGGCATAGCGAAGCGCCGTGAGCACCTGTTCGCGGGAGAGTTGATACGCCTCCTGCACCGTCTCAATACCCTCGCCTGCCGCCAATGCGCCAACCACGGTAGCCACGTCCACCCGCGTCCCGGCCAGACATGGCTTGCCGAACCTGATGCCTGGGTCCATCGAGATGCCAGGATAAATCTCCATAGCTATCCCCTCTCCTCAGAGTCACGCTGAATTGCGGCTTCGCTCAGAATATCCCCCAGAGTGCCGAGCTTTTCAGACTCTTCGACAAACAGGCGTACAGCGGTCTT
>JAGWTI010000141.1 GCA_028876065.1 Nitrospirota bacterium
AGGTCAGAAAACAATGACCAGCATATCAACAGAATGATGACCCGTATGTGGGGTGAAGACTGGCGTGCAAAATTAAATAAGGAAATGCGGGCGTGGCGATAGCGTATGTTCAAGGTTTTCAATTTTGGCAGGAAGCATTTTCTTTCTCCAAAGCGTTGATCCGCTGCCCGAGCGACATCATCGGAGGAGCGGGGAACCCACCGAGACTCTGCCAAGAAGGAAAGCATGGGAATAAGGACAGGCTGGCTTTTCTTGCGGTGGCTTGGTTATGGCGCCAGAGTTTGTGGTCAGATCGTGCAAGCCGGAACTGGGATGGCACCTGTCTTTGTAAGGCTGCGGATGGAGTCACTGCCCAGACCGGTCCGGGACCGGGGCACGCGCCAGGCCGATCAGGGGCCTGCCGGTGTCCAGGGCGTTTGCCGCGATCCGTGGATGACGGCGATGATATCCACTTGAGCGGGCGTGATGTGGTACATGATCCGATAAGGACCTTCCAGCACTTCTCGTATCTGTGGGAGCTCCGCTTCGGGGACGATGCGGCCGGATTCAGGAAATTGGGCGATTTGCTGCGAACGTCTGGTGAGGCGATCAACGATTCGCAAGGCGTATTTCGGGCGAGCTTTGTCCGATGTACGCGCGAATGTTTTGAAGGTGGCCGATTGCCGTGGCGGTCCAATGGACCTTCACGCAGGCAATCCGAACGATGCGCGCACTTGCTCGACATCGGTTGTGCGTCCGGCCCGGCTGTCGGCCAGCCCGGCTTCAACAGCCTGACGGACGTAAATTTCATGCACGAGGTCGTCCCAGGTCGAATTGTCGGGGAGGTTCTCAACCAGCCGACGGGCTTCTTCTTTAATGCTTGGCGTGGCCATGTCTCTTCCTCCTGTCGTTCAATGCGTACAAATATATGATAGGTGGGCGCCGGAATCAATGGCGGGAAACGTGATAGGGGTCTTAGCCGGGTGCCTGTTTTGAGCGAAGCCGAAAGGCCTGTCCCGAGTGAAGTCGAAGGGCTGGCCAACGACCAGGGCATGTTCGAGGAAGGGGGCGATCGGGAGAAATAAGATATAGGCGCGAAGGGCGGCGTATCAGCGCTCACCCTCATCTTGTGCGCAACGGAAGCCGGTGCCGCTGGGATGGTCGTCGGGGAAGCCGTAGTCGCGGTCGGCTGTCCGTAGGCTCTTGGCCGGTTTCAGCCACGAGCCGCCGCGCACGACTTTCAAGAGAATGCCGTCCGGCCCCTTGGGGTCGGCGGGAGGTGCTTTGAGATAGTAGTAGGGTTCGTACCAGTCCTGCACCCACTCCGAGGCATTGCCGGCCATGTCGAGCAGTCCGTAGGGGCTGGCGCCTTCCGGGAAGCGGCCGACCGGCAACGTGAGCACTTCTCTTTTCAGCCCCCGTTCCTTGGAGATACGGGCTCCTTCGCCGTTCACCCAAAAATCCTTCCACTCCGCTCCGTCTTTGAATTCGACGGTGCGCCCGGCCCAGTAGCTGGCGCTGTTGGCCCGCGTCCAGTCCCATTCGTTGCCCCAGGGATAGAGACGGCCGTCCGTCCCTCGCGCCGCTTTTTCCCATTCCGCTTCGGTCGGGAGCCGTTTGTTGGCCCATCGGCAGTAGGCGGCCGCATCCTGCCACCCGATGTTGACGACCGGGTGTTGCCCGCTGCCGGCCAATGGACGGTCTTGTTCCCAGAGGGTCACGGCGGGGCTCGCGTTTTTCGGAGCCGGATGGCCTGTGGCGGCGACGAATCGTGCATAGTCGGCATTGGTCACTTCGTACCGGTCCATCCAGAAGGCGCGGAGCGTCACGGTCCTCTGGGGACGTTCGTCGGAGAGGCTGTCGCCGCCTTCCGGACTGCCCATGAGAAAGGGGCCGGCGGGAATGAGGACCATAGGGCCCTGGCAGGCGGCAAGGCTCAGCCACAGCAGCACGGCCATGGCGGCGCGATGGGTCACGATCCGGCTTTCTTCAGGCCACAGGCCCGGGCGATGCCGTCTCGGTAACGGAGCCAAAGGGCCAAGGTGGTCTTGAGGCAGGCGAGCACGGCTTGTTGCTGAGCGGCGGTGACCGCGAAGCCGAGCACCATGTCGTAGGCGTCGTGTCTGTGTCCTGCCTCGACCATCTGGTGGGCGCGGGTCAGGTCCATCGAGTCGGGCGACAGGCCGTAGTGGCGTACCAAGGGATGTCGGGCGATATGGGCTTCGATTTCGGCCGGTGTTTTCGGTTCCGAGGGATGCAGCAATTCCTGCCGATCCTTGACGCTGCCTTCGACGAAGACCGTCAGGGCTGCGGCCCCGACCAGCCAATCCCGGCGACGTGAGACCCGGTCCAGCCAGCTCCGATAGGCGCGGCTGGCCGGCAGCAAGCGCACCCGCTCGAAGTCCTTGGCGGGAAAGCCCAGGCCGTCCATCATCGCCAGGAACAAGTCCGGATGGGAACGGCCCAGCGACAAGCCGCCCGTGTCTTCTTCATAGATGTTTGTGGCCAGCATGCTCCGGACTTGGGCCGGATGGTTGTGGCCGTGGATGCGGGCGAGCAACACGGGAAAGTCGCGGACGTAGACGGCATATTCCTGTTGAAAATGAAGCTTGAACTGCTCCTTGCTGGCCCGGCCTTCGCTGAAGAAGGGCCATGCCCAGTGGTCCTTACGGTCCAGGAAGCCGAGCAATTGCTCGCGGAACCGGTCCGTCGACACAGGAGCCCTTACCATGAAAGCCCAGCCTTGCTTTCGCCGGGACCCCTGTCTAGAATCCAGCATGCGTCTCTGGGGAATGTGCGTGGACGTGGAAGCGATGAGCACGGGGTTGTTCGCATGAACCCGATCACGATCCAAAATCCTGATGAAATCCTCGATCTCCTGGCTGACGTGTCCCTGCGCGGCAAAGGCTTCACCACGGACTGTCTGTTGGACTATGTCCTCGACGAGGGGTTCACCGAACCGATCTACTTGAATGCCGCCGGCGAGGACCCGGATGCGTTCTACAAAGACCAGCCGAATGCCTGGGCCACCTACCAGGTGCGGGAGTGGAAGCGTGTCCTGACCGTCTCGGGGGGGCCGGGCAAGGAGCGCCGCGTCCAGATCACCGAAACGCCGTAGCCGGGGGGCCGTCCTGCAACTGCTTCCGGTCTTGTCTGTTCCCGTGCCGAGTGTACGAGGTTGGGCGGTAAAAGACAATCGGGTCTGCGTTGAACGGAGAGGGTCTTGCGCAGCAGCATGATGACGGCACTTGCCTGCCTGGCCCTTCTGGGCGTCCTGTTCCTGTCGCTGACCTCCTGCTGGCCGATGATCAACGTGGTGGAAACCGGCAAGACGCCGGAGTATCCGGACCTGATCCCGCGCAGCTATGAGGCCAAGCCTGACGTCGTGTTCGATGCGGCGCTGCACGCAATCCATCGCCTGCCTCGCTGGGCCTTGGTCTCCCATCGGCTCGAGGCCGGGGAGATCCAGGCTGAGGCCACCAGCCGGCTCTTCCGGTTTGTGGACGACGTGACCGTCCGGGTGCGGGCGGAAGGGGAGAAGACGATCGTTTCCGTCCGGTCCGCGTCGCGTGTCGGAAAGGGAGACTTCGGCCAGAATGCCCGGAACATTCTGACCTTCTTCGAAGCGCTGGACGGCCAACTGCAGCGTCCCGCCGAGCACCGGTAAGGAACGAGGCGCACATGGACTTGGTCAGACTGATCGAGCCGCAGGACGAAGGGGAGCTGGCGCTGATCAAGAGCCTCCTGGACGGCAACGGGATCCGCTACTTCGTCAAGAACGAACACTTCGGCAGCCTCTATCCGGGGTTTCCCTTGCCGTTCAATCGGCGCGAAGTGATGGTGCACGAATCGGAGCTGGGACGGGCAGGAACGTTGCTGGAGAACTTGACGCGAGGGGAGGGACCGGGCGAGGCCGGATGATGCGTTATTGGTAGTACCAGCCGCTCACGAGGGTATCTTCTTCAAAGTAGAGGTAGCGGTGCTTGACGGTCGCCGCGTCTTTCCAGTCCTCGAAAATCCATTCCTCCCGCCGGATGCCGTCTTTCGTATAGCTCACGTTGATCGTGTAGGGCGAGCCCCAGGCCTTGAGGACCTGCTGCTTCGTCATGCCGATCATCACCTGCTTGTTCTGGATGTGCTTCTCGAACGTCGGGTCCAGGTAGCCCGGCAGGTAGCGCCAGGCCAGCATGAGCAGGAAGAGCACGGCCAAGCCGGTATAGATGGCGGCCCGAACCGGTTTTCGGCAGAGAAAGGGCTTGGGGTCGGACGGTTCCGCGACGGACTCGTCTGGGACTTCGGGCAAGCCTGGCGCGGCGAGGCTTCCGGCCAAGGGGGGAGTCTGGATTTCGGTTTGCGGCGCGCTCATGATCGTCGGCAGTCTAACAGCCGCAAGAAAGAACCGTCAAGCGAGGGGATGAGGAGGTGGCACGGGGTCGAGGTTGCCGCGCTACATCTTGAGGGGGAGGTATGTTCATCGAGGTCGAGAGCAATCCCAACTGCGAACAGTCGGTCTTTGTCCGGTTCAAAGAGGCTGGGCCGGCAAGACGGGTCACGCAGGTCCGGAGCTACGAGCGGAGCGCGCAAGGGGACTGGTGCTGGATCACGGGCTGGACGGACGACCCGGAGCGTCCGCTCTGTTCCGCCTCCGCGCAACTGGTCGAGGATTCCGGGGCCGGGCTCGCGTACCTGGTCTTCGGGGGACTCTGGGGCGTTCGATTGAAACCGGTGGCGCTCGCCGAAGCCTGGAGCCTGGAGAGTCCCCGGCAATGGGGCGAACCCTACCTCTCCCTGGCCGACGCCAAGGATCTGCGGTTCGAAGAGGGATAGCGTCCCGCTTGCCGGAGGGCCATGGTCTGGAAGCTGGCAGCCGATGTCGTCGTCCTCATCCATCTCCTCTGGATCGGCTTCATCCTGTTTGGCGCGCTGCTGGTCCGGTGGCGCGGCTGGGTGAAATGGCTCCATGCCGGGGCCTTGCTGTTCAGTGTCTGCCTGCAACTCTTCAACTGGACTTGTCCCCTGACCTGGCTGGAAGTCTGGCTGCGCCGGCAGCATGACCCGGCCTTGACGTATACGGGAGACTTCCTCGCCCATTATGCTGAGGAATTGGTCTATCTGCAGGTGCCTCCGC